>JBBIKN010000062.1:0-19906 GCA_037445435.1 Nitrospira sp. | reverse complement strand
CGCCGGCCCCCAAATCTGCGACGCGCGACCCCGTCGCGATGGACAGTTTCTCGACCACGCCTTGTGGTTTTTGCCACATATCGCGCGAGGGGTCGGCCATGTCTTGGTAATTCCACCCGGCACAACCAGTGCCAAGGAGAACACTAACCAACACCAGAGTCAGGCGCGTGTACGGGAATGTGTGAGACACGCTCTCTTCCTTCTCAGTGTAGTTTACGCTCTCGCTCCCGCCAAAGTCAGCTCTTCGGGTTCCACGTCGTTCGGAGTCGTATGTGGTTCCGGCAGCTGATGGTGTGAGGCGATCAGTGAGTAAAACACCGGCACGACGAAGAGCGTGAACACCGTCCCGACCGTAGTACCGGTGAGCAACACCAGGCCGATGCTGTTGCGAGCCACAGTCTGGTCAAGGCAGCCTTGCGTATTGCCATGTGTCGTTGTGGTGACGCTGGACCACCGGATCGAAACACCGAGAAAGAATGAAATGGAGCAGCGGTAGTTCCGCCGTGCGATCAGGATCGCTGTATTATTTATTATTGGCGGTCGTTCCCAACTCCGACCTTTCTCGTCCCCCGGCACGTCCGTGCCAGGGGACGAGCGCTTGTTGCAGCGACGGTTACGGTTTGATCTCCCAGGCGAACATCATGGCATGGTCTTCATGGGACAAGTTATGGCAATGGGTTACATACTTGCCAGTAAAGGTTCTGAAGTTTCTGTAGATCGTCACAGACTCACCGCCTTCCAGTGCAACGACGTCTTCCCGAGAGCGATCATCGGGATGGGCCGCATCTGGCACGGCCTTTCCATTGCGCGAGACCACCTGGTGTTCCTCCATGTGGCTATGGATCGGATGGGTCCAGCCGCCGCCCTCGTTCACAAAGGTCCAGAGTTCAGGTTGGTTCCGTTTGACAGAGGCTTCCACTCGAGTGTGATCAAACGCCCTTCCATTGATCGTCCACAGGATCTCTCCGCCTAACTCCTTTTTATCGAATCTAAAGACCTTCTTGGGGAGTTTCGTGAGGTCCGGCAACGGCGGTAACGAGCGTAACGGTTGGGTCAGGGCCGGCATCACGCTCGAATCCGGCGCATCCCCGTCGATGATAAACTTGAGGACGGGCACACAGTAGTTCGGGTCAAAGCCAGCTTCCCCCCTCGTGGTCCGTTTCCGGCCATCGAGCATTTGGAAGACGTTTGCCAAGTAGATCGCCTCTCCGTTGGTGGTCGGGCTTCCATCCATGTATCTACTAAAGTCGATGATCACTTCCCGGCGTTTGGCCGGCCAGATTTCAATGGAATTGCGGTCGATCGGGAAGGGAAGCAGCCCACCATCAGCGGCAATTTGCCGGAATTTCATCACTTGCTCACCCAGGGTATTCGCGCCGTTGCTGTCGATGAAATTGTATTGCCCCTGCTGGCCAGGACGGGCTCCCACACTCCCTTGCATCAGCTTGAACTCATATTGCCGTGCGATCGATGCATCCAGGAATCGGAACCGATACTTTCTACGTTTGACATGCAAGACCGGACAAGCCACACCATTAACCGTGAAGACGTCTCCATTGAAACCCTTGTTCGGGAAATGCTTGAAGAAGGTCTTTCCCCACCATTCCGGGTGGGTTTCGTCACAGCCCGCGTGGTAATCCCGATGGCGCGTGACGCCATCGTCCAGCCGGCAGTCGTAGAAGGCCAGCGGAATATCGTACTCGACATCGAACGAGCCATCACCATTCTCTTTCCGAACACCGGGCAGGCGAAGCCCGTCTGGATCGGCCTCGTTGCCGCTGTCCTTGATGGGATCATAGATGGGATAGAGACCGATCATTCCCTTGTAGACATTGGCGCCGGTATGGTCCATTCGGTGGTCGTGGAACCAGAGGAACGACTGCTTTTCGCTGCTGTCGCCATCGCTAGCCCAGTTGAGATAGAGGTTTTCCACCCATTGTCCGGGTCCGTAGGGGCAGGGTTTGTGGAAGGGATTCCCATCGCTTTCCGGGGCCGTGTGGGCATTATGCAAGTGAGTGAGGAAGGCTCGGTCAGGGGCGCCGAAGTTTTGGGAATCGAGTCCGTGATCATTATGCAGCCAGTTCTCAAAGCGCACCAGGCAGGGTTTCCCATACTCGGCATTGATCATCGGGCCGGGGAATTGCCCGTTGAACCCCCAGATCGTGCTGCTCGGCAAAGACAGTCGGCCGAAGGAGCTTTGCCTGGGTGCCCGGACAACCTTCCCTGCGGAATTGATGGGCACGACTTTTTGGTCGGTAAAATTATGCGGAGCCACCTCCAGGCTGATTCGGTAGTATCGGCAGTCAGCGAGCTTGGCATTGTAGTTGGGTACGGAGCTACTGTCTGCTCGCTTGCCGTCCACTCCAACCTGATGGACCTCGCCGTCGCAGTCTTGGGGGGTGCCGGCGTACGGACTCGCATACTGCTGCACAGGGCGTAAGGCAGTGGGGATGGGCAGCTCTTGGGAAAACGCATCAAAATCCCCGATAGCCCGTGACACGGAGTTCACCGTCTTGCCATTGACGACGGTTTGGACGATCCGTCCGCCGATCAGCGGACTGGTCGGAAAGTCCTCTCTGGTGTCTCCGCAGGAGGTGTTCATCGAGCTGTTGTAACAGGATGCCGCCAAGGCATCCGCAATCCGTCCCGGTCCGATGATAGCCGCACCTCCAGCCACGAGGCCTACTTTCAGCATGTCTCGCCGGCTCATGTTGTTGGATTCCTGATCACTCATTTCCAAGCCCCTTTGTTTGAATGTGGACTGTATGTATCTCTGTGAATTGCCTCGCCTCTATCGACTCGTGCAGATCTCCTTGTTCGGACAGAAGTGACGGTCAAAACCGTGGGGCTGAGTCGCAGGGGGCGGGCACTGCAAGGAGATACTGTGGGCGTCTGGCCATAGAATATGTATGATGGGGATTGTTGACTGCTAGCAGAGGAGTTCCATTGTTGGATGAACTGTTTGTGGAGAAGGAAACACCGGTAAAAGTGTGAGGAACTCCAATCCCAGTCCCGAATGGTCAGGGCTTCTCTGGAAGAAGAGCGTTCAGCGGAGAGGGGCAAGCGCCAGTGTGATGGAAAGGCCATCATTGAGAGATGAGCGCATTGCTGCATAGTGTGACGTGTGTACCTCTAAAGCCAGCATCATTGAAATCCCGCTAACGTGTTACGTAGAAAAATGACAGTATTTACGCTATTACGAAATAACAGGATTCCTGATTGTTGCGGGGATTAGCTTCTGAAGCATCATGGAGCGGAAGGAATCACGCCGAGGCCTCTGGAGGGTGAGGTGAATCCAGCTAGGTGTTGTATCCAATGCAATGCAAGCCTTGATCGGGCGGGGTGAATAAGGGTTTTGCTGGCGCGTGACTTATCACAAGGCAAGAGACATCCTGCGTTTGCTCTGACCATCAGTTGAGGGCAAGGCAATACGGTTGTGGCAGGTGCTGGAACCATGAAGAGAATTGATGGATGGGAAAGGTATGCAGAGGCGGGGGTGTAGTAGCTGTGTCTGAGTGCTCACATTTTAAGATGGTGAGGACCGAACCTACCTGGCCACAGCCGCCTGGGTCATGTCTGTCCAAGTCATCTGTCAGGAGTCGCGAAGAAGATGTTCCAGAATGCTCCGGGTTAGTGCTGCGCAGGAGGCAAGCGGTCTTGGGCCATCCATCCGTTGATCTGCTCAATATCCGTACGTGTGAGGGTCCCACCCCAGACCCGAAGGGCCACAAGTGATCGGATATAGTCATAGCGGGCCTTGGCGTAGCCGAACCGGGATTTTAAGAGATTTTTTTTCGCTTCCAGCAGGGCCACAATTGTGGAGGCTCCCAACTCGTAGCCCCGTTGCTGGCCGTCTCGCGCCTTGATCCGTGCGTCCACTTCACGCGCCGTCGAGGCAATGCGCGAGTACCCCGTTTGGGCACTCAGGTATGCCGTACGTGTCTCCCGTTCGACTTCCCGTTGCTTTTCCATGTGCTTATACTTCGTGATTTCAAATCGAGCAACCGCTTCGCGTTCCCCGGCTCTTGTGCTGCCTCCGGAATACAAGGGGACAGTGAGTTGTAATCCCATGGTACCGACGGTGTAAGGGTCGAGCTGACGGTTGTCGAATCCTCCGTTTTTAGCGTAGATGCCGGACATCTGCAGGGACACCAGCGGCAGGTGGTTGGCCCATTGACTGGCGATGGTCTTGGCAGACGCATCGAGCGCGTATTGTAGCGCACGGATCGCCGGATGACGCTGGACCGCTTCCGTCACCCACTGCTCGGGTTGGCCAGGCACCGGTGGTAACTCGTCTTTCTTGAGCCGCGCTAAATCGGTGACCGGTATCCCGGCCACCTCTCGTACCTTTTCCAATGCGACAGCCTTGGCATTGTCGATTTCGAGTTCACGGATCTTGAGTGTCTGGTAGTAGGCTTCAATTTCATACAGATCGGTGACCTTCGCCATAGCCCGCTCATACATGCGTCGGATCCGCTGCATCTCCCCCTCGGTCAAGTCTAGCTCACTCTGCAGATAGCTGGCTTCATCGGTGGCCTGCAAGAATTCGAGATAGCGATCGACCAGATTCGTGGTCAGCTTCATGCGGGCATCTTCCAAGTCCTGCTCCGCCTGTTTCACCGAGAACCCGGAACCTTCCAGGATCCGATAAGACGCGAGATCGAAGAGAGCTTGCCGGGCCTGCACCACTCCGCGCAACGTCTGATACTGCGTGGTGACATCCGTTGTCTGTCTCGTGAAGCCGTTGGGGACCTCTTGGGTGAACTCGTTCCACCCGATGTTGCCGTTGGCCGACACTTGAGGCAACAGTTTGCTCAAGGCCTGATCCTTCTGGGCTTCTGCTTGTACGATGGAAGAACGCCGTCCCTCCACCACGGGATTCGTAGTCATGGCCAGATCGTAGAGCTGGAGCAAGGTGGCAGGAGCTGTATTGACGGCCGAGATGCCGTCAGCTGCAGCTGCACCCACTGAGCCGAGCAGTACGAACAGGAGCGCAAGAAGTGGTCGGTGGTGCGTCATGGTCTTGTCCGTGGTGGATATTGCTCAATCCTCAATGAAGGAACGTTTGAAGGTATCCGTCAGGGGCTGTGCCAAATACTGCACCAGAGTCCGCTCTCCCGTCTTGATGAGCACTTCTGCGGGCATACCCGGTACCAGTTCAAGGTTCGCGGTACTCAATGCTTCCAGCCCTTCGGGTGAAACGGCCACGCGAACCAAGTAGTACGCAGTGTTGCTTCCGCTGAATTCCTTGGAATGCTTGGAGTCGGCGCTGTCTGAGACCATCCGATCCGCCGAGAGACTGATCAGGGTGCCCATGATCTTGGGCACGTCACGGGTTTTAAACGCGCTGAACCGGACCTCTGCAAGCTGCCCCACCTTCACCCGATCGATGTCGTTGGGCGAAACTTGGGCTTCGATGATCAGCTTCTGATCCTTTGGTACGATGTCGAGCAGGCGGCCTCCAGGGGAAATGACGGCTCCGATGGTATGGACGGCCAGCCCTAGCACCAACCCGGCGACGGGGGCCTTGATGACAGTGCGGTTCACCGTGCTTTCAAGCAACTGCACTTTCTCTCGCAGCTCGAACAATTCGGTCTGAACGTCGCTCAGTTCTTTGGCCACTTCCCGTTGCAGATCCTTTTGCAGTTGTAAGATTTTCAGTTCAATCTCGGCGATTTGTAACTCGCTTGCCGCGATGTCGGACACCAGTTCACCACGTTGTCCCTCACTCTGGGCCAAGGCCCGGTCCAGTTCCTCGACCTTTTGCTTTTCGGTGTAGCCCTCCTTCAACAGGCTCTTGAAATCGTCCACATCGCCACGGTAGGAGTCCACAAGACGATCTTTGCTGTGTTTCTGTGCGTGAAGCCCCGCCACTTTGGCCCGCAGTTGTTCGATCTGTCTGCGATAGACGGCACTCTCGCCGTCGTTCGCCGCCTGGCGCACCTGGAATGTTTGATTCTGCAACCTAATGGCTTCCTGTACCCGCGAATCCCCGCGATGCGCAAGCAATTCTTGAGGGTATTGCACGGATGGGAGTCCATCTCGCTGCGCGGCCAGACGGGCTTCCTGGGCGATCCGAAGATAGAGTTGTCCCCGGAAGACTTCGAGCTGGGCACGGGATTGGGTATCGTCCAGGGTTGCAAGCACCTGGTCCTGCTGCACAAAGTCCCCGTCATGTACGTCAAGCGTGCGAATAATCCCGCCTTCAAGATGTTGGACGGTTTTGCGATGGTGCTCGACCGTGATGACGCCGGGAGCCAAGGCGGCACTTGTGAGGGGGGCCAGCGAAGCCCAGGTTCCAAATCCACCGAAGACCACCAGGACCAGCGCCATCCCTTGGAGACGGATTGCGCGGTCGTCGCTCAATGATGGCCGAGGACCTTTAAGTAAGTGTTCAGCCATGGGACACCAAGGTCTTGTTCTTCCTCACATCGTTGCCCTTTGCGGTTTCGGCAGGCCGGGCCCTCGCGAAGCCAACCCGTTCAGTTTTGCCGGGCCTGACGGTTGCGGCGATTTGGCCATTGCCGCCAGGACCTCATCACGCGGGCCATAACTGGCAACTTTGCCGTCGATGATCATCGCGATCTTGTGCACGACCTGGAGCACATTCGTGCGATGGGTGACCACCACGACGGTACAGCCGTCCCGTTGGAGTTGTTGGATTGTTGCCATCAGAGCGGTATCACCCGCCATGTCGAGGTTCGCATTGGGTTCATCGAGGACCACGACTCGAGGGCGCCCATAGATGGCCCTTGCGATCCCAATGCGTTGCTGTTGGCCGGCTGAGAGCGCGACGCCCCCGCCGATCAGCGGCGTGTCGTAGGCCTGTGGCAAGGTCAGTACCATCTCATGGATCCCAGCCCACTGCGCGGCTTCCACCACGCGTTTGGCATCGATCGCCCCAAAGCGGGCGATATTCTCCGCCACGGTACCGTCGAGCAATTCGATGTCCTGGGGAAGATAGCCGACGGACTCACCCAGCTGGATCCGATCCCAGTTGAGGATGTCCGCGCCATCAAGACAGGCCCGGCCGCGAGCCGGGGGATAGAGGCCCAACATCGCCCGTGCCAAGGTGGATTTGCCCGCCGCGCTGGGGCCGATGAGCGCTACAGTGGTGCCAGGCTCGATGGTGAGTGTGATCCCGTTGAGAATCGGCTCCGTCCGGCCGGGAACCGTGACGACGAGCCCCTCCAAAGTGATCTGCCCCCGGAGCGCGGGCAGTGCCATCCGGGACTCTTGTTCAGGGATAGTGCGGAGGAGGACATCGAGCCGCCGATAGGCCTCCCGTACCCCTAGAAACGCGCGCCATCCTCCGATCATCTGATCGAGCGGGGCCAGCGCCCGCCCCAAGAGAATCGATCCGGAGATGACCAGCCCCGGCGTGATCTGTTTATGGATAGCCAGATAGGCTCCGAGGCCCAACACGAGCGATTGAACCGTGAGACGGATGGTGCGCGACAGCGCATTGATCAATCCGGCTTTAGTGCTGGCCCGACTTTGCAGCGCCAACACTTTCATTTGTCGAATCTGCCAGCGCGCGCGCAGGCGGGGCAGCATGCCCATGGCCTCGACTACTTCGGCATTGCGCAGATTACGCTGTGCGGACTGGGTGGCCTCGATCGACTCGCGGTTAGCTTCCGCCAAATCCGTGCGGGTTGCCACCTCGTTCCAGATCGCGAGCCCAGACAACAGCACCATCGAGAGAACGGCCATCGCTCCGAAATACGGATGAAAGAGAAACATGAGCCCGACATAGATCGGGATCCATGGCGCATCGAAAAAGGCCAGCAACCCCGTTCCACTCAAAAATTGTCGGATCTGCACTAGGTCGTTCAACGGCTGAGCCGTGGCGGTCGTCCCGCTGCTGGTCAGCGATTGGGTAAAGATGGCATTGAAGATCCGGTCGCTCAGTTGTTCGTCTAGCCGCGCACTTGTGGCCACCAACATACGGGTCCGGATCCATTCCAGCCCTCCGAGTACGAAAAACAGAAAGACGGTAATGAGCGAGAGCATCATGAGAGTTGATTCGCTTCCGCTCATCATCACGCGATCGTAGATGGCCATCATGTAGATCGACGGCACGAGCATCAGCAGATTCACGAAGAGGCTGAAGAACGCGGTGGTCAGAAAGGAGCCGCGACAGGCGTCCAACGCGTGCCGCAGATCTGAGGCCCCGGCCCCGGGAGTGTTCGTTGGAGAGGACCCGTTGGATGTGGAACGTGCGCGTCCGTTCAGTCGACGGCCGGTCGCGGTCTTGTGGTCAGGTGGGGACATGGCGGGGAATATACCATCAGTAATGGTGCGAGCATCGATATCAAAAGTGCGATCTCGTACCACGAAAGCGTCATAACATCGCTCTGCCGCTGCGAACGGGCAGACTATCGAGAGGGAGGGCCGGTCTCCCGTTCAAAGTGACGCGGAGCAGCAGGGGAGGCATGCGGAGTCTCCATCACGCCGCCGTTCCCTGCCGTCCGACCGTCTATTCCGAGCCCTTTGCCTTGGGTTTCCGTGCGGCTTGGATCCCGACGAGCACCTGCTGAATCTGCTGGTACAGATGGGCGAGCGCAGCGACGTCCATCGCGATACGGGCCACCAGGTGACCGCCCACTCGCCTAGGGGACGCGGGGCCGTCCTTGGCCGTTTTGGAAAAAGCCGCGAGCAACGCCGGTTCGATGAAGCCGCAATCGAGATAGGCCATCCCGTGCGCCACGCCGACGGTTGTGTAGTTCGCTACACGCGGGTGCGCGGAGGATTCAGAGGGAGTCAATTGAACCTTCACCCCGATGGAGGTATCTTTACGTCCGCTCATAGGCAGGCACTCCTTTTGTGATGGATAGACGGCAGCCGATCTGTACCGGCCCATTGTCGAACGCTCTCGCGTTCCACGCCAGCATTTGTAGGATTTTGATGGTGCGCGTGCCCGATCGATGTTCCGGCATGCCGCAAGGAGGATGCTTTCGCCCATTGAGTGATACGCTCGTGCGAGGTCGTACTCGGCTCTCTCTTCAGGCGAACACCCGAGACTTATTTCGGCCGAGCGTGGCACGGCATCGATCGACGAGACACCGGAGCCAGCCGTCCGCGGCGCCATGCGTCAAGTACGGCATGTCTTCCACTGCAAGGTGGAGGACAACCAGCCTTTCGGCTATACTGGAGGTTCTCTCTTGCTAGCTACTACAGACTGGCGAAACCCCATCGACCATAATTTGGCATTCCATAACGTATCGACGCGCGGTCGCAACGGCAAAGGGAGCACAGCGCATCGCACTGTGTCCCTTTCTTGAGCCGGTATGTAGGCACTGCCGTAGCCGGCAGTGCCCCTCTCAGCCGTGCTCCGCTCGTAGTCTAGCCGAATACGAAACTGTCTACGGTGACGTTGCCGTTGCTGGTGAATACACCAAGGAGCGTGATTTCGCTAACAGCATTCAGTTCGGTGCCGGTGGCGTCCTGCACCCACCTCCACACGGAGAAGTTGTCGCTGTCGATGGCATTGACGACAAGCAGCGCGTCATTTGCCAACGACGAGGTGATGACGAACTCGTTATTGAACGCGGCTGACACTGCGGTCGCGTTCGTGAGATTGGCGTTGGTGACGCCTTCAGTACCCACACCTGTCAGCAGCAGCGCCTCCAGCCCGCCGGCGTCGAGGTTGACCGCGACATTGTTGCCCAACAAGCCATCGCTGTTGCTGATACCAAACTGGAAGACGTCGTCGTCGATGCGGTCATCCAGGCCGGTCGCGCCGACGGAGTTGAGCGCTGCGGTGAACTGGACCTTATCGACTTGTGCGGCTGTTCCCGTGGCGTCGAAGTTCATGACGGTGTCGCCGAACTCGTTGATCGCGCTGAACCGGACCAGGTCGGCCACATTGTCGTCCGCCGCGCCGGTGTCGATCTGGTCGGCGCCCGTGCCGCCGATCAGGATGTCTTCGCCGGCGTCGCCGAACAACTGGTCGTTGCCGCTGCCGCCGTTCAGGGTATCACCGCCGGCGCCGCCGAGAAGGACGTTAGCCGCGCTATTGCCCGTGATCGAGTCACTGCCCGCGCCGCCCGTGAAGTTCTCGATGGCGACGAGCATGTCGGAGTTGGCCGTCGTTGATCCTGATCCCCCGACCACGATCGTTGCCGCTCCCAGGTTGACGGTCAGGTTGCCTGTATAGGCCGCATAGTTGGCCGTATCGCTCCCGCCCGCGCCGTTAAAGGTGTTGCGCACATCGTTAACGTCTGCGATGAACGTGTCGGCCCCCGTGCCGCCGGTGACGTTTTCAATACCCGCCACAGAGGCAAAGCCCGATGCGGTTCCGGCGCTGAGATCCACCGTGACGCCGGCTGTACTGGTGTAGACCAAGGTATCAGTGCCGGTGCCGAGATTTGCCGTGAAGCGTTCGATGGAGGTGAACGCAGCGTTGCCCTCGAAGTTGGTAATGGCGGTGCCGTTATAGGTGACGGTGAGTGTTTGCCCACCGCCATTGGCGAAAAGTTCGACCGTGTCGGTATCGGCGCCACCGTCGATCGCCGTGTCGACACCGTCGGTGTCGACTACGTAGCGGATCGTGTCGTTGCCGGTGCCCCCAAACAACCTGTCTGCGCCCGTGCCGCCGACCAGAAGGTCGTTGCCGACATCGCCGTTCAGCGTATCCGCGCCGCCCTGGCCGAACAGGTTGTCATCGCCCGCCGCTCCGTTCAACGTGTCGCCGCTGGTCAAGCCGTAGACGATGTCGTCGCCGCTGGTGCCCGTAAAGATGTTGGCCACGCCGTTTGCCAACGTGCGGATGGTAAAGGTTTCATCGAACGACAACCCGGTGGTATCGGTGGTTCGTACGTTGAGCAGATAGGTGGAATTCGGTGCCATTGCACTACCGGTTC
Source organism: Nitrospira sp. (assembly GCA_037445435.1). Lineage (GTDB taxonomy): Bacteria > Nitrospirota > Nitrospiria > Nitrospirales > Nitrospiraceae > Nitrospira_D. The sequence goes on along the minus strand of JBBIKN010000062.1, from coordinate 9,041 downwards.
GCGTCACCACACCGGCCGGGCTGATTGTGAAGTTCGCGGCACTCCCGGGTAGCAGCAGGTACGTATGCGTTGCACCCACATCAGGATCGGTGCTCGACAGATTGGCGATCACCGTGCCAGCACCTGGTAGGGCATTATTGGCTGGCGTGGCGCCTGTCCATGTGATGTTCGTCGGGACACCTTCATTGACCACGTCACGTAGTCGGATGGTGAACTGACGTGTGGTGACCAATTCCGCCTCATCGTTGAAGCTGTCAATCACGATCTGATACTCGTTTTGAGCCCCTTCGTAGTCGAGGTTGGCCGGGCCGCCGTTGGCCACGACGATCTGGAAGATCGGTTCGCCATTGGGGTCCACACCGTTCTGCACGACAGCGAAGCGGCCGCCTGCATCGTTGGTCCCGTTGATCGCGTGCGTCACTGCACCCTCGCCGGCATCGGGAATCACGCCGACCACGGTACCGGTCGGACTGTTTTCGTTGATGGTGAAGGGCCTGGTCGTCTCGCCGGTTTCGTCTGAGTAGAGCCGCTCGGTCACGCCCGCGCCGTCCTTGAACACCGCCACCGCCCGGATTGCGAAGCCGAGATCGTCCTCGCGCACCGTATAGCTGTCGCCGAGTGCGACCGTGACCCAGCCTCTGTTGGTGCCGGGCTCCGTCGTCTGCCACTCGAAAGTGAGCCCCACCGGCAGGCCGTTGGGACCGACTGGTATGGGGTGCACCGCATCGTTGAAGTCGCTCAATGTCGCCGTCAATATCTCGCCGACCAGCGGGGTCGCTTGCGTGCCGAACGGCGTGGCATCGTTGATGGTGACCGTGCCGGTCGCCGCGACGTTACTGCCGGCGATGGCGATGCTCTGATCGGCGAAGTTGAGGATCTCGATGTTCTTCAGCAAGTCGGTATCGTCGGTGTTGATGCCGCGCGACAGAAGTTGCACCCCGAGCACGACTGCGCCGGTCGCACCGTTGTCGCGATCGGTGACGGAGATGAACCCGTCGCCGTTCAAGTCGTAGGCGCGCTGTGCCACGTTCTCCCCCTCATCCAGCAGATCGCCGTCATCGTTCAAATCGACGAAGATGCCACGCCCCTCGATGTCGTATTCCGCCAGATTGCCGGCAAATTGCGCGGTGTCGTTGTTGTTGCCTGGCGTGGTGTCGTGCAAGATTTCACGTACGATGCTCATCTGGCCAGGATTGATGGTGCGGTCGAGCAGCAGATCTTGCAGCGAACGACCGCCGAACGCGACGCTGGTGAAGATGGGGTGGCCTTCGGCGTCGGTGTTGTACACCTTGCCCGCCGTCGCTCCTGCATAGCGCGCCTCGGTCGTCAACGATTCGGCGGAGTAGGTGCCCGCGTTTGGACCCGTGGGAATCACGATCTTAATACGTACGTTCAGCCACGCATCACCGTCGATGACGTCATAGCCGCCCTTGCCGCGGATGACGTCGTTGCCGTCTCCCCCCAATAAGATATTGCCGTCTCGGTACGACGTGCCGAGATCGAAGGTCGTCAGCGCCGTGCCCATCACATCGCGTAGCCCCGTGATCCGATCGATGCCCTCCGCGTTCAGCACGTGGTCGAGGAACAGTGTCGTTGGCGTCGCGCCCGGGGTGGCCAGGCCCGCCACATGGCCTCGGTTGTCGCCGACCAGGATGTCATCGTCCTTCCAGCCGGAGAGTGCTTCCACCAAGTCGAAGCGGTCGCGCAGGATGTCGGCCGGATCGGTGGTGAAAATCGGCTTGCCGAGATCGAAGTCCACGCCGAAACCGAATTGGTTGTCGTTCTTGGCGATGCCCCAATCGAAGCCGAACATGCCCTCGTAACGAAACACGCTCGGACCCGAGCCCATGATGTCGTCGCCGGACTCGGCGTCGTAGTCGGTTTCGTCACCGTGGCCGAACAACACGTCGTGGCCGATGAGGGTGCTATTGAAGAACAGCTCCGAGTTGTCGCCCGCGAGCGTGTCGAAACCCAGACCGCCCTCGATCCAGTCATTGCCCTCGTTGCCGAGCAAGAAATCGGCGCCGGTGCTGCCGAGGATGAAGTCATCGCCTTCGCCGCCGAAGGCCTCAGAGGCGGTCGCTTCGAACCGGATGTAGTCCTGACCCTCGCCGCCGAACGCCAAGGTCAAGCCGCTTTCGCCGATGATCACATCGTTGCCGCGTTCACCGCGCAGGAAATCTTCGAGAATGCCGCCCTCGATGATGTCGTCACCGTCGCCGCCGAAGACATTGTCCGCGCCTTCACCGACGATGATGTGGTCGTTCCCGCCATCACCCCACACGGTGTCGTCGCCTTTATCCGTGTGGATGAAGTCGTTGCCTTCCGTGCCGCCCACGACGATGTGTTCGCCGCCGATGAAGCGGAACGAGCCGCCGAAGTCATGGTTGCCGTCGACAATGGTGCTGTTGCTGTAGTCGCGAATAACGGTCGGTTCGATCGTGCCGGGCTCCGTGGTTGGGTCGATGCCGGCTTCGTCGCCGTTGTAGTCTTCTTGCGCGATGCCACGGTCCATCTCGAAGAAGAAGTCCGGGGTCAAGAAGAGGGAGCCGCTCAAGTGGGTCGCGTACTTGTCGCCCAAGTCGGAATTGCGCATCACCAGATCGGCGAAGGTGTTCGGCTCAAGCTGGTTCAGCAAGTTCATGCCCTGTGTCCGCGACAGGTAGTAGAAGCGGTCGCCGAACTGCAGGCTCTCCATCTGGTACTCGAAGATGTAATTGAACGTCTCACCGAGCATGCCGGTGAATTCGGTCTTCTGCTCAGCCAAGCCGCCGATCCACAGATCGACCAAATCCATGCCGCCCTTGTTGGCGGCGTATATGCCGGTGCCGTTCAGGAACGCTAGGCGATCGTCGTTGCTGTAGGTCGTACCACGGATAGTGACACCGTCGCTGTTGTTTCCGTCACCGAACACCAGCAGCATCGCCGCATCGCGCATCTCCGCCGCGGTCGTGGCGGAGGTAATGCTGGCGTGCGTGCCGTAGGCGGCAATGAAGTTGACGATCGAGAGCGGGTTCTTGAGGTTCGGCGTGAAGTCGTTCCAACTGGTGTAAGGGGCCAGCGTCGAGACGCCAGCCGCGGCCAGTTGTGCGCGCGTTTCATTCAGCGACGGAATCCCGGTGTCGCGTCCACGTGCGATGTTGAGCGCGCCCAAGTCGAGCGGCAGGCCGAGCAGGTTGCTGCGGACGTCTTGCACGATGAACTCGTCGATCTCGTTGCCGAGATCCCGCGAGGTCCCACGTACCACATTGGCCAGCACCTCCTCCTGGGAGGAGCCGCTCGACAGGTACATCTGCGGGTTCAAGAACGCGGCTAGCAGGGTCTGCTGATCGGCCTCGCCGTTGACCGTGGTGAGATCGTTCTCCAGGCGATCGACCGTGCCGGTCAACATCGAGTGGCCGAAGCGATAGACCGTATGTGCGAACTCCGCGAGGATCGACGCATCGATCTCGGGCGCATTGTTGAACACGAACGGATCGACGTCCGGCGCAATGCGGCGCGCGAACTCTTCAAAGACCAAGTGCTGGTATTGCATCTCGGTGGTGAAGCGCGCGGCTTGGAACAGGCGTTCGCCGTCCCATGAAAGCGTCTCCGCATAGGCGGCCAATGCAGCCGGATCGCTCGGGATCGAATTCAGGTTCGGCAGGTCGACGCGCAGCCATTCGTTGATGAAGGCCAAATTGCCGGACTGTAAGATCGTGATCTTATTCGCCTCAACGGTTCGGTTGTGTTCCGAATGGAATACCGAGTGCACTGCGCTGAGCGCGATGTTCTCGTTGCCGCGCCCGTCGCCGGTGACGAAATGCGAGTTCAGCATTTCGTCGTCGTAGGTGGCGTCGTTCAAGCTGCCGTCGGCATTCTTGTCGGGGGCGAAGAAGTCCGCCGTGGTCACCTGTCCATCGCCGTTCACGTCGGTGAGCGTGTCAATACCTTCGTCATAGACGCCGTTGCCGTTGGCATCGATGTCCGAATCTGCGACTTGCTGAGTGCGCGGGGTCGCGGGGTCGCGGTCGAGGTCGAACAGCCTGGGCGCGGCGTGGTGTGCGATATCGTCGAGGAACGCATGGCCGGTGCTCACCGCCACGGTCTTGTACGACTGTCCAGAAGGCAGCGCCGGCAAGCCGTTCGGAAGCGCGAGGGCTGCCAGATCGAGACCTCCGGACACGCCGGACATGGTGAACGGAGCGCCGTGGGTGCCGATGACCGCGCCGGTGGCGTCATTGATGATCTGCACTTGCACCACGACCTGCGCGTAGCCGTTGGCACCGGGAATGAACTTGCCGTAGGGGTCGGTGACCAACAGCGGCACGCTGTGGACGTCGAAGTCGCCCAGCTTGATACCGAGCATCTCGAGGGCTTGTGCCTTGACTTCGGCCCAGTTGCCGATAGCGCCGTTGAGCGACCCGGTCGCGCTGGTTCCGTCGAGCAGGCGGCCGGTGGCGAACGTCTGGTTGCCCTCCCGTACGTACTCGCGCAGGAACACTTGATGCGAGGCGTGCGAGGTGTAGGTTTGGTTCTGGTCGACAAACGAAGTGGTGGTGTTGGTATGCTGTGGGATACCTTCGGCGTCGATGGTCTGCGTCGCGCGCGTGAGCGCCATGAAGCGCAGGTGTTCCGGTAAATCATCGCCGGTGCCGAAGATGCCGTCCGCGCCGGCGATGATCGGATCATCCGCTTGCAGCGGGATGTAGACGGTACCGTTGCCGCCTTTGGTGACCAGATCGAGTCCGTGGTCGAAGAACTGGCCGAAGAAGGTCATCCAGGAATTGAAGCCGGCGGTCAGGCCGACATCAGGGGAGACGTTGGGGATGACGAGGCTGCCGATTCCCTCGACGGCAATGCCGTTCTCTTCGGCCAGGTCCTCGAAGGCAGGCCGCGCCGCATCACGTGCCGCGTCGGCGGCATTGCTGGCGGCAACGGCGTCGTCGTATGCATGTTGGGCCGCGGCGAGTTCGGCATTCGCCAGAGCGAGTGCCTCTTCGGTGTCTTCAGCCGCATCCTCGGCGACGTCTTGCGAGTCGTTCAGCTGCTGGTCGACGGCGTCGGCTTGCGCTTCGTTGCTGACGGCAAGCGCCAGTGCGTCCTGGGCCATGTTGAATTCGCTCAAATCCAGCAGCGGGCTGGCGGAACTCAGCGCGGTCTGCAGCGAGGTGAACTGATTGCTGAGTGCGACGGCTGCGTCGGCGACCGCTTGCGCGGCAACGGTATCTGGGTGGATTGCGCCGAGGTTGGCCAGCAGGAAATTCGCCGCATTGGTCGCAGCGTCCGCGGCTGCGATGGCGGCGGCGGCTGCTTCGGCGGCGGCGGTGTGATCCGCAGCGGTGATGATCGAGCCCACTGCTCCAAGCGACGCGACGAGTTCACCCGCCTTGATCAGTGCGGCGTTCGCCTTCACGTCGACGTCCTCGTTCAGCGCGTTGTTGTACGCCGTTAACGTGGCTTGCGTGGCAGAGTCTGCCGCTGCAGCATTCGCCTGCGCGACCACGGCGGCGTCGTAGGCCGCGATGGCAAGGTTCTCTGTTACTTGCGCATCGGCTGCCTGATCTTGCAAGCCGCCGCCTTGGCGATTGCCGGTCTGCTCATCGATCTCGCCAAAAATCAGTGTCTCGACTGCGTCCAATTCGCTTTGTGCCAAAGTAAGCGCCGATTCTGCGTCTGTTAGGGCGGCCGCGGTCGGTGCGGCTGCAGTCTCGGCGGCAGTCAACGAGGTTGCGAATTGGGCCGCGGTGGTTGCTGCTGTGGTTGCGTGAGTTTCGGTAACGGTACGGATGCTGGTCGCTTCGTCCAAATGCTCCTGATCGAGCAATGTATCCCCGTCAGTTTCCAGGGCGTCCTTCAGTGCTTCGAGCCGCGCGAGCAAGCTGGTCACGTTGTCCAGATCTTGCTGTGCAGCGGCGATATCAGCGGCACTGACAAACCCGTTGGGCGCCTCTGCGGCCTGTAATGCGGAAACAGCGGCTTGTGCAGCGTTCTCCACCTGTAAGGCAGTCGTAATCGCTGAATCGATCGCGGCGATGTCGGCAAGGTCAATCCCTTGGCCTGCTGCGCCCAAGTTGACGATCAGGTCGTCGACGGCAACGCCCAGGCCGAGTGGCCCACCGAGACCTTCATCGACGTTTTGCGCAATGGCCAGCGCGTACTTGTCGAGCGTGAGCTGGTGGGGTTGATGGTTCGCGAAAGCAGTGTTGTAGGTGCTGAGCGCTGTCGCAGCGGCAGCTTGTTTGTCCGCTAGCGTGAGTAGAGCATCGGCCAAGGCGGCATCGGCGGCGTTGCTCGCAGCGATGGCGTTGTCTTTGTTCGTGGTGGCTGTGGCCAGGTTGGTGTTCGCGTTCGCGAGGGCGCTTGCGGTTGTCGCGGCGGCGCTCTGCGCCGCGGCCTGCGAAACAACGAGTTGCGCCGTGGTGCTATCGGCAAGCGCGACGATGCTGGTTGCATTGCTGTTGGCCGAGGCCGCTTCGTTGAATTCCGGTGTATCCAGGTTTGGCGTCGTTGAATCGAGTGCGAGTTGCAAGTCCTGCAGGTCCGTCAGCAGCGTTTGTGCATTGGCCAGCAGGCCTTGCGCGGCGACGACGTCGGGATGATCCACCGGCAAGTTGGCGAGCAGCGCGTTGGCGGCCGCCTGGGCGGCATCGTGCGCTTGCGTGGCTTGCAGCACCGCTTCGTCGATGGCAGCGATGTCGGCGGCGTTGACCACACCGCCGACGGGACTAAAGGCATCGACCATGGCTTGCACGGCGTTCACCGCGTCGGCGGTTTCGTTGTCGGCGTTCGCCGCGAGTGCATCGTTGTAAGCGGCCAAGGTTGCCTGCGCGGCGTCATTGGCGGCGTTGGCGGCGGCTTGTTCGGCCGTTTCGGTGTTCAGGGTCTCGAGCGCCGCATTCTCAGCTTGCTGCGCGGCATATGCGGAGGTGGCCGTGGCGGCAATGTTGTTCCAGGCGGCCACGATCGCGTCGCGCACGGCGGAGACGTCGCCTTCGGCGCCGGCATAGCGCAAGGCGGCTTCCACCGCCGCAGGGTTTGCCGCGGTCATGTCGACGAGCAAGTTGGAGATGATGCGCGGATCAGCGTCGGCGACGCTCTGGGAGATGCCGTAGTCGTTATTGTCGATGGTGGGCGCACCGGATCCCGGAGGGCCGAGCGGCAGCTCGTCGCCGTCCGCATCGTTCAAGAACATCGGATCGGTCAAGCGCGGGAAGAGGTTGTCGGCCGCGCCGAATTCGCTCTGGCCTGGGATGAGGCTATTGAGGGACCCGTCGACCGTCCGCAGACCCACCGGCATCAACACCGCGTTCGCCGCGGAGACGCCGAACGTCTCCATGATGATTTGCAGCAACGACTTGGTGCCGGTCGCGTGCGCTTCCGCGATCTTGATCTGCTGCAGGATTTTTTCTAAATCCGCTTGGTTGATGTTAAAGCTGGTAGACATTGGACCTCCTTGATTGGTCGGGATGAGATGGTGAAACAATTCCGTTGAAGACCGTTCGTCGCGTCGTCTGGTTCATCGAAGATAAGAAGTTCTTAAGATTCTCTTGCCGCGCGGAAGATCTATAGAGCACAGGGCGACGTCTGACCTATTCCACTGATGGAGGGGCGGCTGATGTAGCTACGGTGTGAGGCGCGCTGTTTTATACAGGTAGTTCAATTGCTTAGATGCTTCGATTGGGTAGATTTGCGGAATGCTCTTCCAGAAGGAGTGTGGGCTGATGTAGCTAGCCCGCATGATTCGTGAACGCTTCTGCTACAACCGCCGATCCGCCGTTTCGACGGGGCCTTCAGCCGACGGGATCGCCCCTCGAATTCTCGACGTACCACACGAGTACGCCTCGGGTTCTCCGGGCTCTGCGCGCCGGTCTCACGACGCGGCTTCGCGATTTCGCGACGAACCGTCATGAATCATGCGGGCTAAGACTTGTGGATTTCCGACTGATACCAGTTAGTCAGTTGCTCAGATAGTGCGTGATGATCGGATCCATTGAACCGCCACTCGCATTCTTTGAGATACCAGTACAAACTCGTTTTCGGGATGCCGTTGAAGCGCCGCAAGTATCGCCGCGAGTCATTCCAAAAGTTCTCAACTCTGTTGATATGGTAGCCGTGCCTGGATAGAACGGTCTTGCCGGGTTTGATGCACTTGTACTGAAACTCGGAGACATTCAGCTTGTCACAGGTTTGAGAACTATTCGTGTAGATAATGGCGTCCGGGGTCAGGTTCTCACGAATGATGATGGGGATGACGGTCTTGGTTTCTGCATCTGGGACAATTGCCGTATAGATTTTGTCGTCTCGCACTAGCAACCCAAAGACAGGAACTGCTTCTGATGCCCGTTGCTCACGTCGTCCTTGTCGTTTCCGTACCAAATTGCGTTCATCTATTTCGATCTCGCTGGTGAAAAGAAAACTGGCTTGCTGGCTGGCGACTAATTGACGAAGCCGTTGAAAAAAGACTACGGCCGTTCGTCCTTGCACTCGAACCGACCGTGCAGCAGCTCGAGCCGTCATGCCCGCCACGAAGTGTTCCAACAACAGGTGCTGGACTCGGATCGGCATTCGGCTCTTTCTGGGAAAAATCATTTGCTACGCGTACGCCCGTTCAAGCTCGCTTAGCTATTCAGCCGAAGTACAGACAACCAAACGAAGGTGGGATTGTTTCCTGCATCTGACTTGTCACGGGATGCAAGGAATGAATGTAGAAAGATGCTATTGCGCCGGGGATGCCCGTGAGCTGGGCCCACGATCAGATCATGGGTACTGTTGAGGCAGGAGAGACCGACGCTCCGCAAGGGGACGTGAGGGAGAATGCAATGGAATGGGAGGTAGTCAATGAAAGGCTATGGGTGCGTCAGCGTTGGCAGTCTTGAGTCGAGCGCGACTTGCTGAGGACAGGGTAATTGTCAACCACGTTTATGCTTCCATTCCAGTCAGTACGAGCTTTCCATCCGTTGCTTCTAGTGAGACAGCATCCGTGTGATCTGTTTGGTGTTGGGCCGCGATCAGCGAATAAAACACCGGGACGACGAACAAGGTGAACATTGTCCCGACCG
>JBBIKN010000061.1:0-19930 GCA_037445435.1 Nitrospira sp. | reverse complement strand
GATGCCGAAGACTGAGGAAGCGAAGAAGAAATCTATCGCGGTGAAGATCGACTAGTTGCTATTGGAGGACGGAAGTCGTGAATCTTCGAGTCATGACGGAGGGGTGCGCCATGATCATGGGGGTATTGAGTTTGACGCTTTGTCAGCCCCCAACGCCCAGGATCGCCAGGGTGGAAGCGCCCCCATGTGCCGTCACTGCCATCGCCACGACGGCGCAGAGCATCCCAGCTGCCTGTGATTCGACAGCGCCGGCCGTCCAGATACGTGATCTGGATGGCCGACTCTCCCCTTCTCGAAGCACTCTCGGTAGGATGAGCTCCGGCACTCAGAAATTATGCAGGAACCAGGAGCCTCAGACCGCATGGCGCGACCAATGTCCGAGCACTTTTTTGAGGCGATTCTCGCGATCATGGTCGGCATAGTACTGGTTTGGATTTTCTGGTGGAAAGGGAAAGCCGACTAGCCTGTACCAGCATTGCCGCGATGCCTGTGGCGTTGTCACTCGCACCGGGAGTGCCTTGGAGTGTGTCGTAGTGCACACCGACCAGGACGATGCCCGCGGGTTGGCTTTCCCTTGTTGAACACACTCGCATGACCTTTCGCAATGCGACAAGCGTCAGGAAAACACTTGCGGCTGTCCTAACGAGCCTATGGATTGTGGCATGCATCGGCGTGCAAGTCGTTCCTCCTGACCTCAAAGGCAAAATTGATCGGAACCTCACATTTCAGCAAGTAAAAGCCGCGCCGCTTTCCTAAAGCGTAAGTTCATCGTGGTTGGAGGGATTGTGCTTTCAGTCAAGCCGCTCAAGCAGGGCGGGACACGGATCGAGGTTCTCCAACTTCCGCTCGCGGGCGACTACGAGCCACAGCCTCGACCAGCCGATTCTCACGGACGCTTTCTGGCGTTCCATAAAGAGTTTCTCGATCCAGCCACGATTCCTAACGGCACGCGAGTGACGGTAGTGGGTGAAGTGACCGGTTCGACGACATTGATGTTGGACGAGGTTGATTATGTCTACCCAACACTCGACATCGCGTCGATGACAGTGTGGTCTCCCAAGCTGCCGGCCTACTGGTTCAGTCCCTATCCGTACTTCGGAGCCTATTGGGGATCGTACTGGAGACCTTATTGGGCTCCTCCGCAGTGGAGCCCATATGGTGGACCGGCGAGAAGATGATGATATTGAACAGCGAATTTGTGTATCCAAGTATCGCCATGATGCCGGAAAGCAGCTGGCTCAGCGGCTGCTTCATTAAAGAGGCAACGAATATGATCCTCATCAGGTTGCAGCGTGACGGCCGAGTGGTGAACGGTCCGTGGGCGACTCTCTCATCGAAGACAGAGGTGGCACAATGAAGATTGTTTGCGCCATTGATGGTTCCCGTTATTCTCAATGGGCCTTGGACTGGTTGCGGCAGATTCGCATTTCGAACGACGCTTCACTGTTGTTGGTGCACGCGGTCGACATGACCCCATTCAAGACATTTTCCAAGCTCGACCGGAAAGCCAGATCGACATTAGTAAAAGCTCTGGACTTCTCATTAGAGGCTGGTGCACGGCTGTTGGAAAGTGCGGAACTCAGGGCGGCACAAGCGTGGGGGCATGACCGAGCGAAACTCCTGCGCGGTCACCCAGGAAAGGCTATCGCTCATTCTGCGAAACGAGAGCGAGCCGACCTCTTGGTGATGGGGTCTCGTGGGATGACGGAGTTTCAGCCGATGCTCCTGGGTAGTGTCTCTCGAAAGGTACTTCTCCAGGTTCCCTGTCCGGTTCTCCTCGTCAAGAAGCCTGCGCGCACCCTCAAAAGAATTGTGCTCGGCACGGATGGATCCGTCGAATCATGGGGAGCTGTCGTATGGTTGGAGCAGTTACCTGAAACGATTCGTCCCGCCGTGACAGTGGTCAGCGTGATTCCTCCTCTCCCGTTGGAAGGTATCCGCGTTCCCGCAGGGGCTTTGGCGGTCGGTGATCAAGTCGAGGGGGTGCTGAGACGAGAAGTCCAAAAACTCGCATCGCGAGTCGCCGGTACGTTGAGAAAGGCCGGATTCTCGGCGAAAGAAACAGTGATGGCCGGCCATCCTGGTGCCAAGCTGGTGGAACTCGCTCGCCGTGAGCAGGCCGATCTCATGGTCGTCGGATCTCGCAGCGGACGTAACGCGCAAGAGTATTTCATGGGAAGCGTCGCCGATACGGTGGTGAAGCATGCACCCTGTTCGGTCCTGGTTCATAGAGAGTAGGAACAATGGCTCTTAAGCTGGAGAGTTCAGCTTTTAAGGACGGCGATGCCATTCCACATCGGTATACGTGCGTGGGCAAAGATCTTCTGTCTCCACCTCTTCATTGGGGTGTGCCTCCCGCCGCGACGAAAAGTTTCGCCATTATTGTAGTAGAAGATCCTGATGCCGCTGCCGGAACATGGGTGCACTGGGCACGGTGGACCATGTCCTCCACTCGGAAAGCCGCATCGCTACCACTTCAAACTGTATGCGCTCGATACCATCCTCAATCTGAAGCCACGCGCAACGAAGCGCCACGTGTCAGAAGCATGGAAGGACATGGGCTAGCAGAGGCGTCGATCATGGCCGATTCGGTCGCCAGCGGGATTCCGATGGTGAAGGTTTAGACTAAGGGGGTAAACAAACTATGCCCGCAGTCGACACCAAGAGAGACTATTATGAAATACTCGGGGTAGATCGAACTGCAACCCGTGACCAGATCAAGCATGCCTATCGGCAGTTAGCGCTGCAATACCATCCGGACAAGAACAAGGATCCCGACGCGGTGGCAAAGTTTCGCGAACTTGCGGAAGCCTATGCCGTGCTGTCCGACGAGACCAAGCGAAAAGAATACGATACGACAGGCCATGCCGGCGTAACCGAGCGATGGTCGGCGGACGACCTCATGCGGGATTTTCAGTTCGGGGATTTCTTCGGAGGCCGTTTCGGTGATTTGTCGGGGATCTTCGGAGATCTGTTTGGCCGACGTATGAGGCCGGGAGCCGATGCCACGAGAGGGGTGGATCTTCGCTACGACATCGATCTGACACTTGAAGAAGCTGCTCGCGGAGGAGAAAAGGAGATACAGCTCACGAGGTCGGAGCAATGTACAGATTGTAGGGGAAGCGGAGCCAAGACCGGGACGAAACCCTTGTCCTGTCCTGATTGTCGAGGAAGCGGACAAAAACAAGCTGTGAAGATGAGGAAAGGTGTACGGCTCGTGACATTGACCACGTGTGAACGTTGCCAAGGACGAGGGCAGATCGTCGCATCTCCCTGTTCGCTCTGTCAGGGCAACGGCTATCGATTTCTCCCACACACCTTGAAGGTGAAGATTCCGCCGGGAATCGATGACGGCATGGTTATTCGGTTGCCGGGCCAGGGGGAGGTCAACGCCAACGGCGGTCCACCAGGGGATCTTTTCATTCGTTCTCATGTTCGACGACATCCTATGTTCGAGCGACATGGCGACGATCTGTATTTAGTTCAACGGGTGACGTTCCCCGCCGCGGCATTAGGGAGAACATTGCGCGTGACGGGATTAGAGGGTGAAACACTCCAAGTGACGATTCCTGCTGGAACTCAAAGCGGCACGGCCCTGCGGCTGACTGGGAAAGGGATGCCCAAAGTCGGAGAGAAAGGACAGGGGGATCTCTTTGTGGTGGTGGAAGTACGAACACCGACCGAGCTGTCTGATCGCGAGCGGGTGCTCTTACAAGAACTGGATAAACTGCGGCCGTCGACGTCGGCAGATTCTTATCCATAGGAATCCTGACCGATAAGTGGTCTGAATGTGCGACGTTCGCATTTTCCACTGCGACGGCCGGAGGCTCATAACTCATGTTAATGACTGGTTTATCTCCATCGGAGCAAGAGGTAACGGATTTGATGGTACGACCAATCGGCAGTGCATCGAAATTCTTCCTGTGCAGAGAAAACGCCTCAGCACGGAATTTGGCCTTGCGGGGTCTCTGCAAGTAGACTAGAATCCAACTCTCTCCCCATGACACCCAAGGCCGCCAAAGAAGAGCGTTGGGTGAGGGCACGACCGCTTTCGCAGGCGCCTCACGCCGAAGACCGGCAAGGGAAGGCGGTCGAATCGGCAAGAGACGATTTCTTCGCCGAAGCCTTCCGCCTAAGTCCTCACCCAATCGGTATCACGGAACTGGAAACGGGGGTCTGTTTAGAAATCAATGACGCCTGTCTCGCCACATTCGGCTTTCTCCGGGACGAGGTCATCGGAACAACGACGCTGATGTTGGAACTCTGTCCTGATTCTCATGATCGGGCCAGGCTCATCGATCGATTGAAATCCGAAGGATCAGTCAGAAATCTTGAAGTGTCGATGCGGATGAAGAACGGCGAATTGCGACAGTTCCTCATTTCAACGGACTTGATCACGCTCAGGGGAAGACCCTGCTTACTGACGATCGGTAACGACATTACCGAGCGCAAGAGGGCTGAGGAGGCGTTACGTCGGACTCATGAAGAGCTGGAACAACGCGTCCGGGAAAGAACGGCCGACCTTGAGCGAACCAATGCGGCGATGCGGGATAGTGAAGAACGATTCCGTTTGTTCATTGAGCATGCCCCGGCTGCAATCGCGATGTTTGACCACGACATGCGCTATTTGGCGGCGAGCCGCCGGTGGATGGAAGATTACCGACTCACTGGTGATATCCTCGGCCACTCGCACTATGACGTGGTTCCTGAGATGCCGACACGTTGGAGGCAGATCCATCGCCGCGGCTTGGCTGGTGAAATTCTCAGCGCAGATGAAGATCGGTTTGTCCGAATTGATGGTTCGGTGCAGTGGGTGACGTGGGACGTTCGCCCCTGGTATAGCGGCGAGGAGATTGGCGGGATTGTGATAGCGACGGAAGATGTAACGGAGCGGGTGGAGGCCAAGAACGTCCTGCACGAGCGAGAAGAGCGGTCAGATCAAGTCATTCGTTTGGCTAATTTTGGCATTTTCGACCATGATCATCGAACCGGCAAGGTCTACTGGTCGCCGGTCATGAGAGAAATTTACGGGGTAGGGCCGGATGATCCGGCTTCTTTAGAAGGATACATTCAATTGATCCATCCGGAAGATCGCGAAATGGTCGTCATGGCGATGAGGCAGTCGTCTGATCCCGCAAGTGATGATCTCTACTCAGTGGAGCACCGTCTGTCGCGTCCGGACGGTAGCGTGCGCTGGGTAAGCTTTCGGTCATGGACGCTGTTTGACAATGATGGGCCGGAGCGTCGCCCTACTCGAACGTTGGGGGCGATGCTTGACATTACGAAACGCAAACAGGCCGAGGAGGCGCTGAAGATAAGCGAACGTCGATTCACATCCTTTATGGATAATTTGCCGGGCTTTGCCTGGATTAAAGATGCGCAAGGACGGTATCTCTATGTCAATCGACTCTTTCAGGAATCCGTGCTGAAGGGATTGGAGTGGAAAGAAAAGAGAGCCCATGAGTTATGGCCGGTGGAGATCGCCGAACTGTACGAGCTAAGCGATAAGAAAGTGCGGGAGAGCAGAGCGCCTCTGCATACGGTCGCCCCGTTCGTTCAAAATGGGGAAATCCGTCATGCGCTGGTCAGCAAGTTTCCCATCGTCGATCACAAGGGAGCCCCGGTGCTCTTGGGAGGTGTCGCGGTCGACATCACCGAACGCAAGCAAGCTGAAGAAGCGCTTCATCGCAATCAGCTGGAATTGCATCAGCATCAAGTGCAACTAGAAGAGCTGACGTCCAAACTGTTGGCGGCGCAGGAGCATGAACGGCAGAGAATCGCCCGTGATCTGCACGACGATGTGAGCCAGCGATTGGCCGCCTTGGTCCTGGAAGTGGCATCCTTGGAACATCAGCCTTCCACCATACCCGGAGACCTTGCCCGAGCGCTGGGACCGCTCCGTGAACAGTTGGAATATCTTTCTGACGATGTGCACACGCTCGCGTACCGGCTCCATCCCTCGCTGTTGGAGCATGCCGGACTGCGTCCGGCGGTCGAATACCATGTCCATCAGGTTTCCCGTCGTACGGGAGTGCCCATTCATCTCAAGATTCTTGATGTTCCGAATGCGGTGCCACTCGATCAGGCGACCTGTCTCTTCCGCGTCATGCAGGAAAGCATCCAAAACGTGGTGAAACATGCGCAGGCGACGACCGTGACGGTCCAACTCCGTGGATCGTCAAAGGGGGTCGGTCTGTCCATCATTGACAATGGAAAAGGATTTGACTCACAAGATCTGCGTACCCATCAACAGGGTCTCGGACTGAGCAGTATGGAAGAACGGCTGCGACAAGTGCACGGGTTCTTTCGGATCCAATCTCAGCCGGCCCACGGCACAAAAGTCTGTGCATGGGTGCCTTCCGAGGAGGAGGTCGCATGAAAGGGCCCCGTATCTTGATGGCCGATGATCATGCCATTGTCCTGGCCGGACTTCGGAAGCTGGTGGAAGCTGAGGGTGAAGTGGTCGGCATGGTAGAGGACGGGCGAGCGTTAGTGGAAGCGGCGCAGCAACTACGTCCTGACATTGTGTTGCTTGACATCTCGATGCCGTTGCTCAACGGATTAGACGCAGCGCGCCAGATCAGTAAGCTCGTACCGGAGAGCAAACTTATCTTCCTGACCATGCATGCCACCCCCACCTATGCGACGGAGGCTTTTAAGGCCGGGGCCTCAGGCTATTTGATCAAACGGTCCGCTGCCGTGGAGCTCAAGCAAGCTATTCAGGCGGTCATGCGCGGACAACACTATATGACCCCACTGATCACCAAAGATGTCTTAGCGGCGACGCTCCAATCTCCGGAAGGTCAGCCCAGCAAGCCGTTGGTGACTTCCCTCACACAGCGACAACGGGAGGTCTTGCAGCTTGTTGCCGAGGGAAAGGGTACCAAGGCCATTGCCTCGATCCTGAATATTTCTGTGAAGACGGTGGAATTCCACAAGTTTCGCATCATGGGCGAACTCGATCTTCACTCGACCGCCGAGCTCATCAAGTATGCGATCGCAGAAGGTCTTGTGAGCGTATCGTCATAGCGCTTCCTGACCCCTGCATACTACAGAATGTACAGCTAGACCGACCCGATACCACATCATGAAATCCACCACTGTGTCACCGGCCTACACTAGTAATCTCCCCTCATTTTTCTAGTGTGTTTACTAGTTCACAAGGTTCGTCTCATCTACGTACTATTTCCATGGAGCAAGTTGGGAGCAAGTTGCACCAAAAGAAAAGGAATTCACCGCAAAAGTCATGCAAGTTTCGGCGATCATAGACCGGGTTTATGGTGCCTTAGAACAGTTTGGTACAGCTTGCTCAATGGAAGAGGTAGTTGGGCTCTGCCCGGACCTCACCTGGAACCAAGTGTATTTAGCCATTGATTACCTGAATAAAACCGGAAAGGTCACTGTGACCCTGGACCCGGACCGAACGTACACAGTTCGGGTCTATCCATCAGCTGGCGAGGCATCTCAATTTTCAGCCAGGCAAGGTCACGTCCACAGTACCGCCTAGTAATCTTGCACGTCTTCTCAAGAAAATTCTCTTCTCGATCAATCCCCTAAGTCCATTCCCGTTATTTGTAATCGATCTACAGTCTTGCCATTCTCATCACGTGTTCCTCAGATATTGTGATCCATTCCTCACCTTTCGAGGCGCTCAAAACCTAGATCCGTGTAGAAGCCTCTTGTAAAAAGTATGGGGGTGACGCTCTGGCGAAATGAATGGTTGGACCACGAGCGGACGAGCATCTTTTAGCGTGCGACTCACGCATTCCACAATCCACACGGCAGGTTATGGTACAGTGCCAACCGCATGAGGATCTTTGTTCTCGGAGTCGGAGCGACTGGCTCACTGCTAGTCAAGTTACTCATTCGTCAGGGCCATCACGTGTCTTGTGGTGACCGCGATCCGGACCGTGCACGCGACTTTCTCGGTGACACATTGAACATTGTGATCGAACGGGTCAACGCACGAATCCTACGGAACGTGGTCAAAGCGGCCAAGGGCTGCCACCTCTTGATCAATACGTGCCCTGCTATCTTGAACAATGTGATCATGCGTGCGGCCCTGCACTTACGCGCGCACTACCTCGATACCGCCTCGCACCTCGGAGCGAACCCGTTTCGACCGGAGCAGTTGTACTTCGATCGACCATTCCGGCAGAAAAAGCGATGGGCACTCATTCACGCAGGAGTGGCCCCAGGGTTAACGAATCTATTCGTGGCTCAGGCCGCGGCTGAACTTGATGACCTGGATAAAGCAGAAGTGCGAATCTTTGAGGAGACGGCATCCGATAACCCTATCTCCCAGTGGTCGGCCGAATCGTCATTCGATGAAGCAGTATCGCGCCCTCGTGTCTATCGCGAGGGCCGGTTCAGTTTCGGGACTCGATTTGGCGAACGTGAACGATTTCGGTTTCCACCGCCGATTGGGCTAATCGGCGTCGTGCTGGCAGCTCAGGATGAAGTCACGACACTGCCTCGCGTCTTTCGTTTCAAGAGTGTTGACGCCAAAATCGGCGGGACTGACATCGATCGCTTGCGGCGATGGTATCGACAAGGAAAACTGACTCGGTCGCGTGGACTCAACTCGGTTCAATTCCCAGCGACCGCGACTCCTCGTGCGATGATCAAGCTGGTTCGGAAAGGGATCCTGCACAATGCTCGTTTTGCCCTAGCCGTATTGGTCTACGGTCATAAACGGGCACATCCTTGTCTGATCCGTTGGGATGCATTGTCTCCCTCGCTCTTCCAGTTACGTCGAAGAAAACTCGCTTACTCACCGATCGCTTGGAGCACTGCACACCTCGTGGCGATATTTCTCAAGCATATGCCGCGCAATCTTATCGGTGTGCATGTGCCTGAGGCGTTACCGGCTACCACGCGACACAAAATCCTGCACACCGCACGTTCGATCGGTATCCGCACCAAGCGAACCGTGACGTACTTCAAACCCTCGGATGAGTCCTAGCCGATAACCAGCTGTCTCTGTGTTTAAGAAAACGACCACTTCAAGTCATTTGTCCCCGTAAGACGATTTTGTAGCCTCCGATTCACTTGTATTCTGATCGGATCAATTCTCTGTGCACATCCTGTCCAAGTTACTTGACAGTCTATTTTCTCTGGCATAAATTTGTGGCAAACGTAGGTTCCCAAAGGTGCGAGGGGCCGAGTTGTTGTGTGGCATCAGACCCTGTGGTGTCATTCATTGCAGCTTTGTCCAGGGAAAGATGTCCATCGGTCTCATCCTTGGGAGGTGTGCTGTGGTCTACCACTTCGTAGCGTGACGGGTCCGGACGAAAGGAGTAACCATGGATAGTACCTTCTTGATCTTTGCAGGTGTGATGCTCGCGATCTTCATCGGGGGTATCATCGTGTACAAGAAAAGCGCGTAATTACCGCTCTATCCCAAATCGTCGTTTCGCGAGGAGGCTCAGTACCCGAAGGTCTGAGGTGCAAGGGCTGTCGTGTGTGCTGAGCTTGGACTTACAATTCTGCCCATTTCTGGTCTTCTCTCCTAGGCCTACTTTCATTCGTGTATTCTGCTGTTTACCCAACTCAGGTGCTGTAACAGCAGACCTCCCTCAAGAAGTATCAAACCGAGGTTGAAGTGGAGTGGCAACTGATGGGATATGATCTGTTATTCTCGAATCGCCTTGGCTCGCTTTTGAAGATAGGCATTACGAACCGCGGTATAGAGATCAAGGGTAGACTCTTCCACACCCTGGAACTTTTCCAGATTCAAGGAACGATCGTTCACAATTTCGGTTCCACGAGCAGTTATCAATATCAGAGAAGTCGTCAATCTATTCTTATGAGGAATTAGGGAAGGAATGGCATCTATCTCGATGATCGGGAACATCAGCCAGTAGATGGGATTAAGAGCAATATCCCCCACATATCCAACAAGGTCTCGGACCGTATAGGGTTGCAGGAACGGCAACACGACATAGGGTCCTGGTTGGATTCCATAGAATCCAAGTGTCTGGCCAGTATCTTCTTCCGGCGTTGTCAGCTGGAAACGCTGGGCCACATCGAAGAATCCACCGATCCCCACCGTCGTATTGATGACAAATCTGCCGGCTTCTATGCTTGCTCCCTTGAATTTTCCCTGAAATACGTTGTTGAGCAAACGTGGTGTCACACGAATGTTATAGAAAAAATTGCTGATACCGACCTGGACAAAATTGGGAACGACGAAGTTGTAGCCCTTGGCCACCGGCTTCAGCAGCCAGCGATCGAACTGCCAATTGAATTCGAAGATCTTGGAATTAAGCGGTTCCCAAGGATCATACTCCTCCACCGCTTCTTCACCGGGTTTTGCAAACGGATCGAACGGCTCCTCAGGAGAGTCGTCTCGGGCTGGTACTCCCAATGGGGCGGTCGCCTGAGAGGCGTCGGCAACAAGATCTGGTGAAGCACCCTGCTCGATGTGAGAAGTCAGCGAATTAGTTGCGCCTTTTTGAACGGCACAACCGGAAAGCATGATCAACAAGACCGCAAGGACGAGTCCATATTTGCTTTCTTTAAAGCAGACCGGCCTACACTCAGCTTTGGTCCTCATTCTTAAGGTAACCTCTTGAGATGAATGGAAATGAGCATCGATAACGCGGCCCGCACTGTACCAAAAGTCGAGCCACCCGCCAATCATTTCTTTCAAATTTCTTTCTAGGGCGATCCTCGCAGTTGCTTTCTTTCATAGGTGTGGTATGAGCGTTGATCTACCCATGCTGTTCATGACCCAGCGATGGGAATTTCAAACCTGATGTCGACACAGAACCTTGACAGAACTGGAGCTGGTGTGAACATTATGCTGCCCCATTTCATGCGACAGCGAAGCCAGAGAAGCTCACGGCGCCGAAGATCCATGAGCATGATCTCTTGACCATGCGCCTATATCACATCAAGAGCCTTATGACGTCGCATAAGGAGGATTCCGATGAAAGTTGTATTGGGAGTGGATGGATCAAAGTATTCACAATGGGCTTTGGACTGGCTCGGCAAGATACCCTTTCAGAATGCACCGCGAGTGACGGCACTTCATGCCATGGATCCTCAATCCGTGCGAGCGCCATTCATCACACAACCGTCGGTCAGCGGGTATGAACCGGACAACGGGGAAGCCATTCACCTGTTGGAGTCTCGAGCCAAGCGGGTAGAAGCGGAAACGAAGCGGCGCTTGGTGGAACTCGGCCTCAAGGGCTCGGTGCGCGTCGTGCAGGACAAGATTGCAGAAGCGCTCATCAAAGAAGCGGGGCATAAGGGATTGATCGTGGTCGGGAGCCGAGGATTAGATGCCATCGATCGGTTTGTGCTGGGCAGCGTGTCAACAGCGGTTACACTCCATGCGTCCGGTCCGGTCTTGATCGTGAAAGAGCCTCTGCAAACCTTTCGGCGGATGTTACTCGCGACAGACGGCTCTCCGTCATCGAAGAAAGCGCTCCAATTCGTAGCCAAACAGCTCGCGACCAAGTCGGAAAACACGTCAGACGACAAGCCGCTGATGATTCTGCTGGTCCATGTCATGCCGTTTCTTCGCTACACGAAGGTGAAGGAGGCGGGAGAGCAATTGCTCGCGCAGGAGTCGGCAAAGCTCGAAAAGGTCGGATATCGCGTCAGGCAGTTTCCGTGCGTGGGACCGGCCGCGGAGGAGATCATGAAGGTGGTAACTCGCGAACAGCCTGACCTGATCGTGACGGGAGCTAAAGGACAAAGCGCCGTCGCACGCTTTCTCCAGGGCAGCGTCTCAACGAAGCTGGTGCACCAGAGCGCCTGTTCCGTCCTTGTCGTCAGATAAGATTCCTCACGCCGAAAAAGATCACACCGTATTTTCAACCGAGCTGTTGCTCGCCCCAGAGAGGGGCGAGCAAGATATCAGCCGGAAGGAAAGCTCGAACCGAGGGTACCCCAACCTCCAAAGAACCCCCACCCCGTCAGACTTCGTACGCATACCCGGGATAGTCGGTTACACACTCTTTTTGTAGACAATGATCCCGCCGAGAAGGAGTGCACCCATCACAGCTGCGAACAACCACATCATATCCATAACGGCTCCTTTCAGGTTAAAGGATGACGAACTGTTGTTAGTTGAGTTGAGCAACTCTCGTGCTTGACCGGTCATGGGGAGACCAATTCCGAACTCTCGGTAAAGAAACGTTTCCGATCTCAGGTGTGCCGGACAAATCAAAGAAGTGGGGAAAATGTCCCCAAGAGTGTCTAGGTACTTAGACATGCGGCCCGATGAATGCTTGTATTGAAAATGGGAAGGGATGCGATGACTAGGACAGATGCTCACGACCGTGCGGTACGGTCAAGTCTTGTTCCGGACCGATGGGGACGATACCGGTAGGATTGATATCGTCGTGCGTGATGTAGTAATGCCGCTTGATATGGTCAAACTTCACGGTCTCGGCGATACCGTCGACTTGGTACAAATCACAAAGATACCCGAAGAGACTCGGATAATCGATGATTCGACGGACATTACACTTAAAATGTCCGTGGTAGACCGCGTCGAACCGAACCAATGTAACAAAAAGCCGCCAATCGGTTTCCACGAATTCCGGTCCAAATAGGTAACGGCGGGCTGCGAGGCGTGCGTCGAGCTGATCCAGCGCGGCAAACAATCGCCGTGCCGCTCGTTCATACGCACGTTGGGATGTGGCGAACCCTGCTCGATAGACTCCATCGTTCACATTCTCGTAAATGAACGTGTTGAGCTCATCGATCTCTTGTCGCAGTCCATCCGGGTACAAATCGATCGGGCTTTCGGTGAATCGATTGAACTCGCCGTTGAAGATTCTCATCAGGTCATCATCAGAGTTGGTCACGATCCGTTTAGTCACGCAATCCCAGAGTACTGGGACCGTAAAGCGCCCGATGTAGTTCGGGTCGGTCGCTCTATAGGCTTCACTGAGAAACCGAAATCCATTGATGGGGTCGAGGGAATGTTCGGGGCCTTCGCGAAACGCCCAACCTCGCTCATCACGGATAGGATCTACGGCAGTCATACCGATTACGGATTCGAGCTTTTTAAGCTTGTGCACGATTATCGTCCGATGGGCCCAGGGACAGGCCCATGAAACATAGAGATGGTATCGGCCGGCAGCGGAGGGATAGCCCGAGCTGCCGTCGGCGGTGACCCATCCCCGAAATGCGTCCGGCTGTCGCGTGAATTCTCCGGCTGGAGATTGTTCGTCTGGAAATTGGGCTTGAACTTCCATACAGCTTCGCTCTCGGAATCAGTATCTCATAAATACAACTAAGTGGTATGGCGATATGTAGGATTGGCGCATTTCGCTACAGTGCTAAACATTGACGGTAGCAAAAGGCAACGAATATCCGGCTCTTTGTGTAAAAAACAAGGGATTTGGAGGGCATGCCCCGTGCGAGGTCGGAAGAGGAGGATTCTCTAAGTTCGAGAAAAGGGTAATGCCAGGAGTGGTGATCGATGGGTAATAGCCGGGCGAATCGGAGTCCAGCCGGATTTCTCGCTCACGTTATAGGCAATCTGGTGATTTGCCTGATCATAGCGGTGGGCAGTGCATGCGAGAACCAACCGCGGGAGACCTCCACGATCAAACCCGACTTACCTTCCGCACGACCGGGGTTATTGCGGTTAACACCTGAAGAATTATCCCGCATACAGTTGGAACTTGCTCCGGTCGCACAAGGGCAGCTCTTCACTCATCGTGAATTTCCCGCAACCGTCAAAGCCAACCAGAACGAACTGGCCGAGGTCACCACGTTGATTCGAGGCCGAGTCGTGAAAGTTCATGTGGATGTCGGGCAGGATGTGAAGAAGGGCGCGCTCTTAGCCATGCTCCACAGCGTGGATCTTGGCGTTGCGGAAGGAGACTATCTCAAGGCCGGGGCGCGGCTGCACGAAGCGGAACTGGCGCATCTCCGCGCCGTGGATCTGTACGAGAACAAGGCTATTAGCTTGGCGGAACTGCAACGACGCGAGGCCGCCATGAAGACGGCGCGAGCCGAACTGCGGGAGGCACAAAATCGTCTCGAACTGCTTGGCGTGCCACCGGAGGAGATCGATAGGCTTGATCGGGAGCTGACGATCAAGGCCAATGTGCCCTTACGCGCACCGTTCGATGGGCGGATCATCACACGTAACATCACGCGGGGAGAAGTGGTCGAAACGGATCAGAAGCTCTTCACCGTGGCCAATCTCACGGATGTGTGGGTGATCGCCAACGTGCCGGAGAAGGATGTGCAATTCATCCGCAAAGACCAGAAGGTGAATGTGGTCGTGGCAGCCTTCCCCCATGCAATCTTCAGCGGAATGACTACCTATGTCGGAGATGTGCTGGATCCGGCCACTCGCACCATGAGCATCCGAGTCACGGTTCCCAACCCCGAACGCCTATTGAAACCGGAAATGTTCGCCATTGTGAGCGTATATGTAGCATCGAGTCCGGACACGCTGAGCATCCCGCTCGCGGCTGTCCAGGACGGGCCTGTCGGCAAGATGGTGTTTGTTCAACGGGAAGTCGGCGTCTTCGAGACGCGGGCGATAAAGTTGGGGAACGAAGAGGGAGACGTGGTCAAGGTCCTGAATGGGGTGAAGGCAGGTGAACAAGTTGTGACGAAGGGTTCCTTCGCTCTCAAGTCCGAAATGGAACGGCACAAGATCGAGCCTTCGCTATGATCGTCTCACTTCTGGAGTTCTCACTGCGGCAGCGGATACTGATCCTGGGTCTCGCCGGCGTGTTGTCAGTCGTGGGGGTGATCGCCTTTGAGTCGATCCCGATCGATGCCTACCCCGATGTGACCAACATCCAGGTACAGGTGCTGACCGACGCTCCTGGACTCTCGCCGGTCGAAGTCGAGCGGTTCATCACCTATCCGCTCGAACTTCAGATGACCGGTCTGCCTGGTCTGGCAGAGATCCGCTCGCTCTCCAAATTTGCGCTGTCTCAAATCACGGTGGTGTTTCAAGACGACGTGGATATCTACTTTGCGCGCCAGTTGGTGTTGGAACGAATGATCGCGGCAAAAGAACGATTGCCGCAAGGGATCGAGCCCACGATGGCCCCGGTCAGCACCGGGTTGGGGGAGGTGTATCAATACTATGTGGAAGGTCCTTCGACAAAGCTCAGAACAGGGCCCGATGCCACGGCGACCGATGCTGAGGTCGTCGAGCGGGAATTGACGGACCAGCGTACGATCCAGGACTGGGTTCTGAGACCGCTGCTCAAGAGCGTGCCGGGTGTGATCGATGTGAACGGCATGGGCGGGTTCGTTAAACAGTATCAGGTTCTTGTCGATCCCGCCAAGCTGCGCAAGTTCGATTTGACGCTGCATGAAGTCTATGAGGCCGTCGCAAAGAACAATGCCAACGCCGGCGGGAATGTCCTGGAGCGTCATGCCGAGCGTGCGATTGTCCGCGGGTTGGGTCTGATCAAGAACGTGAGCGATATCGAATCAATCATCGTGAAGGAATCCGGTGGCACGCCGGTCTTCGTTCGCGATGTGGCGGAAGTCCGCATCGGCCACGCCGTCCGCCATGGCGCGGTGGTGCTCAACGGTGAGCGGGAGGTCGTGGCCGGTACCGTGCTGATGATTCGCGGAGGCAACGCCCGTCAGGTCGTTGAGGCAATCAAGGCCAAGGTGGAGGATCTACAGCACGGCCATGTCCTTCCGGCCGGCACAAAACTGATCCCCTTCTATGATCGCATCGAGCTGGTGAATGCCGCCGTTCACACGGTCCGGGACGCATTGATCGAAGGCATTGTGCTGGTGGTCTTTGTCTTCTTTTTCTTCCTCGGCCATGCCCGCAGCGCCATCATCGTGACGGTCACGTTGATCGTCACTCCACTCGTGACGTTCATCATGATGGAGCGATTCGGTCTCTCGGCCAACTTGATGACACTTGGCGGACTGGCGATCGCCATCGGCGAGATCGCCGATGGGTCCCTGGTCGTGGTGGAAAACGCCTATCGACACCTTGCCCAACACAGTGGGGCCTCGACGGAAAGCAGGCTCAACGTCATTCTCCATGCCACGAAGGAAGTCGGCCGCCCGATCCTATTCGGTATCCTGATCATCAGCGTCGTCTTTTTGCCGCTTCTGACGCTCCAGGGTATCGAAGGAAAAATGTTCGCGCCGCTGGCCTACACGCTGGTGATCGCGCTCTTGGCCTCGGTCGCGGTGACGCTGACTCTGTCGCCGGTGCTCGTGTCGCTGCTCTTGCGTGGAGACCATCCGCAGGAGACAGGCCTCACCCGTTGGATGAAGCAACGGTATCTCCCGGTGTTGCAATGGACCCTGCGACATCGCCAGATCGTCCTCGCCGGCTCGACAGCGATCGTGCTGGCCAGCTTGGCCCTTGTGCCCTTCATCGGGCGGGAATTCATTCCTCTGCTGGAGGAAGGTGCGCTGACTCCTCAAGTGGTCCGATTGCCGAGTGTGTCGTTGCCGGAATCCATCGAGATGGAGAAACAGACCCACAGGGCGATGTTGGAATTTCCGGAGGTCCGGATGGCCGTGAGCAAGATCGGCCGGCCGGACATCGCCTTCGGTCCTGAGGAGCCCAACGAAAGCGACCCCATCGTCTCACTGAACGACCGGACTACTTGGAAAACGGCGGCGACACAGTCGCAGCTGACCGATGCCATTCGCAAGAAGCTGGGGGAGATTCCCGGCATCTCCGTGCTCATGAGCCAACCGATTCAGGAACGGGTGGACGAGTTGATCTCAGGCATCAGAACGGAATGCGCCATCAAGCTGTTCGGCGACGACCTCGACGTCTTGTGGAACAAGGCGGAGGAGATTGCCGCTCTGCTGCAACAGATCGCGGGAGTCAAAGACATCAAGGTCGAACAGATCGCCGGACAGCCCTATCTCACCATCGACATCGACCGACAGAAAATCGCCCGTTTCGGCATCAACGTGGCCGACGTGCAGGAGATCATCACGACTGCAATCGGCGGAAAACCGGCGACGCAGGTGTATGAGGGTGAGCGGCGGTTTCAGCTCATCCTGCGATTTCCGGAGCCGTATCGGAACAGCGTCGCGAGCGTCGGAGAGATTCGGGTGAAAGCGGCGTCCGGAGCCATGATTCCGATGAGTGATCTCGCAACTATCGAGATGCGTGAAGGGCCCCTCCGTATCAGCCGCGAGCATGTGAAACGGCGGATCTTCGTCGGCTTCAACGTCGTCGGGCGGGACATCGGCGGTGTCGTGGATGAAGGGCGCACCAAGCTGGCAGCGCAGCTCCACTTGCCTGAAGGGTACACCGTCGTGTGGGGCGGGGCGTTCGAGAATATGGAGCGGGCCAATGCAAGGTTGATGATCGTCGTGCCGATCACCTTAGGGCTGGTCTTTTTTCTCCTGTTCTGGGCGTTCCATTCGCTGCGGTACGCGATCCTGATCATTGTCAACCTGCCGTTCGCATTGATCGGCGGAGTCGTGTCGCTGTGGCTGAGCGGACAGTATCTGAGTGTGCCGGCCTCCATCGGCTTCATCGAGCTGTTCGGACTCGCGGTGGGGAACGGCATCGTGCTGGTTTCCTATATCAACCAGCTGCGCCACGAGGGACAGTCCGTCGACGATGCGATCCTGGCCGGCTGCAGCCTGCGCCTTCGCCCCGTCGTGATGACGATGATGACGACGCTGCTGGGCCTCCTCCCGTTGGCGCTTGCACAGGGGATTGGGGCCGAAGTCCAACGGCCGCTTGCCAGTGTCGTGATCGGGGGACTCTTCACTTCCACCGCGCTAACGCTGGTGGTATTGCCCGCGCTCTATAGCCTGTTTGCAGCACGTGAGGTGAGGAAAGAAGAGGCGCCGGAATGGGTGTGAGGAGAGGCGGGCAACAGGGTCACTCGCTGCGCGCGGTGAGGGATCAACCCTGTCGCCCGCCGAAGGAATGGGGATGGGTTTTGCGTCGCCAGGGCGATGGGAAGATGGAGTTGGAAGAAGCATTCAGAATGCCCGCTCTGTGGAAGGTCAGGCACCAAACTTGTAGGTACTTATCGGCAAGTCTGCCAAGCCGGCCCAGTTCAGATTTGTCTCCTTCGCTGGCAGGCGAGGCTGAATCCACAGGGCGATCAGTCAGAATGGGGAAGGGGGTTCTATGAGACACATGCTGGTGAGAATGACCTTGTTGTGCCTCTTCTTAGCTCCAGGTGCCGGTGCGCAGGCCGCCGGCGAGCAGGATTTTTCCAAAGGGGAGAATCTGTTGAAGAATAAACAGTATGCAGAGGCACGGGCAGCGCTGGAGGCCGGCATCCTGAAAGATCCAGCCAATATCCAGGCTCATTTCAACCTGGCTGAGGCCTGCCGAGCCTTAGAAGCTTGGGCTTGCGCGGAAGCACATTATGACACCGCCTTGCAGCTCGATGAGAAATCCGGGACGAAATCATACTTACCCAAGTCCAAAGCGAAGGTGTGGCGGTTACGGGAGGAAGCGACCGTATGGCGGTTCTTGAACGAGGCGAAAGGCCAATTGACTAGTGGAAAAATGAAGCAGGCGGAAGAGGCCCTGGACAGTGCCAACGAACTGGGGCTCAACAATGAGCAACAAGCCCTCTATCAACAGCTGCTGGCAAAGCTTCCACGATCACGATCCATCGCAGCATTGAAGCATCCGACGTTCGCCGGAACGGCAGGAGGCACGGGAGAAGCCGATACGCTCGATATGCAGATGGTGCTGGTACCGGCGGGGAAGTTTACGAGGGGAAGTAATCTTGGAGACGACGAAAAGCCCGTACGGCAGATCTACCTCAATGCCTTCTATATGGATAAATATGAAGTAACGGTGGGACAGTATGCCAGGTACTTGGAGGCTACCGATATGGAGGAGCCTCCGGACTGGAGCATCATGAATCAACCTCAACATCAACGGCGCCCGGTCGTCAATGTGAATTGGGAGGATGCCGTCAATTACTGTAAATGGAAAGGCAAGCGTCTGCCGACCGAAGCGGAGTGGGAGAAGGCTGCGCGGGGAACGGATGGACGGATCTATCCCTGGGGCAACGAAGCCCCGACTCGGCTCCATGCGAACTATGGAAGAAAGGATTGGGACGACCATCACGCCTTAGCGCCGGTCGGATCGTTCGAGGCAGGAAAGAGCCCGTACGGGATCTATGACATGGCCGGGAATGCCTGGGAATGGGTGTTTGATTGGTACGACCATGACTATTACAAGAAAAGTCCGGAAAAGAACCCCATCGGGCCGGGAAAAGGCGAGGGGAAAGTGGTGCGGGGCGGGTCCTGGCTGTACGTGTCCGAGTTTCTGCGGTCCGCGCACCGGTTCGATGCTCAGCCGACGAACCGACTCTTTGGGTATGGGTTCCGTTGCGCGAAGACGCCGTAGCCCCTGTTCCGTTGGCGGATGTTGTTAGTGAAAGACGTTGCCATGTCGGCCTTGCCGAAATGCTTGTCATGAATCGAGAGCGACGTTTAGCGATACTTGGCGAAGCAAATAAGGTCGAGATGGTCGTAATGATCAGGAAGAATTGTTTCGGCCCTGTAGCCGAGATTCATAAAGAACTGAATGTTCCTCGCCGTACGAAGCATAGTACAGGCATAAAACTTATGGGCATCGGTCGTCGTTCGTTCGATCTCGCGAATCAAGGCTTTCCCTACTCCTTGCCGCTGGTGTGTGGGAACCACAGAGAGCAATCGGATCACGCAGACGCCGGCCACCGTCCAAAAGCGTACGGAACCGACGATCATTCCTTCTTCTTCCGCCACGAAAATGTGTTTCTCCCTCGCGTCCTCTTCCAGACTTTCGAGCGTTTCTGTGGTCCAGCCGCTGACCTTATAGATGCCGGCATATTCACCGAACGCGGTTTGCTGCACGCGGAGGAGAGCAGGAAAATCCACCTCGGTAGCCGGTCGAATATGAACCATGACGCAGATCCTCGGCTAGGAGCCTGTCCGACATTAGGCCCAACGCACTTGTGTGCAGGCACTGACT
>JBBIKN010000060.1:0-19975 GCA_037445435.1 Nitrospira sp. | reverse complement strand
GCGAGGGCGGCAAGACCGTCGGCTCCGGCGTCGTCACCGAAATTCTGGCGTAAGAGGGATAGGGGTCGCCTTGACAGCTTAGGAGTGAATGAAGTGAAAGTCGATCAGCGGATCAGAATCAGATTGCGGGGCTTTGACTACCGAGTGCTGGATCAGTCGGTCTCGGAAATAGTCGAGACCGTTCGGCGCAGCGGAGCCAAGGTAGTGGGTCCGATTCCACTTCCCACGAGGATTGAGAAAATTACAGTGCAGCGGTCGACGCACGCCGATAAGAAGTCTCGGGAGCAATTTGAGATGCGTACGCACAAGCGGTTGCTCGACATTATGGAACCAACGCCTGAGACCATGGATTCATTGATGAAGTTGAATCTTGCGGCGGGTGTGGATGTGGAAATTAAACTGTGAAGGTCAAGGCTCAGGCAGAGCTTAACCTAAGCCTTAACGTCGGCTTGCGGTGAGAGAATGACGAACGGACTGATCGGCAAAAAACTCGGAATGACACAAGTTTTCGATGAAAGTCGTTTGACGCCTGTGACGGTGATCGAGGCGGGTCCATGCCGAGTGGTCGCCGTGAGGACAAAAGAGCGAGATCGGTATGAAGCGGTTCAGCTTTCTTTCGGTGAAGTTAAAGAACGTAAGCTGTCGAGGCCGGAGCTGGGTCATCTGAAGAAACATCAAGTCCCTCCCAGTCGGGTCTTGCGCGAGTTTAGAAAAGCCGGAGAGCTGGCGGTCGGGCAACTGGTTACGGTCGATATGTTCAAGAAGGGCGACTGGGTCGACGTGATTGGGGTATCCAAGGGGAAGGGGTATCAAGGTGTCGTGAAGCGTCATCACTATGCGGGTGGACCTGAATCGCATGGGTCCATGTTTCATCGGGCGCCCGGTTCTATCGGGGCCAGTTCGTTTCCTTCTCGCGTCTGGAAAGGAAAGACTCTGCCAGGCCATATGGGATCGGAACGGGTCACGGTCCAGCGGTTGAAAGTCGTTGAGTCGCGAGCCGAAGAGAATCTCCTCTTTGTTCGTGGGGCTGTTCCTGGAGCCACGAATGGTATCGTTGTCGTCCGAAAGTCGAAGAAGAGTTAGTATGCCTACGATTGATCTCGTTGATTTGCAGAAAAAGAAGGTGGGAACCGTTGATTTACCCCCGCAAGTGTTCGGTTGTGAACCTCGTGTTGCGTTGGTGCATGAAGCAGTCGTCATGCAGCGCGCGTGCGAGCGCAGGGGGACCGCTTCTACGTTGCGACGGGGTGAGGTCAGCGGGTCTGGGAAAAAGCCGTGGAAACAAAAACATACCGGCCGGGCAAGGGCCGGGTCGCTTCGTTCTCCAGTCTGGCGCCACGGAGGGAGTGTTTTTGGACCGAAGCCTAGAAGTTACGCCTATTCGATGCCAAGGAAAAAGTATCGTGCCGCGCTTCAGAGCGCGTTGTCAGCCAAGGTCGCAGAGAGCAAGTTGTTTGTCGTTTCCGATCTTTCTCTACAGCAACCCAGAACGAAGTTGTTGGCTCAAGCGTTGAAGCAATTCAGCGGTGGTGATCACGTATTGGTAGTCATTGGGAAGGGGCAGTCGGAAATCTGGCAGGCGGCGAACAATTTGAATGCCGTCAAGGTTCTCAGTGCCGACCAGTTGAACGTGTACGATGTCGTTCGTGCCCAGGTGATCGTGATTGCTGAGCGAGAGCTTGGCTCTGTGAACGAGGTGTGGTCATGAAAGTCGATAGCCACAGAGTCTTGATTCGGCCGTTATTGACGGAGAAGATCACCGGACTTCGTGAGCACACGAATACGGTGGGGTTCGTGGTGCATCCTGACGCGAATCGCATCCAAATCAGGCAAGCTGTTGAAGCGTTGCTCAAGGTCAAGGTTGAAAAGGTTAATCTCATGAATGTCCGTGGGAAGGTGAAGCGACTTGGACGGTTTTCGGGAAGGCGCTCTGATTGGAAGAAGGCTTTCGTTACCCTTAAGGAAGGGGAAAAGCTGGAGATGTACGAAAGCGCCTAGTCTGGATGAGTGTAAGTATTGTGATGGTCGGAAGGTAGGAACCTTATCATGGGGTTGAAATCATATCGTCCAACGTCTCCAGGCCGCCGGGGTATGACAGCCGTGGTGACGGAGGAATTAACCAACAAAAAGCCAGAAAAATCGTTGACCGCTTTTCATCTCCGGACTGGTGGACGGAACAATGAAGGCCGGATGACTGTCCGTTTTCGCGGTGGAGGACATAAGCGACTCTATCGCAAGATCGATTTCTTACGAGATAAAGTCGGGATTCGCGCAAAGGTTGAAGCGATAGAGTACGATCCGAATCGGTCGGCAAGGATTGCGCTGCTGAAATATCGAGACGGAGAAAAGCGATACATCTTAGCTCCCGTAGGACTCAGCGTGAATGATGAAGTGCAATCCGGTCCGGAGGCGGAGATTCGCCCTGGGAATGCACTGCCCTTGGCCAACATGCCACTGGGAACGACCATCCACAACCTTGAATTGAAGGCTGGTAAAGGCGGGCAGTTGATTCGGAGCGCCGGGGGGTTCGCGCAGGTCATGGGGCGAGATGGCGGCTATGTGCAGGTGCGTCTGAAGTCTGGGGAAATGCGGCGAATCTTGGGAGCCTGTATGGCGACCGTGGGACAAGTCGGGAACGTCGATCACGAAAACATCAGCGTTGGGAAGGCGGGACGGAGTCGCTGGAAAGGAAGAAGGCCACATGTCCGAGGTGTGGTGATGAATCCCGTCGACCATCCGCATGGAGGGGGAGAAGGCAAGTCTGGACAAGGAAACCCACATCCCGTTTCGCCATGGGGACTTCCGACGAAGGGTTACAAGACCAGGCAGAACAAGAGGACGGATAAGTTCATTATTGCTCGACGTAAGTCAGGAGTGCGCAATGCCTAGATCGGTAAGTAAGGGAGCGTTTGTCGATGGTCATCTTCTCAAAAAAGTCGAGCAGATGAATCAGACAAAAGACCGCAAGTTGATCAAGACGTGGTCGCGCCGATCGACGGTAGTCCCCGACATGATCGGCCATACCTTTGCGGTCCATAACGGTAAGAAGTTCATTCCGGTGTTCGTGACCGAGAATATGGTCGGTCATAAGCTGGGCGAGTTCGCTCCAACTCGATTCTTCAAAGGGCATGGCCAGGCCAAGACCGAAAAAGCTGTCGCCCTGAAGTAGCAAAGTAGAAGTAGATGTGTTGGCTCGTCGCCAATGCCTAGTGTCTCGCGCAGGTCATTGATTGCAAGGAACTGATCGGTAACAGGGTTTGAAGATGACTGAAGCACATGCGGTTCTAAAATTTGTCCGTGTTGCGCCCCGAAAAGCCAGGCCCGTGGTCGATATGATCCGCGGGAGGCAGGTGCCGATGGCGTTGGCCATCCTGAAGCACACCCCTCGTCACGCGGCACGGGTGGTTGAAAAAATCGTTCGCTCCGCTGTAGCCAACGCCGAGTTGAAGGAGATGGGCGATAGCGAATCGATGATCATCTCCAAGGCTTTCGTTGATTGTGGACCGACGTACAAGCGTGTACGTGCCAGGTCCATGGGGCGGGCCAATGCAATACAAAAGCGCACGAGTCACATTACCGTGGTCGTGGCGGCAGCGGAAACTCAAGGCAAGCGGACTTAGCTTATTTTTGTCTATTGAGGCATACGACGCATGGGTCAAAAAACACATCCAATCGGCTATCGATTAGGCTACAACTATACCTGGAGTTCACGCTGGTATGCGGGAAAAGATTACGCCAAGCTGCTCCATCAGGACGTCAAGATCAGAAAAATGGTCAAGGCGCGGCTCTATCATGCCGGCGTATCAAAAGTAGAAATTGAACGTTCCGGAGATCAAACGAGGGTGATCATTCATACGGCTCGTCCTGGCATCATCATCGGTCGCAAGGGGGCTGAAGTCGACAAGTTGAAGGCCGATCTTGAAAAGCAGTACGGGGGCCAGGTCTACATCACGGTAAAGGAAATCAAGAAGCCTGAGCTCGATGCTCAGCTGGTCAGTGAAAATGTCGCGACTCAGCTCGAGAAACGCGTTGCCTTTCGGAGGGCCATGAAGCGAAGTGTCCAGTCTGCTCTGAGACTCGGCGCTCAAGGTATCAAGATCATGGTGGCTGGTCGTCTTGGTGGTGCTGAAATTGCGAGGACGGAATGGTATCGGGAAGGGCGTGTGCCGCTTCACACGCTCCGTGCCGAAATAGATTATGGATTCGCTGAAGCGCACACGACGATGGGGCAGATCGGGGTGAAGACCTGGATCTATAAAGGAGAGCTTCTTCCTGTTCATCCCGTCAAGGCCGAATCATCGTTAGATAGACGGTTTGGGTGAGGAGATTAAGCTGTGTTAGCGCCTAAGAAAGTCAAATTCAGAAAAATGCAGAAAGGTCGGATGACGGGCAAAGCCTATCGCGGGGGACAGATTACCCTGGGAGAGTTTGGCTTGAAGGCATTGGAGCCGGGATGGGTGACCAGTCGACAGATTGAGGCCGCACGTATTGCGATTACTCGGTATGTGAAACGAGGAGGCCAAGTGTGGACCCGCATTTTCCCTGATAAGCCGATCACCAAAAAACCGGCAGAAACTCGAATGGGGAAAGGCAAGGGTAATCCTGAATATTGGGTGGCCGTCGTGAAGCCTGGCAGGATTCTTTATGAGATGGACGGCGTCACTCACGAAATCGCTCGAGAAGCGTTTCGTCTTGCTTCGCACAAGTTGCCTGTTGCCACGAAGTTGGTCGTGCGCGGCGAATTTGGGTAAGTTTTTGAGGATCTAAAGAAGGCAGGGGTATATGGCGTTGGACGTCAAAGAGCTGCAGCAGCTGGGGGCGGATGAACTTCGAGACAAAGAAAAACAGCTTGTGCAAGAGCTGTTCAATTTGCGCTTCCAGTTCGGCTCCGGGCGTCTCGAAAATCCCATGCAGATCCGGAAAACAAAGCGGGATATTGCACGGGTGAAAACCGTTCTCCGGCAAGTGAAGGCTCAAGCAGAGGGCTCTAAAAAGTAAAGGACGCTATGGCTGAAGTGGTAAAGCGTCGTCATTGGTATGGCGACGTCGTCAGTAACAAGATGCAGAAGACCGTCGTCGTCGAGGTTTCAAGGTCGGTCGTTCATCCGATCTATAAAAAGGTTCTCAGGCGGGTGACAAGGCTGAAAGCCCACGATGAAAGCGGCATGTGTAAAGTAGGCGATCGGGTCAAGCTCGTGCAGACCAGGCCTCTCAGCAAAGAAAAGAACTGGCGTGTTGTTCAAGTCATGGAAAAGGGGCAGCCCGAAAAGTAAGGAGCGTAGTTGTTAATGGTGATCAGCTTTTGTTGTGTAGGAATATCGCGATGATTCAGAACTATACCTATATGGACGTGGCCGATAATTCAGGGGCGAAACAGGCCATGTGTTTTCATGTCTTCGGAGGGACGAGACGCCGTTATGCGTCGCTGGGCGATGTCGTGGTGGTGGCTGTCAAGGAGGCGATCCCTCAAGCCAGTGTGAAGAAGGGGGACGTGAGTCGGGCCGTCATCGTCCGGACGACGAAGGAAGTTCGTCGGGAAGATGGGTCCTATATCAAATTTGATCGAAACGCGTGTGTGTTAATCAACAAAGAGGGTGAACCGATTGGAACACGCATATTCGGTCCTGTCGCCCGTGAGCTCCGTTGGAAAAAATTCATGAAGATCATTTCATTGGCACCTGAAGTGTTGTAGCGCAGAACGAACGAGGGCATCGTGGAAGCACTCCGGAAGAGCAGAATTCGAAAAGGGGATACAGTCGTCGTAGTTTCTGGTCGTGAACGAGGCAAGACCGGGAAGGTGCTGTCGATCGACCTGCGTGCTGGGAAGGTGGTAGTGGAAAAGCTGAATATCATCAAGCGACACACCAAACCGAATCAGAAGGCGAAGCAGGGGGGAATCCTGGAACGAGAGGCACCTCTCCAGATTTCCAATGTGATGTTTTTCTGCCCGGTTACACAAAAGCCAACCCGGCTAGGGATGCGGGTTTTGGAAGATGGACGACGAGTGCGGTTCAGTAAGAAATCCAAGGAAACAGTGGAATAGGTTGCGTAATGGCTAAGGAACCGAAAAACCGATCTGGTAAACCGTCTGAGCGAAAAACCTCGAAGAAAGAGTCGACTCCGCAATTGGACCCGGGAAGCGAAGAGTCCAAGTTCCGACCACGACTTCGCGACATGTACGAGCAACAAGTGGTTCCTGCACTCATGAAGGAGTTTGGGTACAAAAATGTGATGCAGGTTCCCAAGCTTGAGCGCGTGGTGTTGAACGTCGGAATGGGCGAAGCGATTCAGAATGTGAAGCTGTTGGAAAGTGCGGTGACCGAACTGGGAATGATCACCGGTCAAAAACCGGTCGTGACTCGAGCCAAAAAAGCCATCGCCGGATTTAAACTCAGGCAAGGGTTACCTATTGGTGCGAAGGTGACGCTCCGTAGTCGGCGGATGTATGAGTTTTTCGATCGACTCGTGACATTGGCGCTCCCGCGAATACGAGACTTCCGCGGCGTCTCTCCGAAGGCTTTTGATGGTCGGGGCAACTACACCCTTGGTTTGAAGGAGCAGCTCATTTTCCCTGAGATTAAGTATGATGAAGTCGCCTCGATCCACGGGATGGACATTACGGTCGTCACCACGGCCAGGACGAACGACGAAGGAAAAGCTCTCTTGAAGCACCTCGGCATGCCGTTCCGCACCTGAGAGCGACATGAAGCGATGGTGTTTGTTTGAACGGAAGGAGTGCGCGTGTCACGATTGGCGTTGAGAAATAAGGCAGCAACGAAACAAAAGTTCTCCACCAGGAACTATCATCGGTGTGGGGTGTGTGGTCGGGTTCGCGGATATCTCCGTCGGTTTCGTATGTGCCGAATTTGTTTTCGGGTGATGACTCTGCGCGGAGAGATTCCCGGAGTGCGAAAATCTAGCTGGTAGCTGCTGTTCTCACCAACCGGTGGCTGCCAATGGAGGAGAGAAGGGTATAGCATGGTTACCGATCCAATCGGCGATCTTCTTGTTCGTTTAAAGAACGGCGCCCAACGCCGTTATGAGACTGTTACGGTTCCTGCTTCAAAACTCAAGCGGGCGATTTTAGAGATTTTGAGGAAGGAAGGCTATGTCGAGGCCGTCGAGGACGGGATTCAGGAGGGGCATCCCGTTCTCACTGTGCGTCTTCGATATGTGGGAGAGGGGCAGCCTATGATCACCGGGCTGGAGCGTGTCAGCAAGCCTGGGCGTAGAGTCTATGTCGGCAGTCAGGATATTAAGAAGGTCCGCAATGGGATCGGTCTGTCAATCCTTTCTACGTCTAAAGGAATCATGACCGACCAAGAGTCCCGTAAGAGTCGTCTTGGCGGTGAGGTTCTCTGCTCGGTATGGTAGGTAAATGAGTCATTTTGACCTTGAGTGAAGGGTAGAGATAGGCCATGTCCCGTATTGGAAAAAAACCGATTGCAATTCCGGGTGGAGTGGAAGTCAAAGTTGCCGGCTCAACCGTGTCCGTCAAAGGCCCATTAGGCAAGTTGGATTGGTCGCTCGTGCACGGTGTCGACGTAGCCGTTAATAATGGCCAAGTCATTGTCGGCCGTTCGAGCGATGATCGTAAATTGAGGGCGTTGCATGGTCTGACCCGTGCCGAGTTGAGCAACATGATCCACGGGGTCACCAAGGGATACGAACGTTCGCTTGAAATCACCGGTGTAGGCTACAAGACTCAAATTCAGGGGCGGACATTAAGTTTCAACGTGGGCTATATCAATCCGGTGACCTATCAGGTACCCACGGGTATCGATGTGAAAGTGGACAAGCAGACGCTCATCAACATTAAAGGGGTTGATAAGCGATTGGTGGGCCAGGTGGCGGCCGACCTGCGAGCGATTAAACCGCCGGATGTCTATAAGCAGAAGGGTGTCCGCTATGCGGGCGAAACTTTGCGCAAGAAGGAAGGCAAGACCGGGAAATAGGGACTGGCCATGAATGCTGCAGATAAGGTTCGACAGCTTGATCGACGACGCCGGCGAGTGAGGCGTGCAATTCTGGGAACGGCAGAACGGCCACGCTTAAATGTATTTAGGAGTGCGACCCATATTTATGCCCAGATTATCGATGATATTCGAGGCGTTACTCTGGCGGCTGCATCATCCCTCGATAAGTCGCTGCGTAAGTCTCTCAAGTCGACCGGAGGAATTGAGGCGGCCAAGGCGGTGGGGAAACTGATCGCCGATCGTGCCAAGGCCGCCAAGGTGAACACTGTGGTGTTTGATCGAGGAGGTCGGATGTACCACGGTCGAATCAAGGCGCTTGCAGATGCGTCACGTGAGGGCGGGTTGCAATTCTAGATTCGGGCCTGGATCCGAGTCGAGTCAAGAGTGGGTGCGTTCTGCAGCCGTAACGAACTAAGGACTGAGGGGTAAGAGCGTGCGAGTCAATCCCGATGAATTAAGTCTGAAAGACAAGGTTGTATTTATTAATCGAGTGGCAAAAGTTGTGAAAGGCGGAAAGCGGTTCAACTTCAGCGCGCTCGTTGTGGTCGGAGATGGCCATGGGTGGGTCGGGATAGGGAAGGGAAAGGCTGCGGAAGTCCCCGTGGCAATTTCAAAGGCCGTTGAACAAGCTAAAAAACACCTTGTTCATGTCCCGCTGAAGGGCGGAACCATTCCGCACGAGGTGCATGGTCTGTTTGGGGGAGAGCACGTGTTACTCAAGCCGGCCGTTGACGGGACCGGAATCATTGCCGGAGGTGCCGTTCGTGCCGTCGTGGAACTCGTGGGTGCGCATAACGTCATCGCGAAAACATTGGGCCGCGGAAACCCTTTCAATACGGTTCGTGCGACGCTGGACGGGCTCACGCAACTAAGAAACCTAGATGATGTTCTTCGCTTTCGTCGGCAAACAGTTGACGAAGATCGAGAAAGGGCTATCGTTTGATGAGTGTATCAAAGACATCAAGGACTTCAGAGCCTGTTGGCGAAAGCGTGCGGGTGACATTGCGACGGAGCCCCATCGGAACGCCGGAACGGCATCGTCTTGTATTGCGTGGTCTGGGTCTTCGGCGTATTCGACAGACAGTTGTCCATCCTGACACGCCTCAGGTGCGAGGAATGATTCAAAAGGTCGGTTACCTGCTTGAGGTTGGAAAGCCATGAACCTCCATGATTTAGCTCCGGCGCAAGGAGCAACCAAACGACGGAAGCGTATAGGACGTGGACCTGGATCTGGTCATGGAAAGACCGCGACTAAAGGGCATAAGGGATTACTGGCTCGATCGGGGGGCGGCAAGCGTCCAGGATTTGAAGGCGGACAGATGCCGTTGGTGCGCCGCCTGCCGAAGTTCGGATTTACCAACCGGTCCCGGACGGAATATGCTGTCGTCAACATTAAGAGTTTTGAACGGTGGGTCGGAAACGAGACGATCACTCCGCAAGCCATGGTTGCTGCTGGATTAGTGAAGCGAAAAAAGCTGCCGATTAAAGTCCTGGGCCATGGTGAATTGAAGAAATCGCTCGTTGTTCAGGCACATAAATTCAGTAGATCGGCTGAAGCAAAGATCCAAGCGGCCGGAGGGCGAGTCGAGGTCATCGGCGGTGCTTGAACGGCTTCTGACCAGTTTTCAGAATATCTTCAAGATTCCCGAGCTGCGTACTCGTGTTCTTTTTACGCTCGGAATGTTGGTGGTGTATCGGATCGGGTCTCATATCCCGACTCCCGGCATCAACGGTGAAGCTCTTTCCGAGTTTTTGCAGAAGCAAGGCGGGGCCTTGCTGGGATTTCTCGATATCTTTTCAGGAGGATCATTATCCCGCCTGACGATCTTTGCGCTCGGCATCATGCCGTACATCAGCGCATCGATCATTCTTCAACTATTGACGGTCGTCATCCCGCATTTGACCAAATTGGCCAAGGAGGGCGAGCGGGGTCGAAAGAAGATCATTCAGTATACCCGGTTCGGGACGATCGGTATTGCCTTGATTCAGGGGTTTGGCATTGCGATTGGATTGGAACAAATGAATCAGGGGGCCTTCGTGCTTCATGCTGGATGGGGATTCCGTCTCATGACGGTTATCACCTTGACGGCCGGGACGGGTTTCTTGATGTGGCTCGGTGAACAGATCACTGAGCGAGGGATCGGCAATGGGATCTCATTGATCATTTTTGCCGGTATTGTTGCCAGGCTGCCCGCAGCTGTGGCGCAGACCTACAATCTGTATGAAATCGGCCAGCTCAATGCCTTCTTATTGATAGCGTTGGGGCTATTGATGATCGGTGTTGTCGCCGCGATTGTGTTCTTAGAGAGTGGACGCCGAAAAATCCCGGTCCAGTATGCCAAGCGGGTGATCGGACGGCGCGTCTATGGAGGGCAAAGCACCCATATTCCGTTGAAGATCAATACGGCCGGGGTCATTCCTCCCATATTTGCCTCGTCGATCATCGCGTTTCCAGCTACCATTGCCGGGTTTTTTGAGACGCCATGGGTGAAATCAATCGGGGCACAGCTGGCTCCAGGGTCGCTGCTCTACACGTTGATGTATGTAGGGCTCATTATCTTTTTCTGTTTCTTCTACACAGCGGTGGTCCTCAACCCGGTGGATATGGCCGACAACATGAAGAAATACGGAGGTTTTATTCCCGGTATCAGACCAGGTCAACGAACCTCTGACTACATTTACAATGTTCTGACGAAGATCACATTTGCGGGTGCCATTTATCTGGCCGTTGTTTGTGTGATCCCTGAGTTTTTGATCTATAAGCTTAATGTGCCCTTTTATTTTGGTGGCACATCCCTGTTGATCGTCATTGGTGTGGGCCTTGATACGGCCCAGCAAATTGAATCCCATATGTTGATGCGGAACTACGAAGGCTTTTTGGGCAAGGGCATGGCTCCGTTGCGCGGGAGAAGCGGCTAGAACATGCGGCTCGTGTTTCTTGGTGCGCCGGGTGTTGGCAAAGGCACGCAGGCTGAAAAAGCCGCTCGTCAATACCGTATTCGTAAGATTTCGACCGGTGATTTGCTTCGGGAGGCGGTTCGCGATCAGACGCCTCTCGGTCTTCAAGCTAAGGAACATATGGATCAGGGAAGGTTGGTCCCCGATTCAATCGTTATAGGACTGGTACGTGAGAAATTGGCTGATCCATCATACGCCGATGGATTTATTCTCGATGGGTTCCCAAGAACGGTTCCTCAGGCGGAGGCGCTTGCTACGGTGCTTGCCGAACGAGGCCTTCAGCTGGATCGTGTGATGAATTTCAGGGTTTCTCGAGAAGAAATCGTGAAACGGCTGAGTGGACGTCGGAGCTGTCCCAAGTGTCAGGCGACTTATCACGTAGAGTTCGCTCCATCCAGGAGCGGCAGTCTATGTGAACGATGTGGAGAAGTCTTGGTTCAACGAAGTGATGATCAGCGGGAGGCGATTGAAATGCGCCTCCGGGTGTACGAAGAGCAAACAGCGCCGTTAATCAACTTCTACGAGAAGCAGGGGGTATTGTCGCATCTTAACGGTGCCGAGGCAGTTGAAACGGTATACCACAACCTCGTGAAAACGCTCGCGACACCCCAGACGGCATGATCATTCTGAAAACGCCCGCCGAGATTGCGGTGATGGCAGAGGCGTCAAGGGTGGTGGCTGAAGCGCTTGCGATTGTAAAGAAAGCGGTCTGCCCAGGTATCACTACGGATGAGCTGGACCGTATCGCCGAGGAGGCGATACGGACCAGAGGTGCGGTTCCGGCGTTCAAAGGCTACCGGAACTATCCAAAGACTCTGTGTGCATCCGTGAATGAGCAGGTCGTTCACGGGATCCCTTCGAAGCGAAAGCTGAAGGAGGGGGATATCATCGGGCTTGATCTCGGGGCTATCGTAGCTGGGTTCTATGGAGACTCGGCAGTAACAGTGGCGGTCGGCCGAATCCCGGAGCAGACGGAAAAATTGGTTCGGGTGACGGAAGAGGCGCTTTATCTTGGGATCGAACAAGCGGTGGTGGGCAATCGTTTGACGGACATTTCGAACGCCGTGCAGCAGCATGTTGAATCTGCCGGCTTCTCGGTTGTCACCGAGTTTGTAGGACATGGGATTGGTCGGCAACTACACGAAGAGCCTCAGGTCCCCAACTATGGGAAGCCGGGTCAAGGACCTCGATTACAACCCGGCATGGTCCTGGCCATTGAACCCATGGTGAACATGGGTCGCAGCGCCGTTCGTATTCTTGAGGATCGGTGGACGGCGGTTACGGTAGACGGCAGCCTCTCTGCTCACTTTGAGCATACGATCGCCATCCAACCCAGTGGCGCGCCTCGTATTTTGAGTCAGCTGCAGAAGACCTAGACGCAGGTATCAGGAAAGAATATCGAAGGACGTGGCAAAAGAAGACATCATCGAAGTCCAGGGTTCGGTAGCGGAGACACTTCCGAACGCCATGTTTCGGGTCAAGTTGGATAATGGCCATGTCATATTGGCTCATATCTCGGGGAAAATGCGGATGCATTTTATTCGTATCCTTCCCGGCGATAAGGTCACAGTGGAAATGTCACCGTACGATCTGACCAGGGGCCGAATCACCTATCGCTTCAAGTAACGGGAGTGGCGAATTGTTATGAAGGTCAAATCATCAGTGAAGCCCATATGTGCAAAATGTAAAGTGGTGCGCCGACGGGGAGTCGTGCGGATTTTGTGCAAAAACCCACGTCATAAGCAGCGACAGGGATAATGGGAGTCTCAAACTGTCAGTCGTGAGCTCTGAGCTGGTATTGAAGAGCCAACCAGCGAAGCAGTGGATGATCTAGGGCTCACTACTCATAGCGGGAGGGAGAATGGCACGTATTGCTGGCATCGATTTGCCGCGGAATAAACGAACAGATATCGGATTGAGCTACATCTATGGGATCGGACGCAGGTCAGCCGAGAAGATTCTCAATGAAGCGGGGATCGACGGTGCAATCCGTGTCAAGGACCTGAGCGAAGATAAGATCGTCAAGTTGCGTGAAATCATCGAGCGAGATTACCGGGTCGAAGGAGACCTCCGCAAAGAAGTATCGTTGAATATTAAGCGGCTGATTGATACGGGGACCTATCGAGGATTGCGTCATCGCAAAGGCCTGCCCGTCCGCGGACAACGAACCAAGACCAATGCTCGGACACGTAAAGGGCGACGCGCCGGTGTCAGTAGCAAGCCGAGACCGATGGCGACCAAGGGGGCACCAAGCGCGTAGTCTGCCGAAACAGCCAGAGGAGTTTGCATGAGCGTCAAAAAAGGCAAAAAGAAAGAACGTCGGATTGTTCAGAGTGGAGTGGCGCATGTTCAGGCGTCATTCAACAATACCATTGTGACCATCACCGACATGAGCGGAAACACGGTGGTATGGGCGAGCGCAGGTAATCAGGGGTTCAAAGGATCGAGAAAAAGCACTCCCTTTGCCGCTCAACGGGCCGGCGAGGCTGCCGCGCGAAAAGCCATGGAAAGCGGGATGCGGCAAGTCGATGTCTATGTCAATGGGCCGGGTTCGGGTCGAGAGTCAGCGATCCGTTCGCTTCAAGGGGCCGGTTTGCGAATTAATCTGATTCGTGACGTGACGCCTATTCCGCATAATGGGTGTCGTCCTCCCAAACGTCGGCGAGTATGACGCTAGGTATGGAGTAGCCAGGCGTGGCTGAACGAGGGCAGGTGATATGTCTACAATGAATCCGTAAGTTATCTTGCGAGGAGGAAGCAGTGGCAAAGTATCGTGGTCCAGTCTGTCGGTTGTGTCGGAGAGAAGGTGAGAAGCTCTTTCTCAAGGGCACGCGCTGTATGACCGAAAAGTGCGCGGTCGAGCGTAGAAGTTATCCGCCTGGTCAACACGGACAGGGGCGACAGCGAACCTCAGACTATAGTCTACAGTTGCGTGAAAAACAGAAGCTGCGTCGAATCTATGGACTCCAAGAACGCCAATTTCGCGGCGTCTTCGAACGCGCAGAACGACAGACCGGGGTTACGGGCGATGCCTTGCTGCGCTTGCTC
Organism: Nitrospira sp.; assembly: GCA_037445435.1. Taxonomy (GTDB): domain Bacteria; phylum Nitrospirota; class Nitrospiria; order Nitrospirales; family Nitrospiraceae; genus Nitrospira_D. The sequence continues at coordinate 5,993 of JBBIKN010000060.1, read as the reverse complement.
GAATGCCGCTTGGACAATGTCGCGTATCGCTTAGGGTTCGGTGCCTCGCGCAAACAAGCGCGTCAGATGGTCAATCATGGTCATTTGACAGTAAACGGTAAGAAAGTCATGGTGGCTGGAGCTCTGGTAAAACCAGGAGATGTGATCGAAATTCGTGAACGGAGTCGGGATTTGGTCGTAATCCAAGCGGCATTGGAATCCGTCGACAGTCGAGGCATTCCTGATTGGCTCGAACTGGACAAAGGAGCCTTCAAAGGCACCGTGCGCGCATTGCCAGCCAAGGAGCAGATCACGTTGCCAGTCAACGAACAGATGGTCGTAGAATTGTATTCCCGGTAGTGTGTCGATCAGAGTCAGAGGGGCGTTCTCTCGACATCGGCGTTATCCGCCGATGTCTTAGTCACTCGATGGTATGGAGGGCGGGTTATGATCAAAGCGATGAAAGACTTTCAGATCCCAATGCGGGTGGAAGTCGACAAGGATGCACAATCTCCCACATTTGGGCGGTTCACCACGGAGGCCTTTGAACGCGGGTTCGGTACTACGATTGGTAATGCCCTCCGTCGCATTTTGTTGTCGTCGCTTACGGGGGCTGCGGTGACCACGGTGAAGATTGAAGGGGTCGTGCATGAGTTTTCGACGATTTCCGGTGTGACAGAAGATGTCACCGCAATTATTTTGAACATCAAAAGCTTGCGATTGGCGCTCCACACCGATAAACCGAAGACGATCCGATTGAAAAAGAAGGGCCCTGGAGAAGCAAAAGGATCGGACATTCTTCACGACAGCGACGTGACGATTCTGACGCCTGATTTGCATATTGCCACGCTCGACAAGGATGCGACTCTGGACATTGAGATGACCGTCAAACATGGCCGTGGGTATGTGCCGGCCGAGCGTAACAAGGAAGAGGGATTGCCGATCGGGGTGATTGCCATCGATTCCATCTTCTCTCCGATCAGGAGAGTCAATTTCCATGTCGAGAATGCGCGGGTCGGTCGTATGACGGATTACGACAAATTGACGATGGAGATCTGGACCGACGGTACCATTAGCCCCCGCGATGCCCTGTCTACAGGGGCGGGAATTTTACGTGAACATCTGGATATTTTTATCAATCCGGAAGAGCGCATTGAAGGGAAAACTGAAGCAGGCTACGAAGAATCTCAACGGGAAGTGAACAAGAACCTCTCTCGGAGCGTGAATGAGTTGGAATTGTCCGTTCGCGCGGCCAATTGTTTGAAGAACGCGAATATCAAAACGATCGCCGATCTCGTGCAAAAGTCGGAAGGGGAGATGCTTAGAACAAAGAATTTCGGAAAAAAATCCCTCAATGAGATCAAAGAAATTCTTTCTGAAATGGGGCTTTCGTTAGGGACAAAAATCGAGACAGCGTCTTCTCCCCACAATGGAAGCCCGAAACCTGAATAATGCTCACCAATCAAGGGGACGACCGTGCGACATAGAAAAAAAGGGCGACAGCTTGGGCGGCAGACGAAGCATCGGGGAGCGTTGTTTCGGAACTTAGTGACCTCGTTATTAGACCAAGAGCGTATTGAAACCACAGGAGCCAAGGCTAAAGAGATACGAGGATTTACCGATCGCATGATCACTCTCGGCAAAGAGGGTACGTTGCCTGCGCGGCGACGAGCCTTGAGCTTTCTTCGTAGCAAAGCCGTCGTGTCTAAACTATTTAGTGATGTGGCGACACGATTCAAAGATCGACCCGGCGGTTATACCAGGATCATTAAAACTCGTCGCCGCGTCGGCGATGCGGCTGAAATGGTCGCGATCGAGTTGGTTTCTCGCCAGGAAGTAGTCGTAAAGAAAAAGTCTGACACTCGTACTGCTCAGCCTGCATCTCCCAAGGCCTGAACAACGGCCTAAACTTTTCGTCCTGAATACTCAGCTGCCAATCTGAAGATTCCCATGTGTTGGCACATGGGAATCTTTGGGTTGCTTTTCCAATTCGCTAGAGGACGTTTACTTGACAGACCGTGCATGCTACGATCGTGCCAGATACTGGCTATGCAGCTACCGGATGGGAATTCATAAAGTATGTGGGAGCTTGTAGCGAGACGGGCTCTTCTCGCCGTGAGTGTGCTGTTAGCCACATTTGTCGGCTATCTTCTCTTCAGAAACGCAGATTCAGTGCCGAGTAGCCGGCTCATCGCTCCAGAGTCGGTTGAGCAAGCAGATGCCAAAATCATGGACTTCGTCTTTACACAATCTAAAGGGAATGTAGTCCAGTGGCAGGTGCAGGCTAGACAGGCCCGACTCTTTGAGCAAGATAAGCGAGCCGTGCTGCGTGACGTTGCCCTCACCTTCTACGGCACGGAAGGAGATGAGGTGACTGTACATGGGGAAGAGGGAACGCTGGATACTGCCACCAAGAATTTCAGGTTGGCAAATCGGGACACACCCATTGTCGTGGAAACGAGGAGCGGTTATACGATTTATACCAATCACTTGGTATGGACGGACCAGGCACGAGAAATTCGGACGGAAGATCCTGTGCGGGTGGTGGGGCATGGACTAGAGGTAAGGGGACAAGGACTGCGTGGGCGAATGGAATCCGAAGAATTTGAGGTTCTACAGGATGTGCATGTGGATCTGGCTCCTTCTTCTTAGTGTTTTCTGTATCGGGTCCGCTTCGGCAACTCCCTCACCGGAATCAGTGAACCTGAAGAGGAGCATGGAGGCGCCTGGTGTCCCAACCACCATCACGTCGAAGAAAATGACGGTACGCAACCAAGACAGCCAGGCTATTTTTGAGGAAACAGTTGTGCTCACCAGAGGCCCCCTCATCCTCCACTCGGATAAGATGGTTGTGTTATTTCATTCCCGAAACTACGACCCTCTGCAGGCATCCGGAGGAGGAACGGATCACCGTGAATCTGCCCGGAATTCCTCGGCCTCCAAAGAGCACAACACGGCGTCGCCGATGTCGAATCGCTCTGTGAGCCGTGTCGAAGCGACCGGTGACGTCCATCGTGTCAAGATCAAGTATGAAAACGGCAACGCCACGTGCCAAAAAGCCGTCTACTTCGTCGATGGAGAGAAGATCGTGTTGACGGGCGATCCCGTTGCTTGGGAAAAGGGCACGCGTGTCAGCGGCAAGCAGATCACGATTTTTTTGGCGGAAGAGCGGAGTGTGGTGGAAGGAGGCTCACACGTTCACATCCAAGGTGAGGGATCTGGCCAGCCATGACCCAGAGTGTTCATGCAGAGCCTGATGCGCTCGTCGAACCGATTGAGGCACGGCCGGAGAATTGCCTGCGTGCTGCCGGATTGGTGAAAAGTTTCCGTGGCCGCAAAGTCGTTAAGGGGGTTGCCGTGGAGGTGTATGGCGGCGAGGTGGTTGGACTTCTCGGTCCAAATGGAGCAGGCAAGACCACCATCTTTGACATGATGGTGGGCTTGAGCCAACCCGATGAAGGGGAAATCACCTTCCTCGGGGAATCCGTCACCAACCTGCCGATGTACAAACGAGCGCGGCGTGGAATCGGTTACCTGCCTCAGGAATCGTCGGTGTTTCGGCGGCTCTCGGTAGAACATAATGTCTTGGCGATTCTTGAAATGCTGGGGTATGCTCGCAAGGAACGAAGCCAACGGGTGGAGGCCTTGCTCAAAGAATTGGATCTCCTGCATATACGAAAAAGTATGGCCTATGCCCTCTCTGGAGGAGAGCGCCGGCGCTTGGAAATCACACGGGCGTTAGCGGCCACACCGTCGTTCATGCTGTTGGACGAACCGTTTGCAGGGATTGACCCCATCGCTGTCGCAGATATTCAGCAGATCATCACGCGGTTGAAGGAGAAAGGGATCGGTATATTGATTACCGATCACAATGTACAGGAAACGCTTTCAATCGTTGACCGGGCCTACATCATCAATGAAGGATTGATCTTGGAGGCGGGACCTCCCGAAGTGATTGTACAGAGTGCCACGGCCCGAGCCGTGTATCTTGGCGAGCAATTCAAATTGTAGACAAGTGGCAGAGGCATCGATGAAACTCCGTCTGGTTCCACAACTCTCGCAAAAACTCATCATGACGCCTCAACTGCAGCAAGCGATCAAGCTGCTGCAGTTGTCTCGACTCGAACTGCAGCAGAGCCTCACGCAGCATCTCCTGGAAAACCCGTTGCTGGATGAAATTCAATCCGATGTCGACGAAGGAGAATCTTTGGTCAACGAGGAGAAGGTGGAAGGTCCTTCTACATTAGAAGAGCAGAATCGGTCGGATGTGGCGGTTGAGACACGCGAAGAGCAAGGGTCGCCGGAGGAGTTTTCTGCTTCCGGATGGGAAGAATACTTCGGAAGAGATCGACGGAGCGGCCAGTCTGAATTCTCTGCGGCACAAGATGAGTTTCCTTCGTACGAGCAAACAGTGGCAAAGGCGACATCTCTTGAGGAGCATCTTCTCTGGCAGTTGTCCTTGTCCGGGCTCGGTGATCGAGAAAAGGAAATCGGTCGCTTGATCATCGGCAATCTGGATGATGATGGGTATCTTCGCATTCCTTTGGCTGAGGTCGTGGCCGGGACTGGTTTTACCGAGTCCGAAGTCGAATCTGTACTCAAAGACATTCAGACATTCGATCCGACGGGGGTTGGTGCCCGAGATCTTCCCGAATGCCTATTACTGCAACTCGGACATTTAGGCCGGAATCCGTTCGGATCCCTCGGATCACCACCGGGCGCGTTGAAGGGATCGGTTATTGAGAGCATCGTCTTACACCATTTGAAGGACTTAGAAAAGAAACAGTATGCCAAAGTCGCGAAGTCCTTGAACGTCACGGTGGAGGAAGTCTTCCAAGCGACGAAAATCATCGGAGAGCTTGAACCCAAACCAGGAAGACCGTTCGCAAATACCCAAAACTACGTTATCGTGCCTGATGTATTTGTGGTCAAAAATGAAGGGGAATGGGTTGTGCTGTTAAACGACGATGGGCTTCCACGCATGAGGATCAGCCCCTACTATAAACAGCTCATTTCGTCTGGACAAGGGGGAACTCCGGAGACCAAAGCGTACATGGATGAGAAATTGCGGGCGGCTCAGTGGGTTATTCGAAGCATCGAGCAGCGGAATCGGACAATCGTGAAAGTGGTTTCAAGCATTGTCAAGTTCCAAGAACAATTCTTTGACCATGGCGTCAAATACCTCAAGCCGTTGGTTCTCAAGCAGGTGGCCGAGGATATTGGGATGCATGAATCGACGATCAGTCGTGTGACGGCAAATAAGTATATGTATTGTCCTCAAGGCATGTTGGAACTCAAATTCTTCTTCAACGCAGGGCTTCAACGAGCTGATGAGCCATCGGGTATGCATTCATCCGTTTCCGTTAGGGACATGATCAAGACGATGGTGGCTGAAGAAGATCCGAAGCGTCCCTTGAAAGATGAAGAGATTGCAGCACGACTTCGTAAGCAGGGCGTGTTGATCGCACGAAGGACTGTGGCCAAATATCGGGCTGAGTTGAATGTCCCATCCGCCAGTCAACGCAAACGCTTTTTTTAGTCAAGGTTGCTTCGCATCGAACCCAGGTCCAAATTGGAGGTGGGGATGAAGTTGAAAATCACAGGTCGCCACATGGACATCACGCCAGCGCTTAGAAGCTATGTGGAAACCCGGTTCGGTCGCCTGGATCGATATGGGTTGAAGGTTGGATCACTTCAAGTGGTATTGGGAGTTGAGAAGCTTCAACATAAGGCCGAAGTCACCGGTGCGGTCAGTGGCAAACGAGTGCAAGCTAAGACATCGACTCCTGAGATGTATGCCACCATTGATGCTCTCGTCGACCGTGTGGATGCGCAATTTCGAAAATGGAAAGAACGACTTGTCGATCATAAACCGACTAAGCCGAAGAGATCGTGATCGTGTTTTTCACGTGAGTTTCCTTATAAAATATCGCTGGATTGCTCCTTTAGAGCACTCAATATGCTTGAGCAAACCGGCAAATGGACGGATCCAGGCACCACAGCGCTTTCCGCAT
>JBBIKN010000059.1:0-20147 GCA_037445435.1 Nitrospira sp. | reverse complement strand
AGCTAGGACTCTACCACTGAGCTACGCCCGCTCGCTGGGTCGCATCCTACGCGGGACATTAATGGCAAGTCAAGGAAACCGTTTTTCGTTCAGTGCTTAAATTCCGCAATCGCAAATTTCTTTTTCCCGATCTTGAGGCGACGTTGTTGGTTAAGTTCAAAAAGAATAAGCTTATCGGGATTTGTTTCTTTTGTGCCATCGACTTCGATTCCGCCTTGAATGATCAATCGCCGGGCTTCACTGCTGCTGGAGACCAACCCCGTTTTCACGATCAGCCTCGACAGTTTTATGCTGCCACCCTGAACAACGTCGATCTCTGACATATCTTCCGGCTTCAAATCGACGTGTGTGTCGGGTTCGTCAGGAAATTCCCTGTCCTGAAATTTCTGCTGAAACTCCCCTCTCGCCTGCCGGCCGGCCTCGGCTCCATGATATCGCGCGACGATCAGCTCAGCGAGTGCCTGTTTGGCTTCCATCGGGTGGAGCGCTTTGGCACGACCGAGGTCTTCCGTCGTGAGGAGTTCGTAGTACCGATACATAAGCGTGTCGCTGATCGACATGACTTTTCCGAACATGTCTCCCGGCTTATCTTCCAAGGCGATGTAATTGCCGACACTCTTGCTCATCTTTTTCACGCCGTCCGTTCCTTCGAGTAACGGCATCGTGATGACGACTTGCGATTCTTGGCCATAGTTTCGCTGTAACTCGCGTCCCACCAAGAGATTAAACTTTTGATCCGTTCCACCGAGCTCTACATCCGCCTTCAACGCCACGGAATCATAGCCCTGGACGAGCGGATAGAGGAATTCGTGAACACTGATCGGTTTCTGTTCCTGGTACCGTTTGTGGAAATCGTCCCGCTCCATCATGCGAGCGACTCGATAATGAGCGGCCAACTGAATCAGTCCATCGGCCGTCATGGGTCCCATCCATCTGCTGTTGAATTCAATCGTCGTCTTATTCGGGTCGAGAATCTTAAAGATCTGACGTTGGTAGGTCTTGGCATTCTCCTGGACTTGTTCCTTGGTCAATGCCTTTCTCGTTTCCGACACACCGGTCGGATCACCGATCATCCCGGTAAAATCGCCGATGAGAAAAATCACCTGATGCCCGAGGTCTTGAAAATGTTTCAGTTTATGGATCAGGACCGTATGTCCAAGGTGAAGATCAGGTGCCGTCGGATCAAATCCCGCTTTGATGCGTAAGGGACGCTTCTCAGTGAGAGAACGCTTCAGTTTAGCTTCGAGCTCGGTCTGCTGGATCACCTCCACCACGCCACGCAGGATCAAGTCTAATTGCTGGGTCACGTCCTTCATGACTCACGTTGCTCCGTCTCTCGTCGTGAATCTTCTGTTGAGACTGTCACCAATGACTTCAGGCGATCATATTTCTTGGCACCGATGCCTTTGACCTCACGAAGGTCTTCGATCTTCTGAAACCCTCCGACTGATTCTCGAAAAGCGACCACCCGTTGAGCCAGCACGGTTCCGATCCCGGGCAACGATTCAAGTTCATCGACGCTCGCGCGATTGAGGTCGAGTCGTGAGCGAATCGGCGTCTTTGATGGTTCCCTCCGTGCGACGGCATCAGTGTCAGAACGCTGAACATTCTGCCGAGAGAAGCCGGCAGTCCGGCTCTCCCGATCTTCCAGCTTCGTAACCTTGGAAGCGACAATTTGCTTCTCGGTGGCTGATGGGGTGTCTTGAACCGGTGGTTGCGGCGCCCATCGGGCCCAAAAAACTACACCGATGGTCATGGACAGCATACCGAATTTTAGAAGCAGAGATTTGATCATCCGCCTACTCACTTCCGAATAAGGTGAATGGCAGAGTCTCCGCCTTTCTTGGGATGCGGTCCCAGCTCAGACAGACCTCTCCTCGCTTGTCCCATTTTTTAACGACTGTGGCGCGTGTGCTGAGTTGAGCCGCCCGGATCGCGGTTATATACCCGCCGAATTCTGTATCGTGAATCGCGATGTGGGTTTGAGGGGGCATAGCAAGGTTGAGGTTCAGGCTGAGGTTATGAGTTATGAAAGTGATGTCCGACGCTCGACCTCGACCGTAGCCCTTAACCTTTCTTTTGACTGGCAAGGAAAGCTTCGTACTGTGAGGCCGTCATCAGTTGATCGACTTCCCCAGGATCGGCCAGCTCGATCACGGCGATCCACCCTTTGCCATAAGGGTCCGCGTTCACCACTTCAGGATGATCCTTCAAATCGGTGTTGATCTGGCTCACCGTTCCGCTTACCGGCGTGTAAATCGTGGACGTCGTTTTAGTCGATTCGACTTCACCGATCTGTTGGCCGGCCTTGACCGAGGTGCCCACTTTAGGCAGATCCAGGAATACGATGTCGCCCAACGCATCCTGCGCAAAGTCGCTGATACCCACAGTCGCTCTTTTCCCATCGAGTCGAACCCACTCATGCTCTTTGTGATACCGTAAATCGGATGGAATCATGTCGGCTCCCTTATGAAGAACGTCCGTTTGAGTATAGGCGGCGCCGAGTGGAGCCAATATCTCGGCCTCCGCTCAGTGTCGGTCGTCATCGGCTAACTTTCAGGATGGTAGTTGGGCCAGACTGACGTTGTCAAGAAACGATCTGGACAGTCGTACAAACAGTCGTATAAGAGATGTCGGTAAACAAAATACAGGGGAACAGCGCTGGCGCTGTTCCCCTAAACTGCACTGATCGCGCTCGGAACGCGAAGAGATCCTCGCGCGCTGACGCATGGCGGTCAGTGAAAAATCTCCATACCGGGGAAGAAATACCCAACCTCGAATTGCGCGGTTTCCGGTGAGTCGGAACCATGTACGGCGTTGAATTCGATGTTCGTTCCATGCGCTTTGCGGATGGTCCCGACATCGGCCTTCGCTGGGTCCGTCGCTCCCATCAGCTCGCGATTCTTCTTGATGGCATTGTCGCCCTCCAACACGAGGACGACCGCAGGTCCGGAAGACATGAAGGTGCACAGGCTTCCGAAAAAAGGGCGCGCTTTGTGTACGGCATAAAACCCCTCCGCCACCGACTGAGACATGCGAATCATCTTCATGGCGACCGGTTTCAATCCCGCTTGTTCATAGCGATGAATGATGTCTCCAATGACGTTTTTCCTGACCGCGTCCGGCTTGATGATGGCCAACGTTCGCTCACTCATGATGGCTATGTTTCCTCCAGCTGGTTACAGTATTCATTTTCAGGGACGGCATTATAGGGGCGGTCTCTTCTGCCTTGCAAGCATCCGATGAGTCCACCACAGGGCCGGCATCGAGGCCGATTCAGCTCTACGATCGCCGTTCGATCACCACGAGCATTCGAAAGGCAAGAAGCCAACCCACCCGTTCTAGGATTTGCTCCAGTCGGAGGATCGGTGTCAGCAAACGCTCCGGCAGAATAGACGGATGGTCGAACCCCCCGCTGAGCGGATACGCGACGCAGGCTAATCGCCTGATGTGTCGGATGGAGAATCCGGGATAGCGTGATTGGAAGCGAGATGGATTTCGTTCGAACAAAGTCGTCGCAACGGCTTGATTGGAGTCAAATGGTCGGCGGTCAGCCTGCGGAGGCTTGAAGACGAGAGGATCCTCCGTACAATCCATCGGCTCAGGATGCAGCCATCGATAGATCGGCCACGAGGCCCATGAGAGGTAAGGATCCATGACGATGATCCGGCCTCCGACACGGAGGGTCCTCAGTGCTTCATCGAAAAAGAGGGAGACATTTTCAATATGATGTAACGAGTCGAACAGGACCAAATTGGCCAGCGACTCTGACTGAAACGGGAGCCTCTGAGCATCTGCGACGAGGTTCAACCAGGGCAGTACCACCACATCGGTACAATAAACGCCCGGCACATGGGCTTTCAGATTGCCCGTGCCTCCTCCGAGCTCGACCGTGCGTCCAGGCACCAACCACGTGCTGATCTCCCCATACCAGTCTGCATACAGCCGTTGAAGCACAGGCTTGTTTTGCCACACAGCCTGATGCCGATGCAGGACTTCCTCGGACATCACACGGCCTTCAGCCGAAAGAATCCGTAGACCGTCATCTTCAGCAACAACCACCCGTGCGCCAATCGCCGTATGTTGGTCCTACCATAGGCTCGGGCTTGATATCGAATCGGAACCTCTACAATATGCAGATTCAGTTTCGACGCCCCGAACAACAGATCAAAATCCCCGAACGGGTCGAAGTCTCCGAAATAATCCCGATTTGCTGCCAATCGTTCGTAATCGCGACGGAAGAGCACCTTGGTGCCACACAGCGTATCTTTGATCTGCTGATTCAAAAGCCATGAAAACGCCAGACTGAAAAACTTGTTCCCGATCAGATTGAGTGTTCGCATGGCCTGCGACTCCATGGGGTACACGAGTCGACAGCCGTTGATAAATTCGCCTTTTCCCTTCGCGATCGCATCGTAAAATTTCGATAGGTCTTCCGGCGGTACCGTGAGATCCGCGTCCAGGATCATCAGTATGTCGCCGGTGGCCTGTGCGAAGCCTTTGCGCACCGCATCACCCTTTCCTTTTCCATCCTGGACGAGCAATTTGATGTTTTTCTCGGGATAATACGCCATGGCTCGCCGAATCTCGTGTTGAGTGCCGTCGGTCGAATGGCCATCGACGAATAGGATTTCTTGCCACCCACCGAGCCGTGGAATGCGTTCAATTGCCGCACCGATATTCCCCCGCTCATTTCGGCAGGGGATGACGATTGTCGTGGAATAAGGACGCTCCGGCTCTCGTAGTCGCGGTCGCGCTACGACATAGTGGCACAGACACAAGGCTCGAAAACCCGGAAGGTAGGCCAGAAACTTGTTGAAGAATGACGAAACAAGAGGAATATGTACTGGCACGAGCAGTCGACGTTCTGTCTTGACCACATCGAAGTCCGCCAAGTGTAAAAGATTGACGATATCGGCCGGCGAGAGCCAACTCTGCTCCGGTTGCGGCATTTTCATCCCCAGTCGTTCGCCCAATCGTAGAATCGGCTCCCACAGATAGTTGTAGTAGGACACGATGATTCTCGTCTCGGGCGTACAGGCTTGATGGAGGCGTCTCAGTGCAGCTTCAACGTCGTGCAAATAGCCGACCACATCGGCAAGGATGATCACGTCGAACGTTTCATCGATCTCAAACGTCTCCACATCATCGACCCGGAACTCCAACTTTGGATGCCGTCGAGCCGCCCGTTTGGCCATTTGCGTGCTCAGTTCGATTCCGACCCCGCGAACAGGATTCACAGCCGCGAGCAGATTGCCCAAGCCGGCCCCTATCTCCAACACTCGCAGCCCCTCAGGCACAAGAAACTTGAAATAGCGAATCTGATCGTCGTAGTACCCCCTCGCTCTCTCCTCCCACTCAGCACGCCATCTGGCACAGCTATCGAAGTGGTTTCGGATGGCCTGCTTCTTAGCATCAGCCTGGGATATGCTCCCGGTCGGAGCCGAATCGTGGGAAGAGTCAGGGGCGTAACTTACTGACCCAATGGGATAGGGAAAACTCTGTCGCCGAGCCGGTTCCATCGATAGATCCCTGCGAGAAATGCAGTGCATCACATCGTATCACTGGATCGATGTAACATCACGCGATTTCAGATACATACGAAGATATTCAGAGAGTGACAATGTCGATGGCAGGGCGCAGTTGAAGATGAATCAGCCGGATGGGACAGTTAATGGAGCGGATTCGCTGATCGGAAACAGTGGAGGCTCAGAAAGTTTGGACGTGCGACATCAACGATCACATTCGAGGCCATACTGTTTCTGAATCGACTCTGCGACACCCGGCGGCTCCTTGGTGAGAAGCGCGCAGGTGGTAAAATTTCCGACAACCTTCCTTTTACTCCTGTCGATATATGTCCAATCGACGATCTCGGTCTTTGCGAATGAGTACGACTGTCCCTTCTTGACCGAACGAATCATCGGGAGATTATCGATTCGTCCTGACCAGAGATCTCCTTGGGCTTTCAGGTTCGAAACCCATAGATATTCTTGGTTATCACCTTCGCGCACTCTGACCTTGACCGAATACTGATCAGTGTTGGGCGGCGGTGCGGCGGCTTTTCTTAGAAAGTCATCCAAGCCAGCACGTGCGCGTTCCATGGCTTTCTGCATCGCAGGATCCTCGTCACTCATGTCGACCGCATTGTCTTTCGTGGCCTTATCAGTGAATGATTGTGGGAACGCAGAGGGGGAAATTATAAGAAGCGCCCCTAGAGTGACGTTTAGCATTATCAGCCGCCGCATACATGCCTCCCGAAGGCTACAAATCATTGAGAAAGGTGCGAGCCCCCTCTTGCATATTGAGCTTGTCCTGACCGCAATGCAAGATCGTTCACACATTCACCATCTCACAAAACCGTTGCGTACACCGTCCCAGCTCCGGCAGAAAGAATCATCTGTTTCTGATACTCTGCCTACATGTCCCGTCGTCGCCATACCCGCACGTCACGTGCACGTACATCTCACCCATTGAAGTCGATGGTGCGCTTCGCTCATCGGCGGTGGCAGAATCTCTGCTTGTTTTTTCGAGCCGTCGGTCGAACGCCACTTGCGATGCAGCTGGGAATCAGCGCCCTCCTGCTTTTCGTGGTCCTCTTGGGCGTCAATTGGGCCTATCACACGTTCTACAAACCGACGGAATTGTTCTTTCCGGTGGAGAATGCTCTCATGAAAAACCCCCGCGAGACGTGGCGGGAATACGGAACGCTTTTCGAGGTCCATTCCACAGCCGTTATAACACCGGAATTGCTCGCTGCCTTAGCTCAAGCCGAGGGCTCCGGTAATCCCGTGGCCCGAACCTACTGGCGGTGGCGTCTCATCTCGTCAAATCCCCTCGAGTGGTACCAGCCGGCCTCGACGGCTGTCGGCATGTTTCAGATTACCGACGGCACGTTTCAAGAAGCGAAGCGCTACTGTATCCACAACCATGTCGTTGTCGAAGTCGGACCGTGGCACGACCTCAATTCCTGTTGGTTCAACAATCTCTACACCAGAGTCATCCCAGGCCACGCGATCGAGTTGACCGCCGCGCTCCTCGACCGTCAGGTGGCGAAAATAGTCGGACACCGACCGGCGACGTTCCAACAGAAGCAGGAGCTGGCCGCGGTCATCCATCTCTGCGGCGCCGGAGCTGGCCGCGATTACGCGAAGCGGAACTTTCGTCTCATACCTCACCAACGCTGCGGCGACCATGATGTGAGAGCTTATCTCCTAAAAATTCAGACGTTCAAACAGCAGTTTGCCTCTCTTAAGTCACAGTGAGAGTCAGATGCAAGGGTGATCAACGAAGACTCGATATCAGTCGGTCCGGCTGGGCTCGGCGGTGAGAATCCGATGAGACTGTGCCAACCGGAATAAGTCGGAGAGCAGAAAGCGGACTGTCTCCCAATCGTGTTGGTGGGTAACGTGCTGGAACGGACAGTGTCTCGTCGATCAACATGGGACAGGACAAGGCAAACCACATTGATCAATGCATCGGTGGTCGCACGTGACATAGTGATTCATGGTATGGTGGCCGCGGTGACGTGGCATTGTTGTATGAGGGTATGTCCTCATGGGTGTGGATGGACCGAAAGCATTACGGAAAACGGTCTTGGCCGGTGCGATCGGTAATGTGCTGGAGTGGTACGACTTCGCCCTCTTCGGCTACTTCGCGCCTGTCTTATCCGCCCTGTTCTTTCCTGGTTCCGATCCGTCGTTGTCGTTGATCGCGACGTTCGGTGTGTTCGCCGTTGGCTTTCTTGCCAGACCACTGGGTGCGCTGCTCTTCGGGTACTGGGGCGATACCAGGGGACGACGAGCCGCCTTGGCCTGGTCCATCATTCTCATGGCATTGCCCACCTGCCTGGTCGGCTTGTTGCCGACCTATGCTCAGATCGGTCTGGCGGCACCGCTCATCCTCACAGCCCTGCGCTTTCTTCAAGGTCTCTCGGTCGGTGGAGAATTTACGGGATCCGTCACCTTCCTTGTCGAACATGCCGCACCGACCGAGCGAGGCTACATCGGCAGTTGGGCAGGGTTCAGTGCACAGATCGGTGCGCTGTTGGGCTCAGGTGTCGGCACCTTGGCGACTGCGAGCCTGTCATCGGACGCCCTCCAGCAATGGGGCTGGCGTATCCCGTTTGTGGCGGGAAGTGTCATCGCGCTGGTCGGCTGGTATCTTCGTCGACGTATTCCCGAGTCGCCGGCTTTTGAACGGCTGAAGCAAGCCGGTGTGGTGTCTTCGGCACCGGTCCGAGAGTTACTCATGTCGCACCGGATGCCACTCCTGCAAGTGATCGGTCTCGTCCTGTTACACGGCGTCGGGTTTTACATCTTCTTTGTGTTTCTCCCCACCTATTTGACCAAAGTGACTGATCTTCCGATGAAAACGACGTTGCTGATCAACACGATCTGCATGGCTCTGTTGGCCATACTGATTCCAATTATGGGCAAGCTGTCCGATCGAATCGGCCATCGATGGGTACTGGCTGCTGGCGCCACGGGTCTTGCCCTGGGCACAGTCCCATTCTTCTCGTGGCTGAGCAGTGGTCATTTTGCACTGATCGTCACAGCACAAGTATTGATTACGGTGCTTGTGTCGGCCTATATGGGTCCGTTCTTTGCCATCGTGGCGACGCTCTTTCCAGTCGCCCGCCGCTATACAGGGCTTTCGATTTCGTACAACATCGCCTCAGCTCTGTTCGGCGGGACTGCGCCGTTGATGGCTACGGTGATTATGGAACGGAGTGGGAGTGCGCTCGCCCCTGGATGGTATGTCAGCCTGTGCGCCGTCCTGTCATTGCTTGCACTGTCCACGATTGGTAAGGAGATGAAAGGAGCGGCTGAGGTTCCAGCGCGAACTCATTGAGAGTGGCGACTAGACGTACTGTATCCTTTTACAGGTGTAGAGGCGACGCGTAGGCCGCATGATCGATCAGACGATGCCACCACCCACCTTTTCCGGCCCACCGGTCTCTCGCTGGTGGGGATGTTTTCCCGACCTTCGCCGCGACACCCTCGGTTTTCTCTTGCATTGCCACGCCTATGGCGACGTGGTCAAACTCCCGATGGGTCTTGTCGTTGAACTCTTCTTGCGGCAGCGAGACGCCGCCATGTATGTGCTGAACCATCCCGCCGACGTTAAACACGTGCTGGTGACGAACCAAGATAATTATCGGAAGGCCCCGGTCGCGCCGGCCGAATCGCACATCTTTGGTCAAGGCGTACTTCATACGGAAGGCGAAACCCATCATCGTCAACGGAGGCTGTTTCTGCCCTTCTTTCACGGAAATCATGTGGCTGCGTACAGCGACCTGATCACGGGCAAGGCTCACGACCGAGTGGAGCACTGGCAAGATGGAACGACGGTTGATATCGAACGTGAGATGGCGCACCTCACCCTGTCGGTGATCTGGCGCCTGCTTTTTGGACGTGATGTCGGGTCCGAAGCCGATACGGTACGGGAGGCGATCGCGGTCGGTCAGCGTTTGATCAAACTCCAGTATGATTCCCTGGCGGCGAGTCTCACTCCTTTGTGGGTTCCGACGAAACTCCACCGCCAGTTTAGCCACGGTCACCGATCGATGGAAGCCATGATTCGACGGACGATCGAGGAGAGGCGCAGGGCGTCGCATCAAAACGATGACGTGCTGGCACTGTTGCTCGCCGCGAGAGATATTGAAGGCCGCCCGCTGAGCGATGAGGAGATCCGTGACGAACTGGTGACGTTCTTGCTCGCGGGACACGAAACCACCGCCAATGCGCTGACCTGGACCTGGTTTTTGCTCTCTCAATTTCGATCGGTCCGAGATCGACTGATTCAGGAATTACATGACGTCTTAGGTGACCGTCTCCCGACGACAGCAGATGTGTCACGCTTGTGCTATACGAAGATGGTCTGGCAGGAGTCGCTTCGACTCTATCCTCCTGCCTGGAGTCTCCATACACGTGTTGCGCATGCCGAAGATCGGCTTCCCTCAGGTGCCGTCCTTCCGCCGAAGGCATGGGTCTTCATCAGTCCTTGGAGTCTGCACCGCAATGCACGCTGGTTCCCGGAACCCCACCGATTTAATCCTGAACGGTTTTCAGAAGAAGCAAGCGGGACCCGTCCCCCCTTCAGCTACATCCCTTTCGGTGCCGGTGGACGCCGGTGCCTCGGAGAGTCCTTTGCGGAGTTGGAAGGCCTATTAATCATGGCGACCATCGCGTCCAAGGTCTACCTGCGTTTGGTCGAGGGCCAAACGATTCAGCCTGAACCTGTGATGACCTTGCGTCCAAATGTCCCGGTTCGGATGATCGTGCAGCGAATTGGAGTCTCGGCACCACATCTCGCCCCGGCATAAGTCACTAGGCATCTCCTCATTGATATGGTACAACTCCACCCCGATGGTGCTCGACAGTCGCTAGCGGCCGATCGACGATGGGAGTCAAGGTTTCCTCTTCTGTGCCCTTCATTTCCCTCGCGTTCATCTATCTGACCTTGCTGTCCGGATGTCTCTCGCCGGTCACCTTGACTCGAGCCGTGATCGCCTATGATGATGCCATTACTGAATCGCAGTCCAAACAACTGCTCCTGAACATCGCCCGAGCGCAACACCATCAGCCGATCCACTTTACCGGCGTCTCCAACGTGGCGGCGACCTTTGATTTTCGCTTCACGGCCGGCGCGACTCCGGCCCTTACCGGCGATGCCAGCCGTACCATCCTACCCGTCATAGGCGGAAGCGTGGCCGAGAATCCAACCATTAGTATTGCACCGATCGAAGGAGAAGAATTTACGAAGCGGCTTCTCACACCGTTCCATGAAACGAAACTGACGTTGCTCCTACGGCAGGGTATCGATATCGATCTCCTCCTTAGGCTCATGGCCAAGGAGCTTCGGGTGAGCCATCAAGACGGCACCATCGCCTATCGAAACAATCCCACAGACAAGGTCGGCTACGAGATGTTCAGGCGGGTGGTCCTTCATCTCTCAGCCATTCAAGACCACAACAGCCTCTATGTTGAACCGTTGAGTATCGAGCGAATCTGGACGATTCCTGCCGACTCGGTCACGGCGGAAGGATTTAAAGCGCTCGAACAGGAATACCAGGTCAGTTATAACCGGAAAGATAAGACCTATACCTTGCAGAAACAGGTCGAAGGCGGCACGCTGATCACGAACTACGATCCGAATTTATTGTCCCGTGAGGAACGAGCTCGTTTGCAAAACGAGAATGAACAGGGGCTCCCACACGACGTGACGTTTGATATCCGCCCAGGTCACTATGGCGGCGATTGGCCGCTGAAGGGGGACTTTCGGCTGCGAAGCTTCAATGCCATACTGAACTTTCTGGGACTCTCCATTGCGGAAGAGCCGGAGTACCATGTCGAGAAGGACGGTCGCACGCCCGATGTGGCTGAAAACCCGGTCAAGACGATGGACCTGATCGTCTCACCGTCATCTCCTTCCGGACTGGATCTCGCGATGAAATCCCATGGGCAGTATTATGCCGTCAATACGAGTGGACCACAGGCCCGATGGAACCGCGAAGCGTTCAAGCTGTTGTCGCAACTGTTCCAGATGACGGTGACCGAAGTTCCTCGCGCCGGCATACCGAGTATTACCATTGCGAAATAGACCGGGATGTTCGCTGTTTTGGAATGAGTCGAGGCTGGTTATGCGTCGACGCGATCGAGATTGGGCTTCGGCGGTCGCCGGCCGACGAGGTAAATGATGGCGGGAAAGAGCATGGTCGTACCAGGGAAAATCAATCGATATCCCCACCAGGGCAAGCTCGGCCGAAAAAACCCCAAACCAACCGTCAGCAGAATCGACGCCAGAATTCCATAGACATAGGCCGGAACCAACGTCGTGGAGTGATCTTCGCTTCGCTGCCTTGACGCGGCAATAAACCCCTTGATGAGGAGATAGACGGAAAAGATGAGGCAGGCAGTCCCGTAATATGCTGCATATTCTTGCATACAACCGTCCTGGGTAAGATGCCGTTGGGTAGGTAATTTATAGCGTATCGCCTCCATCCTTGTCGAGTCGGACATCAGGACCTGTAGCCCATCCGTCCACCCGTCCCTCGTGCAGAAGGGCCCGTTGACCTTGTATCTGCCGGTATCTCCACCGACAATGAACCAGAACAGCAGGTGCGCGATAACCTTGTACATGACCAGGAGTTTGGCTTATGAAGATGTTGGTAATCGTCTTTCGCGAATCGCTCGTAGAACAGGTCCATGCATTGCTCAACGAATATGACGTAACCGCGTTCAGCGAGCTGCATAACGTCACTGGAAAAGGAGTCACTGGACCGACGAGCCAGTTTTTTCTCGCCCCTACCACCAACCGAATGACCCTGGCGGCGGTCTCTGATCAACTGGCCTACCGTCTCGTCGATGCCTTTACACGGTTTCGATTGGAACAGGAGGCAGCCAAGGGAGACAACGCATTCCCACTCCACGTCTTTGTGCTTCCCTGTGAACAAGTGGTGTAACCAACGGTCCACCAGCAGAGAAATCACCGAGATTGTGGTGACCGGCATGGTCCTTTCGCAAGGCCATGCCTACCGCACCGCCGGCTCCAATTTTTGCAGACACATCCGATTGTCTCCATTCCATTCGGGTCTGCGCCTTGTTATAATGATAAAAAGCTCCTCAGTCTGTGGCCTGCCGTCTTCACTTTTGAAGACGCTACTCTTCGATAATCTTTTTCCTGCTCGGAAGTGCCACAATGAAAACACTCCATGTCGCTCTAATCACTCTGTGCTTGCTCGGAGCCATAGAAACGACACTTCCCATTCTTGATGCCGCCGCGACATCATTCAACGGAGGTATCATCACAAAGGTTGATACAATCAACCGAACGATCAGTTTCCGGACGCGTGAAGGAGATAACTGGACTCTTCCTGTGGAGAATCCCGAACTCTTGACGAAACAAGAGATCGCCCAAGGTGATCACGTCAGTATTGAGAGCAGCCCGGACGACACCATCACCAAGATCGTCAAGCATTCGGAGCAGCGTCAACACGTGCCACGCGATACGGAAGAACATTCAGAGTAGCATCCGGCTGATTCAGTAATTTCAGATAGCCGCTCGTGAAATCACGCCGATGGCCGCTGGGTTAGTCTCGTACTCGGTGAGGGGACGCCGTTACTCTGTCGTTGAAGGAAGTCTGAAAAAGTTGTGCGGGGACTGAAAAATGACGGCCTTGAGCGAAATACTCGCTCAAGGCCATATGGAAAGCAGAACGCCGCGAATCTGAGCTGAGCTCGCTCAGTGCGAGTTCGGCGTTAGGGATTCCGCCGCTTCCTTGGCATTCTTCTTGGCCTTGGCCCTCTTGGCCTTTGCTGCCTTCTTCATCTCCTGCTTCTCCGCTTTCAGGGCATCTCGTTTTCCCTTCATCTCCGATTTCATTTGCTCCCGCTTGGCCTTCATGTCGGCCTTCATCTGATCCTTCTTGGCTTTGAAGTTCTCCTTCATCTGCTCATGCTCGGACGCCATGTCGCCCTTGGCTTCACTGGCCATGGAGCCCATCTCGTTCTTCAACTCCGAGCCCAGGCTTCCGGCCTCTTCGGCCAAGGCGAGGGCACCAGTTCCAAACATGAGGATAGTGGCCATTGCTGGTATGACAAAACGCATAGATCCTCCTCAGATTGATGGTGTTACCGTGGCTGGCGCAGAAGCCAGCACCCAGTCTAGCGCTATCGCAAGACGGCGTTTCTGGCAACCTATTTCATGGTTTTAGACTCGGGAATCTTATGGGTAACACTGAAGATGAACAACCGACCACGACCTCCAGCAAATTGTCTCCTGGAGGTCGTGTAAGAGCATGCGCTTCAATAGAGCGCACTCGGTCCGTTCACGTGAAGACGAGCGCTACGGCCTGATCTGCCACAGCAAATACACCAATCCGACAGCCACTGCCGATACCACGACGAGATGCATGAACATCCTCCCTACGATTGTGATTGTTGTACCAGCGTTTGGCGCTGGAAATCAGCGCTCGGTCTACGGGTATCGCGAGATGGATTTTCAAGCAACTTTTTTTCAGATTTTTGAAATGAGGTGCGCGGAGGCTGTTGATGTAGCGCTTTGAAACCCAGCATGAAAACGACGGTCGATGAAAGTTACGAGGTGCGAACGTTACCGTGCATACAACTGAAGACGTCCCAGTCGAACTGCTTCGGCGTGACCGCATGGAGTGGAATCGGACCGATCGATCCCCGTTCACGGTAGGCCAGGAGGCATCCGACGATATCCTCCGGCGATTCGATGAGCCTGTGCACGACTTCATAACCAAGATGCTGTGCAATGGCTTTGTCCTCGGGGATTGGTCGTGCACCTCGAAGCGTATGGCCCAGAATGGTGGCTTTGGTGGCCAGCGTGAGAGGATAGTGTCCAGGTCGAGATTGTCGTTCCGGCCACTGGGAAATCACTCCCGCAATATAGTCGACAAGACCATGCACGCCACCATCCTTGTGATGCCGATGCGGTGTACGTTCTGCGACGACGAACAGGTGACTCTTGTTTGGCACGCCCAATGTTCGTTTGAGCGTCCCCAGGATCACCTCGTCAATGTAGGCGTCCGGGTCCGGATGCTCGTTGACCAACAATCCCTCAGCTCTCGCCTGATAGGCACAGGCCAGCGCAAGATGACCTGATCCGGCACCCATCACTTCTACAAAGAACACACTACCCATTGCTGCGCTGGTGGCCTTGAGCGATTCAATGGATTGATCCGCCAACGCCACGGCGGACTGAAATCCAAGAGAGATCGTTCCTTCAATATTATTGTCGATGCTGCCCGGAATGCCGACCACCTGCACGCCGAACGCTTCGTAAATGGCCCGCGCGCCTCGCATACTGCCGTCACCGCCCAATACCACTAAGACACCATCCTGCAGGTACGGTTGGAGGTGCTGCATGGCCACGTGCTGGACCGTCTCTTGTTTGAACTCTTCAAAACGACTGCTGCCAATGGGACTACTCGCCTCGCTGCTCATGCCGCGTGTGTGTTCATCGGTGACTTGTTCGATCCAATTATTGGCGAGACCGAGATAGCCGTGCCGGACGAAATAGACTTCTAATCCCAACCGCTGACCCGTGACGTGCAATTCCTTTAATGCGGCACCGGCTCCGGCGAAATCTCCTCCGGAGACGAGCGCGACGATTCGTTTAAGGGTTCGTGGCTGAAGTGTGACGCGGTCTTTTCTTGCGTGCTCTACTGTTACCCACGTGTTACGGGTGACCCGCTCCCGCTCGGACAGCCCGACTGCCGTGGAATAGCCGGACATCCGTCCCTGTTCGACCGTGAGCAGCACGACATTGTCTTGGCTCTCCTTGTAGTCACTGAACTCGCTAAAGGCTTCATGGAATGGACGTGGATCCAGATAGATCATCAAAGCCCGCAAGGTAGAACTGTGGGTATAGAGGCAAGCCACCTTACCCTTTTGCGCGGCGCCCAATCGGTGGAGGCCGTCGATGACGTCGACATAAAGGTCGAAGAAAGAGTTGCCCCCCGGATAACAATACAGCGGATCTTTCATCAACCGCTTAGCCGCGGAGGTTTCGACGCCAAACGCACGCGCGGCTTCTTCGACCTCTAGCGACTTTTTCAATCCTGTGACCCACCCGAAATCCGACGATTCGAGAGCCGTCTCGACAATTGGTTCGGCAGCAGATGAACCTTGCAGCAACGCTGCAGACACCCGTTCGTACAGTTGCCTGGTGTTTGGGCTGCGGCTGATGCAATGGAGGAACGTCCGTGGGTCAAGGTAGTTGGTGAGGTGAAGAAAATCCAGCTGTTGTCCCACGACGCCGACCATGCGGGCGAGTGCCGCGCCCACTGCATCAGCTTTGGCAACGCCTCGTTCACGGTCCAATTGATTCGGCAAGCGGCATCCGACGCGATGGGTCTTGCTATCAACCTGCGACACTCCATGGCGCATCGTAAAGAACAGCGTCCGGTCTCCCAGATCCCGAGGCAACAACCAAAAGCGGTCGTCGCCCAGTTCCAAGACGATACGGCCTTCCGCCAGCGCGGGTGTCAGCTGTGGACGTGGCACGATGGCAACCGGGCGCCGATAGGTCGGTTTGGCGACAGCTCCCATCGGAGCTCTCAGCAACGGCTGCAGCGAACCTTCAGCCAGGAGCGCGTTCCAAGCGGCAAAGAACACCAGCTGATCATCGACGAAACTTTCGCGAGCCGACCGGTACGCTTCGGCGGTGGCAAACCCGGACTTGGAGCGTTCGACGAACGAGC
This sequence comes from Nitrospira sp., assembly GCA_037445435.1. Taxonomy (GTDB): domain Bacteria; phylum Nitrospirota; class Nitrospiria; order Nitrospirales; family Nitrospiraceae; genus Nitrospira_D. The sequence continues at coordinate 3,916 of JBBIKN010000059.1, read as the reverse complement.
GGAGTTGCTCCATCTTTGCGCGGACCCGATCACGGTCATCGTCCGATACTTCGGTCGCCGGAGGGACGACGAGTCGTCGTTCCAACGCATGTCGAGCGAGGGCGCGGCCATAGGCGAGGAGCCCTTCAATGGTGACGAAATCGAGTGGATGACTCATGACCGATCGTTATTACCAAACCTTCTTCTCGAAAAAAGAGTCACGAAACAGCCGCTCCATATGGCTCATTTGAATTAATCCTAAACCGATGCACAAACCGTAGCAAGGGGAAGCATGGTGGAAATGGCGATTCGGGGATGACGATGCTAGCGGATTGAGACTATTCCTGAGCAGGAGTGATGACAGGTTTTTTTAGAAGAGCTGCGTGTTCGCGTCGTCTAAAGCTTTGGCTACCAGTTCTGAGCCCAGGCAGGTGGCGGTGTAGGTTTTGGTTCAAGATTCGAGAGGTCCGTCTCAAAGAGGATTGTGGGACCGTTCCCATCCAGATTTCGTATTTGCAGCAGGCCGGATCGAGTCGCGACGAGCAGGTGCCCTTCTCGACTCCAATCAGCCCATTGAAGATCATTCAAGAGTTCAAGATCGCCGTTGGACTCCATTGAGTAGCAGACACTCAGACCATCCGCTGCCTGATCGACTCCGAATTCCCCGCCAGCCAACCCTAGGCTTTCCACACGGAGAACTCGTGTGCCGTTCGGTTGGGGTTTTCGCATGAGCGCGTTGCGGTGTTCGTCCCATAAATCTCTTGGATCACGGGCCGGTGAGCTCTCCGCTTCCGTCCATCCTCGTCGTCGCTCACTCGCGACCTGAACCACAGGGATGGAGCGCAACCTGTATGGAATCGGCAGCCTCTCTGTCTGCCGGTCGTCGCGACTGCCTTCTTCAGTGAAGTAGTATCCACGTGTCCAGGTACAGCATGTGCTAAACGCATGGAGCGCGGTCAGCCACGGAAGTTTCGAGAGCGCGACATACGCCTCGCCATGTTCCCACGTCGCGCTCGGTTTATGCGCAAAGTAGCAGAGATACTGTCCGTCTGGAGAAAGATCGGACCGCCGCGGAAAGATGCGACCGCTGAGCCAGGCGCCCGGTTCGTATCGCCCCGCAGCCAGATCCCAGCGCCCGATATGCGTCCAGTTACTCGGCCCCCGGCGAAACACGGCCACCACTGGGGCTTGAATTGCAGGAATGCAGTAGATACGAGGCGGGGCGATTGTTTCATGATCAACCAGCTATGACAGAGGTTCAACCATGACCACTACCCAGCATCTTGAGAACCCACCACGACCCGACCGCGACGGCAGCCGCACAGAGGATGAGCGTCACGCCAAGTATCTGCAGCATAGTCCCTCGGGAGGCTGCTGGGTGACCTCCTAGCACAACCGTATTGCGCAAGACCGTTGCCCCGGGTGGAGGGAATCGCTGAGTACGCCGGATACGCCTTCCCCACCACCAGAAGTGGCAACCGGCCAGAGCAATTGCGACAGTCCCGATTCCCACGCACCAACTGAAAACCCTCGTGAGAGATTCTCGTGCAACTTCAACGGGCATGTGCCGCACGTCTGCCAGCCACGATTCAAACTGAACCGAGAGCACCGCGCCACCGAGTAATGCCACGGCAAGTGCGAGGATTGCTAATCTCCTGATCCGCACGTCAGCTCGTTGAACTTCTGCCATGGTTTATCGCATCACGATGGCTGGATGAATCTTAGCCTGTTTCTGAACGAATCTTGACCGGCCGATCCACGATCGGCAAGCGATAGATGGAAATGTGCGGGAGCGGCGGCAGTAAGTTGTCCGTGTGATGCTTCGACAAACTTATGGCATGACGACCAGCTTGCTGAACTCTTCACGCGCCGCAGTCACGATAGACGACGGCGCCTTGTCCGGACTGCCCGCATCAAACGGCGGTTGGGGGTCGTACTCGATCAGCAGTTGGGTGAGTTGCGCCGCATCGGCACCAAACTCTTCGGCGACCAGGGTGAGGGCCATGTCGATCCCCGAGGACACTCCGGCTGCCGTGAAGACCTTGCCGTCGCGAACGACACGCTCTTTGGTGGGAATGGCACCAAACTGTTTCAACACATCCAGGGCGAGCCAATGTGTCGTGGCTTTTAGCCCGTTGAGCACCCCGGCGGCTGCCAGCCCTAGGGCGCCGGTACAGACCGATGTGGTCCACTTGGTTGTGCGGTGCACCTGGGCGATCCATTCCAGAACGAACTGATCTCCCATCACTGCTTGTGGAAACGCCGTGCCTGGGACGACTAGGATATCGGGGCTGGTGGTTTCATCGAGCGCATAGTCTGCCGTCAGGCGGAGTCTTCCGAAATCGGTCCGTTTCACGCCCTTCTCACGCGCGACGAAGCGCACGTCGTTCCCGAGTGTCGGCGCCTGAAGGACCTCATAAGGGCCGATCGCATCGAGCGCCGTCATGCCGTCGTACAATAAGATGGCTACTTGTAACTGTTTCTCTGACACCATCATCAACCTCTCTTGGACATCAATCCAGCTCAGCTAGCTTGTGTCTATAACAACTTGAACTGGAGACAGTATAATGCAACTCATGAATCGGATCACTGTCTTCGTGATCATCCTAGTGGGGACCATATGGCCGTGTCTGTTGATCACCGGTGCGGAGGAACTGTCTCAACAACCGAGCGCCAGAGAACGGTTGAACCAAGGACTGGGTCCTGAAGGCGGCATTCAAGTGTACAAGGACCATCAAGGAAACGTGGAAAACGCGATCAGTTTGCCTAATGGTGAGCGAATCATCAAGGTGCAGCCACCGCCAAGCCCGGGGTTAAACCTTGGCCCTCTCCTTCAATTAAACAATCCGCCATTCCAATTTCCCCCGCCGCCCCCGCCTCCTGCTCAGCCACCTACTCCAGAGTTTCCACAAAGGGCGCGCTGATTCCACATCTTGCTCTTGTGGCTGCGGCGTGCCTTCGTCTTGCGAGACGGCGAAAACCACATTTCTGAAATGTTCGTACGGAAGCTTCGCGGCCAGTCTCGTGGTGCAGTGCACCAGCATCGCAAATCGACCGCATCATGCCGCTGGCATCGGAAGGATGCAACAGTTGGCTCGTCCCTCCTGTCAGACGAGTAGACACAGAAGGTAGCTTTTTTCTGGCCAGTATTGGATTGCAAGACCTGACCCTGATATTGCTTCAACGATTCTCATGAAGACCTCGGCCATTGAAATGATTACATCGAATTCTATATGGGCACCACGCTAGTCCGACATCGTGCGGACCTGACGCCCCCGTACGAGCTGATTTTCCGGCGTATGCGCCAGATAGGGCTGAGCTGGTGGCATACACACCCGCGTCTCTATGCAATTGACCTCAGCTCCCCGCCTGACCCCACAGAAGATGATGTTCCCGAAGCTCTCCGCTACGACCCCACAGAGAGTTTCTGGCGAGAGCGCCAGATTGCGGAGCGCCAGACAGAGCTAGCCGAGCTGCAGCAGAATCTGGACGACGCATACCGCGACTCCGTTCAGAACGCCTGCGATGGCCCACCACCCGCCACGGTGTGCGCATACCAGCGGGTGTACGGCCGCAACCCAGAGGGTTGGCCTCCACAAGTCAAGGATCAGGAGTGACCTCCATCAGGACCGACACAAAGAAGGAACCTTAAATTTGTAGTACTCCCCATTTGTCAAGCGGCCACGACCTGAGTGCTGTGGCGGAGGTGTTGTTCGACCTGGCACGGTGTCCGATACCCGAGCGCTGCATGCAAATACCGCGTGTTGGACCACTCGACCCAAGTGGCGAGCGCCTGTTCCAAAGTAGACTTACAAAGTAGGTTTCGCTACCGGGAGACCAAAAAAAAGCAGAGCCCGTTGGTCCTTCGACCAACGGGCTCTTTTTGTAACCCGGCAGCGTCCTACTTTCCCACTGCCTCGCGGCAGCAGTAGCATCG
>JBBIKN010000058.1:0-20170 GCA_037445435.1 Nitrospira sp. | reverse complement strand
TGCTCCAGGGTTTTCCCTCCCAGATCGATCTTGCGAGCAGTGAAGAACCCACGTACGTCCTGCTCGAGTTCCGGGGTGGCAAGGCCGACGATGCCCCCGCACATCCGCCTCAGGCCTTGCTTCGGGAACAGCCGGTCCATCTGATCCCAGTTGGCTTTCACAAACTCCCAGGCGAGTTCACGACCATACACGTCCGTCATTGTGGCTGCCACGATGAAGGGAGCATCTTGGGTGCGGATCTCGCCGTTGATCGTTCGAACCAGTGTCCGTTTGAGGAGGTCCTCGTGCCGAAAAGCGGCCAAGGCAAAGAGGTACCGGCGCTCCTCTTGCGGGGTGGCGGCGGTGCGATAGCGATCTGAGAATTCTTCGTAGCGCGCCTCGTCGCCGGTATAGGCCAGAATGGCTATCAGAGCGGGCACGACATTCGAGTCGGCTGTAGCTGGATCTTTCCGATAGCGCTGATACCGTTCTGCAACTTCTTGTTGTGTCGTCGGATCATTGCCTAATTTGCCAAGCGCTCCGATGAGGTCACCTCGCAGTTGCCGGACAAGATCGGATTCGCCCGGCTTCGGATCCCACCCGAGATCATTCACGGCCGGCAGCACTCGGTCACGAACAACAGCTTCAAGTGCGGGTCGATCTTCTCGCGAGATAATCCTGTTCAAAAAGGAAAACGATTCCAGCAAGACCGCCCAGACATTCTTGTCTCGTTCATTCTTGAAGTGAGAAGTGAGATGGAGGTACTCAGGAAGCGGCATTGAACCGGCCACAGTTGTGGCCCAGGCGTCGCTGACAAGGGTGAACCGTTCGATGGCCGCCAGACGATCAAGACCCTGATCGAGTAGCTGCTCTAGGAGCGGAGTCTGATGGCGGACACGATAAAACCCGTGCCCACCTTCGTTGACAAGGACGGAGGTGACGCCGGCTGGTATTTCGATACTCGTCTCCCGTTCAGTCAGCAATAACCGGCGATGTTCAATGCGATCGCCGATCGTCAGGCGAATCTGCACCGGAACCCGCCAGAGCTGTTCAGACTCCGGCTCTTGTGTGAGATATGTAAATCGCCGCTGCGAGAGCCGGAGTTGTCCATCACATAGTTCCGCCGTCACCAAGGGGAATCCCGGTTGAAAGATCCAGCCGTCCATCAGCTCCGGAACCGGTCGGCGGGAGACCGCGCCGAGGGCGATCCACAGGTCTTTGGTGTCAGCGTTGCCGTAGGCATGGGTGCGAAGATACTGACGCACACCGTCACGGAAGACGGTCCATCCGATATGTTGCTCCAACATTCGAAGGACCGATGCCCCTTTTTCATAGGTCAGGATATCGAACATCGCATCCGCATCTTTGGGGGCATCGACGGGATATTCGATCGGTCTGGTACTGTGTAGTCCATCGACGGAGAATGCCGCCGCTCGCGCCACGCTGAACGTCTCCCATCGTTTCCATTCCGGTTTCCATGCATCAACGGCCAGCATCTCCATGAAGGTGGCGAATGCTTCGTTCAGCCATAAGCCGTTCCACCAGGCCATCGTGACCAAATCGCCGAACCACATGTGGGCGTTTTCGTGGGCTACCACGTCGGCCACGCGCTCAAGCTCGGCATGGGTGCCGGTCCGTTGATCGACCAGTAGCGCCGTCTCACGGAACGTGATGGCGCCGAGGTTCTCCATCGCCCCAGACGCAAAGTCCGGGATCGCCAAGAGATCGAGCTTGTCTCCCGGATACGGTATGCCGTAGTAGTCTTCGAAGAACTTCAATGATGCCGCCGCAATATCCTTTCCAAAGGATGTGAGCGGCTGTTTCCCTGGGACCGTCCACAACCGCAGGGGTGTCTTGCCGACCCATACCGGCTCTGTCGCTTCCATACGACCGACCACGAAGGCCACGAGATAGGTCGACATCCTAATCGTGTCCGCGAAACGCACCACCTTCTTGTTGTTCTCAACGGACTCCGACATGACCGACGTGTTTGAGATGGCAACGAGATGAGGGTCCACCACGAGCGTGATCGCGAAGACCGCCTTAAAATCCGGTTCGTCCCAACAGGGAAACGCTCTGCGCGCGTCGGTAGCCTCGAACTGTGTCGCCGCCAGGGTGTGTACCGTTCCCGAGTCGTCCTTGTAGGTGCTGCGATAAAATCCACGGAGTTGATCGTTGAGTGTTCCCTGGAAAGCCAAGCGGAGTCGCCACTCGCCCGGTTGGAGTGGTTCTTGAAAAGAGAGTCGGGCCCGCTGTGTCTGTTGTTCCAATTCGATGTCCGCCTTGAGTTGCCGCTGATTTGCGCCCTCGGCCGCAGCCGACTGCAGGACGAGATCGACCGCGTTCAACAGGATGGTCTGCGTGATCTGCTTGACCGTCATCGCGATCGTCGCCTCGCCTGTGAACGCGGCGTTTGTGAGATCAGGTTCAAGTCGAAGGTCATAGCGTGTCGGGATCACATGTCGCGGAAGCCGATATGGATCTTGGTTGCCCGGAAGATCATCAAGACTCATGTCTTCACCTTGTGGCCCGGCAGTCGTCGCGCCGTCTACGGATTTGGATGGTACGAATGTATACGCGATCGTAATCGACAGAAGGGAGCGGGCTCGTCGACCGAGATCTCACAGTACCTCTCGTCTGCTGAATGAACGCTCATTTCCTTGGAACATCGAAGGTGTGAACGCCTTGGGGCGTACCGACGATCAAGACGTTCGTTCGGCCGACAAAGAGACCGGTCTCAACGACACCCGGGATCACATTCAGAGCTGTCTCCAGTTCACCCGGTCGATCGATGCGATCGATATGGGCATCGAGGATAAGGTTTCCGGCCTCGGTTCTAAACGGAGCCCCGTTGCGCTCTCGTAGCACAACGCGGCTTTTGGTAAGCGTTTCAATTTGCCATGCCGTGCTCCCCCAGCCAAAGGGGATGACTTCAATAGGCAGCGGAAACGATCCCCCAAGCACCGGTACTTGCTTGGTGTGGTCGACCATCACGATGAATTGTTTGGCCGATGCCGCGACAATTTTTTCTTTTAGGAGCGCTCCGCCCCCGCCTTTGATCAAGTTGAAGCCGGGATCGACCTGATCAGCTCCGTCAATGGCGACATCGATCTCCCACCTGTTCTCGCTGTCGATGAGAGGAATACCCGATTGCCTGGCGAGCGCGGCTGTTTCTGCCGACGTTGCCACGCCAAGCAGTCTCATCCCGGTGCGGACTTTTTCCCCGAGCGCGATCACCATATGTTTGGCCGTCGATCCTGTTCCCAGACCGACGATCATGCCATCGTGGACATATTCAACAGCTCTTAAGGCAGCCGCCTGCTTAAGGTGATCGAGATCGTTGGAAGTCATGCTGTGGGAGTGGGTGACAGAGCCCCTGCGACGGATGCTGCACCGAGCAGGGCCGTTTGTTGGTTCATGATCACTTTCACGGGTATCTGGCTCATCAGACGCTTGTACCGTCCCTTATTGGTGAAGGCCTTCATGAATGTCCCATCTCGGAGTTTCGTGATGAGTTTGGGCGCAATTCCCCCACCCACGTAGACTCCATCGAGCGAAAGTGCTTTTAAGGCGAGATTGCCGGCTTCCGCTCCATAAATCGACGCAAAGAGTTCAAGTGTCTGCTTGGCGATCTCGGCTTGGCCTTGCAGTCCGGCCTGGGCGATTTCGGCGGCAGGATTGCCGGCCTTGATTTTTTCTGCGAGCCACGTCGGTTCATTCTTCTTGGTATCCCTCAGGAACTCATAAATCGCGTGGAGGCCTGGACCGGAGAGGATTCGCTCATAACTCACATGGAGATATTGCCCCCTGAGATAACGAAGCAGTTCGATCTCTTGATCATTGTTGGGCGCAAAATCTGAATGGCCTCCTTCCGACGGCATGGGACGGTACGACTTGCCGTCCCAAAACAGAATCCCTTCACCTAGTCCGGTGCCGGCGGCGATCAGTGCCAGGGCTTGACGTTTTTTGGGTGGATTCCCCGGGTTCAGCACTTCCACCTCATCGGGTCGCAACCACAAAAGGCCGTAGGCGGTGGCTTCCAGGTCGTTGAGGAGCTGTACCCGTGGAATCCCGAACTGATCGGCGATGGTCCGACCATCGACAATCCAAGGGAGATTCGTCGTCTGACAACGATTGTCAATAACCGGTCCTGCGATTCCAAAAGAAGCCGCCATCAGCTTCGGCGGCTCGGAAGACGGTGCTTGAACTCTCTCGCTCCTGTCCCTCTGCTCGGTCTCCAGCGAACCCACAGGGGACGGGAGTCTCGGTGGAGTGAGAAATTCAACGAGGATCTCTTCCAGCGATTTGTACTCGCTGCTGAGAAAACTTTCTACACGTACCGGGTCCACCCGCTCGTTCGTCCATTCATACAGCGCCAGGTTTGTTTTTGTGCCTCCGATGTCACCGGCGAGAATCATGTATTCCCTCTGTGTGGTGGCGTCTTCCGAAGCCGTTGTGCAGCGGATTCATCAAGCATCCATACAAGTCGACCCGCTTCTGGTGATATTCGCTTCGCCGGCAGGAAACAATCTTCTTCAGATTCCGGTTCGAGAACCCTGCGGACTATGTGGGCTTTGCCGGAGCCTGTCACGAGGAACAGTACCACAGCTGCATGATTCAGCACACCTAGGGTCAATGTCAGGCGAGACGTGATACCTATTGGAGCATGACCTACTGTGACGATTCTATTGTTCTCCTGCAAGGCGGCTGTTCCGGAAAAGAGCGATGCGGTATGGCCATCGTCTCCGAGGCCGAGAAGGATCAAGTCAAGGCGAGGCACTTCCGGAGCAGGACATTCGGTCAGTTCCCGAATGTTTTCCTCGTACTCCCGCGCAGCAGCCGCTGGATCTTCATACTCGCCCTTCATCCGGAAAATATGATCCGGGCGAACGTGAAGCGGTTGAAACAGCGTGCTGTCAGCCATTTGGAAATTGCTTTCCGGATGTTCCGGCGGGATGCAGCGTTCGTCACCGAAGAGAAAAAAGGTCCGTGACCAATCGAACCGCACCTTCCACTCAGGCGCCGCCAGGACCTGATAGAGCGTCTTCGGTGTGGATCCTCCTGAAAGGGTCATGATGAATCGGCCGTTGGACTGAATGGCTCGTTCGCCGATGGAAACGATGAAGGTGGCGGCATCCTGCGCCCATTCCTGAATGGAGGGAGCAATGCGAATTTCTGGGATGACCGGCATATCAGCGGCGAGTGACTTTACGGCGTTTCTTTGAAGTTGTATGGCGTCCAGTTGATGGAGTCCCCGTCAATGCCGCCGTGATGGCATTCACCGTGGCAGCTTGGTCTTGACCCAATTGAACACGAATTGCCTGACGATGGTGTGCGTGGAGCGATTCGAGATCACCGGTTGCCTGTGCTTTTGCCAAGGTTCCAAACGAGAACGCCTTTCCTGGGATAGGAAGGTCGGGTACCATCCGGTCCACTAATTCCAGGAACACACCCGTATTGGGGCCGCCCTTGTGGAGTTGTCCGGTCGAATGGAGATAGCGGGGGCCGTAGCCGAATGTCGTCGCAACGCGGTACTTCGACATGAGGGCTCTGCGGAGACGACCGACGGCTGTTTCAAGTGGACCGGACGGGGCCGTGTACCCCAGTATGGAAACATAGGTTCCAGGCTGCAGGAGAGGAAAAAGGTTTTGAGCGGCTTCCCGGGGATGAAGACGGGCCTGTTCCGGTAGCCGCCCTGTCGATTGGAAGGTCTCGAGAACTCGATTCGTATTGTCTTTGCTCTCCTGAACATTCGGCTGGTCGAACGGGTGAATGCCGAGAAGGTGTCCGGCGATTGCCGTCGCGAACTCCCACCGGAAAAACTCAGCGCCCACATCATAGCGATCACGGAGATCGAACTGGAGAACCGGTTGTTCAGCCTTGGCAAGTGCTTGAACCGCTTGATCCAGCGTCTGATTCTTGTCTCCTTTCAGTTTGAGGTAGACGAAGAAGCGGTCGGTTCCATAGGCTCGGGGTTGTAGAACCGGTTCCTGCGCGATGGGAATAAGGCCTGTGCCCTCTTTGCCCGTACTTTCAGCGAGAAGTTGTTCGACCCACAGGCCGAACGTTGAGAGGGACGGCGATGCAATGACCGTCACCTTATCGCGTCCGGTCTTGGCAAGGCTGCCCATGGTTGCGCCGAGATACGCCCCGGGATTAGCCTCCACATCGTTCTGCTGACGGCATTGTTCCGCCATACCGGCTGCTCGATCCAAGAGCTTGGTCATATCGAGGCCAATGAGCGCGGCGGGAACAAGACCGAACAGAGAAAGTACAGAATATCGTCCGCCAATATCCGCTGGGTTGGTGAAGGTTTCTCCAAATCCATAGTCCTGCGCCATCTTTTCTAAGCCGGTACCCGGGTCGGTGATGGCGATAAATTGCCTTCCTCCACGATTCCCCTTGGCCTTCCTCACGACCTTCCAAAAGTGAGCGAAGAGCGACATGACTTCGATCGTGCCCCCGGATTTGCTGGCCACGAGAACGAGTGTTCGGGATGGAGAAATAGCCTTCGTAACCTGTCGGACCCAACCAGGAATGGTCGAGTCAAGGACCCACAGACGCGGGAAGCCTTTCTGAGATCCAAACAGTGTGCGGAACACCTCCGGCCCAAGACTGCTGCCTCCCATACCCAGTAGGACGGCATCTTTGATCCTCATGTCCCTGGCTGCCGACACGCAGCGTTGCAATTGTCCCAGCTGTTGGCGCATCTGGTCCTGTACCGTCAACCAGCCTAACCGGTCAGTGATCTCCTTCGGATCCGACTTCCAAAGTCGATAGTCCTTCGACCACAGGCGCTCGATGGCCTGCTCACGATTCAGAGCATCCAGGGCCGGACGAACCACGGACTGGAACGTGGTAGGTAGCTTGTCACTGAGCCGCATAGAAGAGTACCTCGTCGACAAAGGCCGTTGAGGATCTAGGGTCGTTTACTTGTATCTTATGGAGCCGCTACAGAAAAGGCAACACGGACTTTATACTCTGCTTTCCTACTTATCGGTCGGTCGGCGAATGACTAACCCCATGCCATCGACGAGGGACCAGGCCAAGGATTGGGCATGGTCGACCGAAAGAGTCAGCCGGAGATGAGAAGTGGGTTCAGATGATCGGTTCGGCAGGAACTTAGTTGTCCAGTCTTTCATATTCCGCCACCCTACTTTTCCCAGTAAGACGGCGCTCTGAAGGAGACTGTCGCTTGCGACCGACGGGACCACCGTGACACTCAGGGAGGGACTGAAGGACAGCACATAGTCGGTTGGCATATCGGCCAGAGAAATAGGATCCTGTTCGACTCCTGCTCCCGGTTCGATCTTTCGTCTCACGACCGGAGGTCGTGCAACCAATCGGTGGATCCCTTTGAGATTCTCTTGTGACTCGGCCGACCAGGTCACGATGGGAATTTGGTGAAGGCCTATTCCACGACCTTTAATCTGGATTGTGCTCGCACCCAAATCGATCAGCAGATAGGGTTGCGGGCGAGCCGCGAGCTTGAGTTCTTCTTCAAGGACACGCGTCGCCTCTCTCAGTTCGTTAGGGTCGTTGAGATTCAGGTCGGGAAAGGCTTCGATATCCTTTCCCCAACTTGGTGCGGTGAAGACGAGCAAGAGTAGAATGGCGCAGAGGCTCATCGGTAATATCTGCGCGTTCTTGAGGGTCAAAAGATCATGATCGGTGTCCCGACTCGAGCGAGCTTGTAGACACCTTTAAGATCGTTGTCATTGAGCCGAATGCATCCATGCGTGACGTTTTTCCCCAATAAACGAGTATAGAGCGTCCCATGAATGAAATAGCCTTTGCCGAATCCCAATGCATATTCGCCCAGGACCCCCTGCTCGGCACGGTCGGCGGTATTTTGTGGCACCGCCAGTCCTTCCTCGACGAATGCCCAATCGGGCTTGATCCACGTGGGATTGGTCAATTTGGATTTGACGAGAAATTCTCCTCGTGGTGTATCGAAGACCCACTGGCTGTTCCCTTCGCCGGGCTTATCAAGAATCGTTCCGCTACCGGTCGAAGCGATCGCATCAAGGATCACTCGCTCTTGGTGCTTCACATAGAGTCGATTCCTGGCCGTATCGACCAAGATGTAGGGTTGGTTCGGCATGAGTTGGGAGAGCTGTTTGGAAAGCGCCTTATACCGGGTTTGCAATGTACGAAGACCAGCTTTGTCCTGGACAGGGGGCTGGTGAACCACTTGAGACTCTTGGGGGGCTGTGCGACTGGTAGGAGGGGCACTCACCACCAGTAGGAGAAGTAAGACGACCGCTGAAGCTGCAAGGAACAGAAGTCGGCGCATCAGTCTACGCTCAGATTTCGTCTCTACGCTGGGTGAGTTCAGATAAGGCCAGAGCCACTGCGTTTTCCCTCGTCAAGGCACCGACGATCGTGACCGGTGTCCCGACGGAGACGCCCTCGTAGAGAACGGCCATATTCGTGTTATCCAGCATGATGCATCCAAGGGTTCGGGCCAACAGTTCATTGTCAGCTCCGTGGATCTCGATTTGCCCCCCAATGCCTTTGGTCGGGCTGATCCTTCCCGCCCTCTTCGCGAGCTGAAATCGCCGATGATCTTCGGCATTGGGATAATCCAGGGTCAGGGCTCGGTAGAATTGCGTCTGTCCGTGACCCCGCTTGTCCGTCACACGATACCGACCCTCCGGTGTCGCTCCGTCCCCCTGGAATTGTTTTTCCAGCATGCCATTGAACCCCAACCGGACGGGATATGATAGCACCTTCCGTCCGCTCTTGTAGAGAGTCAATTCTCGGTCGGCCTTGCTCACCACGATGGCCGTGGATTGGTGGATTCGCGACCAGTCGATGGTCTGCTTGGCCAAAGTCTGCCAGTAGACGATCCGGCTCTCGTCGGCGTATCGTCCCAATTCTTGGCTGAGCAATGAAGCCTGGGCCTTGAGGGCGTGATCCGCTTTCTCCGCCGCTTGCATGGCACGTTGGAAGTCTTTTTGCTCGAAGTAGGACCGCGCTTGTTTAACAAGCAAGTCCGTTTGAACGACTTTTTCTCCGAGGAGGATACGCCCATCGATCGATTCGACTCTCGAGATAATTGTACGCAGCTGTTCTTCAAGGCGAGCGACCTTGGCCTGTGTGGTGCGGTGCTGTGAGGCTTGTCGCTCGTGCAACTGGGAGACGGTATGTTCGCCCATGGTGTACAGCCGCCGGAGTTCATTCTCAAGATCACTCGATTCCCATGGCCATCTGATGAGATCATCATCCAATTGGACGCGCGCTTTCAAAGAGATCCATTGACGAACGAACCGGCTATACTCCTCAGGCGCAGCTTCCGGAGCCCGCAATGCAATTAAGTCCTGATCAATGGCTTCAAGAGCTACAAGGAGGTCCGGCGGAACGGCTTGAACGCAACCAGACAGACAGATGATGCAGAGAATCGCGGCAAGCGTTGTATGTGACTGGTCGAGCGCCATGCCGTGCGTTACTTTTTCTTTGCGAGTTTCCCTTTTCCCACTTTCGCGAGGGCGTTTTGTATTTCGGTAGAAACACCTTGGCTCATATCGTGAATGGCCTTCGCTTGGGTTTGCGCAGCCGGATAATCTTCTTTATCGATCGAAGCCTGAACCTGTTTCAGCAAGGACTTCAGTCCCTCCACGTCGTTCCTGATGGCCTCCACCGCCGCACGATCTTTGCCGACCGGTGCCCTAGCAACCAAATCTTGCGTTGCTTTCACGGCCTCTTCAGCGACTTGTTGAGCTTGCAAGGCTGCTGCTTTGGCTTCTTCCTTTTTTTGAGTCGAAGCCGTCTTGATTCGTTCACTATCGGCTTTGGCTGAGGCAGATAGTTGTTGGGCCTTGCCGTAGTCTCGGAAGAGTGAGAATTTTTCTTCTTGATCGGCGACTTCTTTCCGCAATGCGGCAAGGGTACCCTCTAGCTTGGCATACTCTTCGGCACTATACGTGGCAGCGCCGCTTTCCTGTGCATCTTTGAGCGCCTTTTCCGCTTCCTGGATTTGCTGGGTGGGCGGCTCCGCACATCCGGCGATTACGACGAGGGTCAAGGCAAGAGAAACAAAGGATACTTTTCTCCGCATACAAAAATCCTCCTTACAGGTTCTATCACATTAGTGCAGCAAGTCTAGATATCTCCCAGCCTGTGCTACTTTTTCAAAACGTTAAGGTTCTTTCGTGCGTGCGTGATGGATGCGCCAGCTTAACAGACTTAGAGCTTCAGGCATACTAGCACGCTCAAAATATGCAGCAAGCTCAGTGCCACCGATCATCGCCGTTGCGTGATGAAGATTCAATCTATTTCGCATACTTAATTAAGGAGTTGGACATTCCTAGGGGCCCTATCTTGTGGCATTCTGGTGGTGAAAAGCAAAAGCGCCTCAACGCGGCCGCACATACAAAGAAGGATTGAAGTCGGACATCCCCCGGAAATAAGAATTTAGTCTCAGGGGCAACATGAAATTGACAGGCCCGAATGCCTTCCCTATAATTCACCGTTCGTTTGAATTGACTATTTACAGTGTAGGACCGGAAGGGGAATTATGTCTTTCACATTTCAACAGCCGTCCAACTTGAAAAAGAAGCGTGAGCACGGATTTAGGAAGCGGATGAGCACGAAGAATGGTCGCAAGGTGCTGGCCCGCCGGAGGGCTAAGGGACGCGCTCGGTTGACTGTCTAGGCACATCGTGTCAGGTCAGTAGGTGTTTTTCAGGTCGCTTTCCGATCTTTCCGTGTTGCTGTTGAGCGTGCATTCACCTACCGGTTAGCGTCTTCTCCGAGATCATGAACGGATGGGATGCAGCGAAGAAACACCCCTTTCCAATGGCATCGAAGGCGCAAGGACGAGATACCATTTTTTTGCGCAGCAACCGTGATATTCAAATGGTCAAACATCATGGCCGCCGACTTTCGACCGCCTTCTTCAATCTCTTGCTCTTGGCGTACAAGATGGATGAAGCCCCGAGTCGCGTGGGGATTATCGTGGGGAAGCGATTCGGAAATGCAGTCCGGCGCAATCGGGCTAAACGAGTCTTTCGTGAACTGGTGAGGCAATACCATCCGGACTTGGTTGCCGGTCGGGGGCTTCTCGTGTTTCCCAAAAGGGACGCACTACTGCAATCCCGAGAAGGGTTGAGCCAAATGTGGAAGACTTCGCTCGAGCGTCTGCATCTTCTTCGATCAAGGGCTTATTGATATGCAATCGCTATGTCTGTGGCTGATTAAAGGATATCGCCTGGTGATTTCCCCTTTGTACGGTCGCACATGCCGATTCGAACCCAGTTGTTCGCAATATGCCTCGGATGCCATCGGCAAATACGGAGCGTTACAGGGGATCGGGCTAACCGTCCTCCGGCTTATGAAATGCCATCCCTTCCATGCCGGTGGAGAAGACCCGGTCAAGTAAGGACAATTACCTTTTAATGAAAGCATAGCTTCTTCATGGAAAAGCGAGTCATCGTGTTTTTGGTACTCTCCCTTGCAATTATCTTTGGGTACGAGTATCTGCTCAAAGAGTTGGGCCTGCTTCCTCAGCCGACCATTTCGGAACCGACTGAGCCATCCACGACCGATACGTCGTCCTCTTCGGGTACGAGCTCCAGCTCTTCGACCTCACGCCTTCCCGCGATCAAAGAAGCGGCTCCGTCAAGACCTTCCAGTGAGGTCAACCGGGTTCAAGAGTCGCACGGAGAACCTTCTGCAATAGAGTTCATCGAGGTGGAAACTGATTTCTATCGGGCCAAGTTCACGACCCAAGGCGCCGCGTTGATTAGCTGGGAGCTCAAACGCTATCGCAGCAGTTCGGATGAGAGGTCCCCGGTGCAACTCGTACGACAAGGGGGCAAATTTGCTGAACCCTTGACGATCACGGCGGATGATGCCTCTCATTCAAAGGAATTAAGCGAAGGGATCTATAGGGTTGAAAAGGACTTTACGACCTTGGACCAGGGTCACCCCACCGGTCATATGACCTTCTATTACGGTAATCCAACGACTGGCGTACGCTTGGAAAAACAGTTGACCTTTCATGTCGACAGCTATGTCGTGGACATCGCGTTGACACCCAGCGGACTTACAGGAGCAGTGAAAGTCGGATTGGGGACGAATTTCGGGGTTGTAGATTGGGGAGAAGGTTTCATCGGTTCTGTCGGAGCGGCTTCGCTCATTGACGATAAGATAGAAACCGACATGCCGGAATCCGAAACTGAGCGGCAGGGCTCTTTAAAATGGGTGGCTCTACAAGATAAGTATTTCATTTCCGCTCTTATTCCAAAGACGAGCGCGACCGCCCTGCTTAAGAAACAGGGGGACAAGCTCGTATCTACCGCGGTTCGTTTGCCCATCGATTCCTCGGGAGCACCTCTCCAGCTCCAGCTATTCGCCGGTCCCAAGGAGTATGACACCCTCCAGAGTTTACAAATGAGACTCGAAGATACCATCGATTTCGGGTGGTTTCTGTTCGGGAGTTGGGACATGGTCCGGGCCGTGGCCAAGCCCATCTTCTACGTGCTGCGTTATATCAATGAATATACTCATAATTACGGACTGACGATCATCATCCTGACCGTCATCATCAAACTGCTGTTTGTCCCCCTGCAATACAAGAGTTACACATCGATGAAGCAGATGCAGGGCATCCAGCCGAAGGTAGCGGCTCTTCAGGAGAAATTCAAAGACGATCGTGAACGTCTGAACAAGGAGCTCATCAAGCTATATCGGGATCACAAGGTCAACCCCGTGGGTGGCTGTTTGCCCATGATATTGCAGATGCCGGTATTCGTGTCGCTGTTCAATATTCTGTATATGACGATCGATTTACGCCAAGCGCCCTTGGGGTTGTGGATTACCGATCTGTCGGTTCAAGATCCCTACTATATTTTGCCGATCATTATGGGAATCAGCATGGTGGTCATGCAAAAGATTCAACCGACGACCATGGATCCGACTCAGGCAAAAGTCATGCTGATGCTTCCGGCATTTATGACGTTCCTGTTCATCAACTTCCCCGCCGGCCTTGTGTTGTATTGGTTGACCAATAACGTGCTCACCATCGTGCAACAGTTCGTCACGGATCGCTTCATCTTTCGAACTCCCACCATGCCCCCGACTACCGATGAACAAGGTGACAAGAAATGATGGTCCGTCGGTTTCGGTCGACGTGACTGTCCTTCCGAACGTGTGTGAACATGCCGGCCGTTGGAACCACTGATGATACGATTTGTGCGATTGCGACTCCTGCCGGCGAAGGAGGAATCGGCATCGTTCGGATAAGCGGGCCGCATGCCATTGACGTCACAAAACAGATTGTTCGGTTGCGTTCCGGGCAGTCGCTTCAGGCCCTCGCTTCCCACAAGCTGCACCTGGGTGATATCGTTTTTCCACTTGTCTCTTCAAGCGATTGTCTTTCAGGTGGCCAGATACGCCAGTTGGCCGAGCAGATAGTCGATGAAGCCTTAGTGGTCTACATGAAAGCGCCTCACTCTTTTACGGGGGAGGACGTGGTCGAGATTCATTGCCACGGTAATGGATTAGTGCTGCAGCGAGTCTGTGAGGCCTGCCTCAATGCCGGAGCTCGTTTTGCACAGGCGGGAGAATTTACCAAACGGGCCTTCCTAAACGGTCGCCTGGATTTATCTCAGGCGGAGGCTGTGCTGGACACGATTAAAGCCAAATCAGAACTCGGTCTGAAACTGGCTCAGCGCCTGCTCCGCGGTGAACTCGCGCAGCAAGTCAACCGATTGCGCACCGGTCTCGCAGGTTTGTTGGCCCACCTTGAGGCAGGAATCGACTTCGCCGAGGAAGATATTGCATTCGTCGGGCGTGAGGAGATGATGGTCTCTCTGCAGGAGACCTTGGACCAGGTTCACCGGATGTTGGCGACTGCGGAGACGGGGCGCGTACTGCGCGACGGAATCAGAGTGGTAATCGCCGGAGAGCCGAACGTCGGAAAGTCTAGTTTGCTGAACAGTTTACTCCACGAAGACCGAGCGATTGTAACAAACGTCCCCGGCACGACTCGCGACGTGATTGAAGAATCCGTCACCTGGCATGGACTGCGTGTCACGTTGGTCGACACGGCTGGGATGCGCGATACAACGGACCCCGTCGAACTGGAAGGCATTCGTCGGTCCAGAGAGGCTCAGGACCAGGCGGATATCGTCTTGTATGTCTTCGATGGTACCCAACTGACAGAGGCAGATTGGGCGAATGTCCGGTTTCCTTCTCTTGCTCATAAACAGTTGCTCGTCGTGAACAAAATCGATTTAATTGAAGCTGCATCGCTACAACGGCTGTCCGATGCGCTTGGGGTTCGCTATAGGGGCAAGGTCCTTCCCATTTCTGTTCGGACGGGTGAGGGACTTGAGGCACTGAAGGACGCTATTCGGACACAATTTATGACACCGTCCTTTGAACCTCGTGATAGTGTCATTATCACTCATGTTCGGCATCGCGTTGCACTTGAACGTGCTGCAGGGTCACTGAGAGAGTCGCTGGCCTCGATCGAGCGAGGTATAGAGCCCGAGTTTGTGGCGGTTGATCTCCGAGGTGCGTGTGACGCGCTAGGCGAAATTGTCGGGGCAATTACGTCCGATGAAATTTTAGACCGCATTTTCTCAGAGTTCTGCATCGGCAAATAGAGGAACCTGTGGCCATAGCGTTTGACGTCATTGTTGTCGGAGGCGGTCATGCCGGTTGCGAGGCGGCATTGGCTGCGGCACGGATGGGGGCCAAGACTTTGCTATTGACGATGGAGCGTAACCGAATCGCACAGATGTCATGTAATCCCGCAGTCGGTGGGATTGGCAAAGGGCACCTCGTGAAGGAAATTGACGCCCTCGGTGGTGAGATGGGGCGGAACACGGATCGCTCCGGGATTCAATTCAGATTCATCAACACAAGCAAAGGCCCGGCGGTTCGGGCGTTACGCGCCCAATGTGACAAATCGCTGTATCGCATGGCTATGCAGCAGACCCTTGCCTCGCAGGAACACCTCTCCCTTGCTGAAGGAGTCGTGGATCGATTGCTGGTGACCGGAGGTACGGTCACGGGGATTGTGACGGGATCCGGTGAAAAAATCGATGCCAAGGCCGTCGTACTTACATCAGGTACTTTCCTTAAGGGTCTTATCCATATCGGACTCAATCATTTTCCAGCGGGTCGGGCGGGAGAAGCCTCGGCCGAACACCTTTCGGACTGTATGCGAGACCTTGGGTTTGAAGTCGGACGCCTCAAGACCGGGACTCCTCCGCGATTGGACAGGGCTACGATTGATTTCTCAGTCATGATCCCTCAGCCCGGTGATACTCCTCCGCACCCTTTTTCGTATCGAACCCAACACATCACGACCAGACAAGTTTTCTGTCATTTGACCTACACCAGCCGAGCGACACACGACATCATTCAAAAGAACCTCGATCGCTCACCTCTCTATAGTGGCATCATCGATTCTACTGGGCCTCGGTACTGTCCCTCCATCGAAGACAAGGTCGTACGTTTTGCCGAGAAGGAACGTCACCAGATTTTTATAGAGCCCGAAGGATTGGACTCGATCGAATTTTATCCAAACGGTATTTCAACCAGCCTACCGGTCGATGTTCAGGTTGCTATGTTAAGAACAATTCCTGGTTTAGCAGATGCTAAAATCCTCAAACCAGGCTATGCGATTGAGTACGATTATTTTCCCCCTCGTCAACTTTATCGAACACTTGAAACTAAACTAGTTACGGGTCTCTATCACGCTGGACAAATCAACGGCACTTCGGGGTACGAAGAAGCGGCAGCACAGGGGTTAATCGCTGGGATTAATGCTGTCCTGAAGTTGCGGGAGAAGCCTCCCCTGATCCTTGATCGATCTCAAGCCTATATCGGGGTGCTCATCGATGACCTTATTACGAAAGATGCTTACGAACCATATCGAATGTTCACATCAAGGGCTGAGTACCGATTGCTTCTCCGACACAACAATGCGGACCTCCGACTTATGCCGGTTGGATATCATGTAGGTCTGATTCCCGATGGTGTCTACGAGAAGTTCTTACGGAAGAAACATCTGATCGAAAAGGAAATCGAACATCTGAATTCAGCCAGACCATTCTTTACCGAGGATGTCCGACTGCGAACGAAAGGTACCTATCTCGAGAATACCTCGTCTGCCATGACCATGGCACAACTACTTCGCCGGCAGGAATCGAACTATCAAGAACTTCTAACGGTTTTTGGAATGCCCTTCATTCCTGAGAATGAAATTAGCGAAGAAGTCGAGCTTCAGATTAAGTACGAAGGCTATGTACGTCGGCAGATCCAGCAAGTCGAAAAATTTAAGAAGTTGGAGCAGAAATTGATTCCTCACACGTTCAATTACAACACTGTTTTAGGCTTTTCTCGTGAAGTTCGAGAGAAGCTCAACAGAATAAGACCGGAAACAGTCGGCCAGGCATCGAGAATATCAGGCGTGACTCCAGCTGCCATATCCTTACTTTTGGTTGCAATAGAAAAGAGTAGGCGCCAATTCCCTCCTACGCGACGCTTAGTCTCATGATATTCATCTAGAATCTACTTTCCCCTATTGACCTCCGTCTGGCATCAGCGTAATTGTTCCACGTGGAACAAGTCGGCTCATCTTCCTTACTCCTGCAGAAGAGCTCAGGAGAAATTGGCGTTCAACTTAGCACCGAACAAGTGCAACAATTCATGGTGTACCTTTATCAGCTTCAACGCTGGAATCAATCATTCAACCTGACGAGCATTACGCTAGACGATGAGATCATTATTAAACATTTTGTGGATTCTCTTGCCGCGCTCAGAGCCGATGACATTATTATCGGAGCCAGGCTGCTCGATATTGGTACCGGAGCCGGATTTCCTGGAATTCCTCTAAAAATTGCAAGACAGGACCTGAATATCACCCTTGTAGAGCCAGCTCGAAAGAAGTCTTCCTTTGTTCACTTCATTACAGGCCTCCTGCAACTCGAAAATGTCAATATTTTCGACGGAACTCTAGAGAGGTTCCTGAACGAACGTCTACCATGGGAATCATTCGACTACATCACTACTCGTGCGTTGAAACATGACCTGATCTTGAGCAAAGGCATCAGACTTCTTCGGCAAGGAGGGAAAGCCATTC
Organism: Nitrospira sp.; assembly: GCA_037445435.1. GTDB lineage: Bacteria > Nitrospirota > Nitrospiria > Nitrospirales > Nitrospiraceae > Nitrospira_D. The sequence goes on along the minus strand of JBBIKN010000058.1, from coordinate 3,090 downwards.
TTTACTCGTCACAACCGATCAACAGATTGGACCTGTGTTCTAACTGGCGATTGATAAACGAATACCAATTTGGACTTCAGAAAGGGTACGGGCAGAGGGTTGTATCTATTGTCACTCCCTCTGTTACTTCTTCACCATAAATATCCACAATATCCCCTTTATGTTCCACGTGGAACAAGTATGTTCCTAGGAGCCTCGTGAATGGGAAAGGTAATTGCGGTAGCAAATCAAAAGGGTGGAGTTGGCAAGACGACTACGGCAATAAATCTCTCCTCGGCAATAGCTCTAGAGGGAAGATCCGTACTGCTCATCGACATGGATCCCCAAGGAAATGCGACGAGCGGTCTCGGTATTGATCACGAACTTCTGAAGACTACGACATATACTTGCCTTCTTGAATCCAGCACGATTCAGGAATCTTCAATGGAGACATTGGTTCCAGGCCTTTCTCTCGTGCCAGCCAACGCCGATCTTGCCGGTGCTGAAGTTGAACTTGCCAATGTTGAAGGGCGCGAAGGTCATCTTAGGACGATCATTGGAGAAGTCAGAAAGAAATACGACTTTGTTTTTCTAGATTGCCCACCCGCTCTCGGAATTCTCACCATTAACGCCCTTACTGCCGCAGATTCAGTTCTCATCCCAGTCCAATGCGAATATTACGCGATGGAAGGTCTCACCAGGCTTATCGGAAACATTGATCTGGTCCGTCAATCGTTTAACTCAAGCTTGGACCTGGAGGGAATTGTCTTGACCATGTTTGACTCGCGCAATAGCTTATCCAGACAGGTAGCTGACCAAATACGGTCTCACTTCGTCGATAAAGTGTATCAAGCCGTCATCCCGCGCAATGTCTCGCTTGCAGAAGCTCCGAGTTATGGCCGACCGGGAATCTTGTACAACGTAGCATCCGCCGGTTCCCAGTCCTACGTACAATTAGCTAAGGAGTTTATTAGCCATGGAGAAAAAAGCCCTCGGTAAAGGACTTGGTGCCCTTCTCCCATCCTCCAAAGGGAGCCAGCCTACGGAGCCGTCCGATGTCCAGCGGATACGGATCGACAATATAGTGCCCAATCGTTATCAACCTCGGCACGCCTTTCCCCAAGAAGAACTTGCTGAACTGACGGCTTCCATCAAAGAGAGTGGCGTGCTTCAGCCAATTATGGTACGCCGTAAAGGTGATGGCATCTACGAATTGATTGCCGGAGAACGCCGATGGCGCGCCTCAAAGGAAGCCGGCCTGGATACCATTCCGGTCGTCATTCGCAATTGCAGTGATCAAGAGGCTCTCTTACTGGCATTGGTTGAGAATCTCCAGCGAGAAGATTTGAACCCCATGGAAACAGCACGAGCCTATTCGCGCATGATGAATGAATTCGGCCTTACACAAGACGCCATCGCCGCAAAGGTCGGGCGTGATCGTTCTTCCGTGGCGAACTTCGTGCGGCTGATCCATCTCCATCCTGAGCTCCAGGAACTCGTTGAAGGAGGGTCACTGACAACTGGCCATGCGAAAGCCCTACTCGGCATCCAATCCACGGAGGAGCAGCTTAGAATCGGCAAAATGGTGGCGGCGGGCACTCTTTCTGTCAGGGAAACAGAAAAACTCGTGGAACGCTCCCTTCTAGGAAAGAAGCAGCAGCCCAAGAATCCTCGCAGCGCACCATGGGCTGATCTTGAAACCCGGTTACAAAAACGTCTTGGCACAAAGGTGACGATCCACCCACACAAGCAAGGAGGGAAAGTCGTCATTCATTATTTTTCCTCTGATGAACTCGAGGGAGTTGTAGAGACGCTTTTGAGTTAGCCCGCTTCATGACCACGGTCTCCACGCTCGCCCAAAAAGCGGATCTTATTGCTTTTTAAGCGTCTGGACGCTAAATATCTCAACGGAATAGACCGACATGTTCCCTAACGCTAAGGGTTCCGTTCTTTAATCGGACCCCGCTATCGCATATGGTGAGAGGAGGCGAGCATATGTGGAAAGACAAACAAGACGGTAGGCGTTCCGATGAAGTTGACCTTGAGGGTAATGGATCGAGCCTGGAATCGATGCGGCACGACCCTGGGCAAGATGTCAGCGCCTTTGTCGGCAAGGGCGTCGTATTCAAAGGTATCATCACCTACAACGGGACTGTCCGAATCGATGGCACTCTCGAGGGGGAAATCCACACGGATGGCGTCCTCTTGGTCGGCGAAGAAGCTGTTATTACGGCGAAAGTTACGGCCGGCACTGTCGTGTGTAAAGGGAAGATCACAGGTGATATTCGTGTCCGAGACAAAATGAAGTTGCGGGCTCCCGCGACTATCAATGGCGGAGTCACCACACCCATGCTCTCTATGGAAGAAGGCGTCATCTTTAACGGCACCTTGGAAATGGAACAAGCTACCCCCAACTCCCAACGTGACACCATACCTCTGCATTCCGTTGGAAGTCCGAGTGACCTACCCATTAGGAAGGTCTCTGCCTAGTCATGTGATACACTAGACAACAAGGGGGGGCCTCTTCTCATCGAACCAACCTCCTCCTGCTGTTCATACCATTTGAGGACTGTGCCTCGCCGGTTTGTTTTCACAAGGAGCAAGGCAAGCTGATGTGGGCTCTAGGCGATAAACGTGCTCAAGACCCCAGCGACCGCGATAATTTTACGTTTCTTGGCAAAGGAGTCGATTTCAAGGGTATTCTCAACTTTGATGGGACCGTCCGCATCGACGGCCGCGTTGAAGGCGAAGTTCACACCACCGGGACGCTTATTATTGGAGAGCAAGCGGTCATTAAAGGAATTCTTTCAGCCGGCACGTTGATGACCAGCGGCAAGGTCAACGGCACGGTCACAGCCACTGCAAAAATTCATATTCAGAAGCCCGGGATCCTCATCGGCGATATCCGCACACCGGGTATCTCTATCGAGGATGGCGCGCACTTCCACGGCATGTGTGACATGGGAGCCCATAAATGGGTTGAGGAAACCTCATCGCCACCTAAGCATGTTCACGACTTGGGATCCACTCGCGGCAAAGCTCGGGCGGCAGACCTCTAGCCCAACTTCCGCAGTTCACCAGGTCAGAGTGAGAGAGTTCAGGGAGTTGCGC
>JBBIKN010000057.1:0-20331 GCA_037445435.1 Nitrospira sp. | reverse complement strand
AAGGCTCGACGTGGAAGGGCGTAAAGAAACCCTATACGCCCTTCACCCCCAAGGTCGACAAGAAGTACGCGTTTGACTTCGAGAAAGTCGTTCGCAGCGACAAGGCGTTGCACGAGCACTTCAAGCTGAACGGCGTCTTCACTTGTCACGAGCGTGCCGCATGGATTATGTACCGGTTTGGGCGAATGCTCCTGGAGCTTGTCCCGGCTGTCCCCAGTAAATCGTCCGATGGGGAAACGGGATTTCGATGCCCTTGGCATCGAATGTCTTTTTGATCCGCCGGTTCATCTCGCGCCCGATCCGCCATTGTTGACTGGGCAGAGTCTTGAGACGGCACCTGATGATGATGGCGGACTCATCGAAGCGATCGACTCCGAGCATTTCCAGCGGTTCCAGAATGTCCGCGGCGTAGAGGGGATCGGCCCGAAGATCCGCCGCTATTTCCACGAGCACGGCCATCACGCGATCGACATCTTCCCGATAAGCCACGCCGATGTCGAACACGAAATAGGAATAGCCTTTTGTCATATTCTTGACCCGGTCCACGATCCCGTTCGGCACGATGTGCACGCTGCCGGACACATCGCGCAGCGTGATGGTGCGCAGCTTGACTTCCTCGACCACGCCGCTCACGCCGGCCACCTCTACGACGTCCCCTACACTGATGGAATCTTCCAGCAGGATAAAGAAACCCGCAATGACATCTTTGACCAAGCTCTGAGCGCCGAATCCGATCGCCAATCCGCCCAAGCCGGCGGCAGCCAGCAGGGGTTTGAGGTCAATCCCGATTTCGGACAGGATCATCATCGTTCCGACGGCCACAATGAACACGCGTGCCACATCGCGCAGCACATACGTGAGCGTGTCCGCTCTCCTCCGCTGGGCTGGACTCGGCAGCGCGCCTTCATAGAGACGCCGAAGACGTTTGAGAACTTGTCTTGTGATTGACAGCAGAAGCAACATGGCTATGCCGACAAGCACCACACGAATTCCCGAACTCATCGCCCACTCGACCAACCGTTCGATCAGCTGCGTCAACCATCGTTCTTTCATCATGCCTCCTCCTCACGGATGTCCCGCTTCTCTCATATCGGTCATGCCTACACCAATTGCGGAGTCTTCACCCCTCCCAGCACCCGGTTGATCGTCAACCCTTGCACCAGGATCGAAAAGACGACAACGGCGTATGTGATCGTCACGAGGGCATCGCGCGACGAACCCGGGGGCAGAGAAAGGGCCAGCGCAACGGAAATGCCACCGCGCAGACCGCCCCACGTCAGGATCGTCACGGTCCGAGCGCTGAACTCCCGGACGAAACTGAACAGTCGGATCTGGAGCACGACACTCAGCCAGCGCGCCGCGAGCACCATCGGAATGGCTACGAGTCCAGCCATCAAATACGGCTGCTGGAAGCTCAACACGAGCACTTCCAACCCGATCAGAACGAACAAGACCGCATTCAACAACTCATCCAACAGCTCCCAGAAGTTGTCGAGATGCTCGCGTGTCGTCTCCGACATGGCCCATTGCCGCCCATGGTTTCCGATGAGAAGACCCGCCACTACCACCGCGATCGGGCCGGACGTGTGCAGCAGATCCGCCAGCCCGAAGCTGCCCATGACCAGCGCCAGGGTAATGAGAATCTCGACTTGGTAATTGTCGACGGAGCGGAGCATCCGATAGGCGATGTAGCCCAAGACCAGCCCCAGCGCCGCTCCCCCCAACGCTTCCTCCGCGAACAAGGCAAGCACGTCGGTCGCATGAACCGCCTCCTTGGGGACGAGATTCAAGACGACAAGAAAAATGACCACGCCAACGCCGTCATTAAAGAGAGACTCCCCGACGATTTTCATCTCCAGTGCCTTAGGAAGGCGGGCCTCCCGGAGGACTCCCATGACGGCGATCGGATCGGTCGGGGAAATCAATGCGCCGAACAGCACACAATAGAGAAAGGGCAGCGGCAAGCCGACGAGATCGAACAATACGTAGCCGGCCAGGCCGATGAGCACGCTCGAGAGGATCGTCCCGATGATCGCCAAAGTGCCGATCACCCACTTGAGATCCAGCAGCTCGTCCAGTTTGACATGCAGCGCGCCCGCAAACAGCAAAAAACCCAGCATGCCATGCATGAGCGCTTCGTTGAAATCGATGGCGCCGATGAAGCGTTGTGCCTCAGCCTCCACCCCGAAGCCCAGCTTGCCCAATGCCAGCAGCGTCAGAGAGAATCCCAGCGCCACCGCCATCAGCCCGATCGTCATCGGCAATTTCAGCAGCCGGTGGTTCACATAACTGAACAGGGCAGCCAGGCAAATCAGGATCGTGAGTGTGTGGATCAACGCCATGGGAGCAATCTCTCGTCGGGATCGATACTCGTCATTATCACACCGACCTCTCGGCATCGAAGCCATCGGCCCGATTCGAGGCGGACTTCCATGATTTTTTCTCCGTGGTGTCGGCATCCATAACCACGATCGTAACCGACTCAGCGTTTGAAGAACCGCCTACGGTCGAGAAGGTGGAACAGAACCACGATGGATTGATCTGGGAAGCGGAAGTCGTTACGCATTCTGATGAAGAGAATCCTGTCGAACCACTCACGAAGCGACCATGATATGCATACTCTAATCCTGAACTGATTGACTGAAACAAGCAGGCTTTCCTTCAGCCGACTGCTACGTGCACCCTAACACACGAGAGAGAATCCTACGGGTCGAATCTTCGAGTGCATCCCGTCATTCTTCTGGAACCCTCGTCAGGACTCCTCTCCTTGATCGAGAAGCTCGTCATAACAACGACGATGCCAAATCCGGGAGACGGTCTCCTGTGGAATCCGACCTGCCAGGAATTCCACAACGACATGACCGACATCAGGGTTCGCCGGAAGTCCGCCATATGCACAAGGCGCATCAGGAAGCGCTTCTGATGACTTTGCGTGACCGTTGTTCTTCATATGTCCCTCATAATCAGCTGGATGGAGACAGGGACTTATGCGTGGACCTTTTTGTCATGCACTCTATCGAGCTGGCCTTAGACAATCGTCTTTCTCCTTATCGTTTCGTCGCACACCGCAAACTTGTGACAAGTCACTATTCTCTCATCGAACGCATCGGCCCCTCACCATCAATTTCCTGCTCAGCCAGGCCTGAGAGCGAGCTGATGGGGAGCAACGTTGAATTTTGATCGATGAGGGATGGGATCACCTGGTGCTTGAGAATAGAGACCACTTGCCGGATAAGTTGCACCGCCAAGACGTTATCCTTTTCGATGGCATTTGCCGCTTTGTGCAACAATATGGATGCATGCTTGAGAGATTGGCTCGGTGTTTCCATCGAACCAGACCGATCTTCCTTCCTGATACTGATCGGAGTAGTCTGACCATGCCGGTGAAGGACGGAGTCATCCTGCACGGCAAGAACAACAGACATCGCGGAGCCAGCACTCACCTCACGATCTGGCACACAACCTTCCTGAAGAAATAACCATGCACCCGCAGCCAGCAACGCACCTATCACCGGACGCCTATATATGGACCACTGCGCAACAGAGGTCATTGGAGCCTTCCTTTCGAAAAAATCTTCTCGGGCATGCCGCCCCTCCCAGCCAATATCGGTTCATCGGCAAGATGAATTCCGTTTCTTTGCATTGGTCTGGGTTTATGGGAGCGAGATTGTCGTCTTTGCCGGAGGCCGACAGCTGTGGGTCTAACATACTTTGATGACGCTCTATCTTCTGACCCGCAGAACAGCCCGATGGCGAAGCGTGCTCGACGGCTGCCTCAATTCTGAGATTGAGCCATGTCTCCCCTGATGAGATCCTGTACGTCCGGCTTGCGACGTGCTCATCCGTGATGGACTCATACGCTGAAAACGCGAGCGATCCATCGAGTAGTCCGCCAATCACAATGAGTAAAAACCAACCTGCAGAAACATTCGGCCTTTTCATGTTTCTCCTCAGCTCTCCACATCAAAACAGTAGGCTGTCTCAGTGCAACCGGCTCTCAAACGTCTTCACGCCGCACCCCTTGCGTGAGTGCGTGGTGATCCACGCGTGACGTCTCAGAGAAGTCGTCCACAGTTCGATTCGCTACGATGCGAACGGAGATCGCCCTTGGGGAGGATGAAAAACCGCAGTGGAGAAAATCGGAAGATGGAGTGAAGGGTTGAACTCTGCATAAAAACTCGAACGGCTCGGTGCGCCCGGCTCGGGCGTGATCGGAGGAATTGAAAAGTCTTCAGAGAGAGATTCCGCCGGGGTATCCGACGCAAGCAAACCAAGAAGCGTGATCGGTGCTCCAAGCATTTGCGATACCACGCAAAGACAGATGAACAAGACAAGAATTGCCCCAGCTGTTCCGCGAGACAAAAAGCGAACTGCCTCTCTGTCAATTCGACGCATGAAAAGCACTATACTCTAGCGCAGTCTTGGTGGGCAAGCGAACCGGAATCGCTCTTGCCTGAACCACAGCTATCCATAGACTGACCGCTTTCCTGTTCACAGTCACAACCGATGAACCATCGAATCAGAGACTGAATGCGAGACGAACGATCTGTGTGCTGCATCGGTTGACTCGTGCGCAATTCCGCGCCTGGATATCCAGGCGCGGAAATCATTGCGGACATCTGCCATCCTACTCGAATCAGTCTAGGCAGAGCGCTACACTGGATCGCAGGCGGCTCCTCAAGTCGGGCAGGACATCATTTACAACTTCGCCTCAACCCGCGCTGAATAGGGCGAACACAATGATTGCGAATACAAAGACACCAAAAATAATATATGAGAGCGCGTCGTTCATCCCAGGCATGGCTATCACCTCCATGGTTGGTCCGTCCACTGTGACTGCAATACTCATCAGATAGCCCAAGGATTTTTCCTGCTACGGGTATCTGACATCTCCTGACCTCGTAATGATTCGTTAACGACATAACTCAATGAGTCTTGATAGCTGGGCCACCTCCTTTCAGAGAGGTTCACCCTACCGCTACACCTAAGCGTACCCTTACGAGAGTGCGAGCTGTGTTTGAGGAGGATGGAAAACCGATGTCAGAAGGATCGGAAGGTAACTTGCCGATTGGAACTCAATGTCAAGAAAAAGTGGGCCTGATATCCCTGGTTCAGGCGCCGATGATGGAAGAGAGAAGTCTTCGCAGGCGGAGGCCGACGGCACATCGGATGAATCGAGCAGACTCGAAAACGTGATGGGTGCCCCAAGCATCTGCGCCAAGATGCAACCAGAGAGAAATAGCACGGCACATGTCGTACCCATCGTATAAGACAACCCATACATCTCTCTTGCGTTCGAGCTGAGCATGATAAAATCATACGCTCGCAAGATCCGGTGTGCAAGGCTGACGCAAGGGGTCTATCTGATGATTGCCGTTGTGGTGCTCTCTTACAGAAGACTTGATCGGCACGATAGGCTTACGGCGCTTTCCGCCCTTCCGACCAGGCGTAAGCAGCACCGAAACAGGTACCGGCCACAGCCGACTGGAGAAACGCATTCTCAGCATGAACGGCAATCGCCCACCACACGATGGCGGCAATAAGACCAGCGGCAGCGCCTAAGAGAACCTTCCCGCCGGCGAGACGAAGCCTCTCGGTGAACAACACCCAGGTTGTCATATACAAGACTCCCGCCACCATCGCTGCCCAGAGATGCGACAGGTCGCGCTTAAAGAACCAGACCTGAATCGCTCCGATGATGGTTCCAAGAATCACCCCTGTGATCGCGCTGCGAAGCCACCCGGAGTATTCCCCCCTTGTATCTGTCAATGAATCCTCCTTCGGCACGTTCGGAAGATGGAGCTTCGAACGGATTCTTCTGCACGATCAAGTCAACGACGCCCTTCTCTTATATCATCCTATTAAGGAGATGATGGTGGACAAGTCGTTTGTCTGGTATCCCGCCCCGGCCCTTTGGTGATTTCAATCCGAGCGACCCCTTTAACATTGGCACAGAGATCACCGAGCCCTGGTGTCACTAACCGAAACGGTCCGCCCTTCGCCTCCGGCAAGGCTGCTCCATCCAGCTCGTACACGAGCACTCCGTACTCCTTCGCCTGTTGCAGTGTAAGACAGGCCGAGTACTTCCCGTCTGCTGCATGAAACGCGACGTGATCCGCCTCAATAGCTAAAGCCGGAATATCGAGCAGCCCCTTCAACCGAATTCCTCGACCCTTCATACCCGGCATGACTGTCGAGACCTCCACATGATGCTCGGCGGGCAATGACGCGATCGCGGCACGATCGAAGGACACGGGCTGAACCACAGCGCCCTCTATTCGAACGCGCCCCTGGCTGGTCTGTTCCTTTACCGTGACGGCCTTGATCATCGCCGTCAAGGCTTCATTCACCGGAGTCGGAATACCGAGCTTCCGCCCCTGCTCTACAATGTACCCATTCAAGTAATCGATTTCCGTCGGCCGTCCCGCTTTCCAATCATCGTACATAGAGGTATGGATATCACGAATCTCCTGTGACGCCTTGACGACTCGTTCCGCCATGTCCGGCGGCAAAGGTACTTTCAGGCTTGCCGCCACTGCTGCGACCTCTCCGACGATCTGCCGGATGACACCCATCATCTCCGAATGATCGAGCGCCTTCGCCACGCGATCATCGATCAGCACCGTGATCGGGTTGAAGACGCAGTTCCAGCACATCTTTTCCCATTTGGTGCGGCGAATATCTTTAGAGAGGTGGCAAGGAATGCCCGCTGCGGTGAACAGGTCACGGATGGCAAGGAGACGTCTGCTGTCATGTCCCATCAATTCGCCGATGGCGACGGTTCCTTTTTTATAATGGTCGATCACGCCGGGCGCGGCGATTCTTGAGTAGATATAAGCGACGCCTCCAACAACACAATCTCGCTGGATTTGCGCAAGAAGACGGTCTTCGGTATCGATCCCGTTCTGTAAGGTGAGAATCACGGTTTTTTCAGTCAGTATCGGTTCGATCTGGTTCAGAACTTCCTCGAGATCATAGGCTTTCACGCCGAGAATCACGAGGTCCGGCGGTGGGAGTTCTCGCGCATCCGACGCGACCATGGGCCTGACAGTGAACGACCCGCTCGCGCTCCGAAGCGTCAGTCCATTCTGTTTCACAGCTTCAAGGGTCTTTGGCCGGAGAAGAAAGGAAACATGGGGATTGTTTTTCGCCAGGTGAGCCCCGAAGAACCCACCAACTGACCCAGCTCCCACAATTAAGATTTGTTCCATAGGTCGTCCTCGTTCAGTTGCATGGAAAACGAGGGTACTATAGCATGACGCCTCCATAGAGACCCAGCTACACATTGCGCTCGCCAATACAAAAATTATGATGCGTGGATCAGATCTTGGACTTTTGAAGGAAACGCTTGCCGCCGCCGGTGCGATCACTGTTTTGACCGGCGCCGGTATTTCCGCCGACAGCGGTGTGCCGACGTTTCGCGGCACGGACGGCTTGTGGAGGAACTTTCGCGCGGAGGACCTCGCAACGCCCCAAGCCTTCGAGCGGGATCCTCGCCTCGTCTGGGAGTGGTACAACTGGAGACGCGAGCTGATCGCTTCCAAACAGCCGAATACGGCTCATCTCGCCTTGGCGGAACTGGAAGGGCGTTGTCGTGACTTCTGGCTGATCACTCAGAATGTAGACGGATTGCATCGGAACGCCGGCTCGCGGAAACTCTCGGAGATTCACGGCAACATCTGGAAAGTTCGTTGCACCGGCTGTGGCGTGGTGGAGGAGAACCGTGATGCGCCGATTTCAATCCTTCCATCCTGTCCCCATTGCAAATCGCTGCTCCGCCCCCATATCGTCTGGTTCGGAGAATCCTTGTTTGCTGAGGATCTCGACACCTGCTCGCGGGTACTCAAACAGTGCGACGTCTTGCTCATCATCGGCACATCCGGCGTCGTCTATCCAGCTGCGGGATTCGCATCTCTTGCAAAAGAAGCCGGTGCGTGCGTCGCCGAAATCAATCTTGATCCCACCCCGCAGTCCGCCTTGGTCGATGTGTCACTGCAAGGGCGCGCAAAGGACATCGTGCCACTATTGCTCGATCCGCTCTAGAAGTGGAAACAGCTCTTCCAAGGTCTTAATAGACGGAACATCTCCTGGTTGCCGCCTACCGTCACGGTCCAACAAGGCGACGTGAAGCCCCGCTTTCTTCGCACCTTCCACATCGTCCCGCAGACTATCCCCGACATGCAGGGCCTCCTCAGGATCGACGGCATGCTTCTCCAACGCGATGTGAAAGATCTGTGGAGCAGGTTTTGCGGCTTGGGCCAAACTTGAGATGGTCACCGTATCGAATGCATCAGCGATCCCGAGTCCCCGTATCACGGCAAAGAGGCGGGAATCGAAATTCGAGATGATACCGAGCTCCAGATCCCGTGCTTTGAGCCGAGTCAAGGTTGAAGCCGTTTCAGGAAACAACCGCCATGATCGATGGTCCTCAAAGACACGAAACACCTGATCGAAAAACTCATCGAATCGCTCGAACATGCCTACGCGATAAAAGACGTGATGCACGATATCGAACCACCACAGCCGTTCACTGTGTTTGATCCGTGCCGGTTCAGTCGCGGCAAAGACCGGCGGCGGGGCTTCACGAAACGCTCGGCTGAACGCGTGTTTGATCGCGGCCACCGAATCCGGTTTCTGTGGAAAGCCGAATTCAACCGCATGTCGCAGATAGATCTCAGCGACCGACCCGTGCACATGAAACAGGGTATCGGCTGCATCGAAAAACACGACTCGTATCGACGAACTCATGATGTGTCTGCCGTGCTTTCGTTCGGCAACCCGGCGTGCCGAAATACGTCGTGAATCCAATCACCTATCGATGGTTTTCTTGACAAAGAATACCCCCCTTGCTAGCTTCGAAGAAACTAAAAAAATCTGGCGCGTTTCCATGTCTTTTCCCATCTTCGTTGTGGACAGCAGCCCAGCGGTCAGACGGATGGTCGAACAGATTTCGGCCCCGGAAGGATTTGAGGTCGTTGGGTTTTCGGACGGCCCAGCCGCTCTCGAAGCAGCTCGCCGAAGCAATCCTTCGCTCATCATCGCCGACTACCATCTTGACAACATGACGTTTTCAGGTTTTTGTAAAGAGATCAATAAACTCGACAATCTTACCGAAACTTTCCTGGTGTCGTTAATCAACCCCGCAGATCGCCCGGATGAAACTCATCTCCGCACATTAGGCGTAAAAGCATTCCTCAAGAAGCCTTTTCAATCCGAAGATCTTCTGGAAGTCCTGAAGTCTCTTCAACAGAAACAGGTAGGGACTTCAAACGGCAAACGTCTCAAGCGGCGTACGTGGCCTCCGACATCGACTTCAACCGATACGGATGATGAAGAACCGATCGGTCAGCTGGCAGGAACCGACGAGCAAGAGGACTCTATGACACAGCAGACAGGCTCACCTCACACATCACCGGCACCCTCGGCCCATACAGGCACAGGTCCAGAGGATGCGATGAAGGGCCTCTTCGATCAGCTCTTACAATCGATGGTCAAACGGAGCGAGCAGAACCTGGCAGATCTCCTCCCCCGTGTGATCGAAGAGAAACTCACGAGCCACGTTCGGCCGATTGTCCGGAAGGAAGTGCAGGCCCAGCTTGGGAACATCCTCTCTCAAGAATACCTCACCTCACTGATTCAACCTCTCGTGTCTCAAGCCATACCGTCTCTGCTGAAGAACGAGCTCACCGCCAGCGAGCCCGTCATCCGGCAAACCGTATCCGAAGTGGCCAAAACTTCCGTCGGAGAGAGCGTCGATCGACTGGTCAAGGATCAAGTCGAATCCAAGATCCATCAATACTTACCCGCGGTCGTGCGGGAACAGGTAGGAACAGTCGATCAGGTGATCAAAGATGAGCTTCAACGTGCGGTGCTGAAGCAGGCCCCGCTACTGGCAGACGACTTGGTGAGAGCCACAGTTGCACAAACCGTCGAGCAGGCCGTCCAGCGCATCGTGCCTGATGTGGCCGAGCAGCACATCAAGGCTGAACTCAAACGTCTTCTCGAAACTGAAGAAGCCTCACACGTCCGCTAAGATCTAACTTTTCTTGCCCCGTTTTCCTCGTCGAGCCTTCGCCAGGGCTTTCATCCGCTTGATATTTTTCCGGTGTTTCTTTCGCGTTTTCCGATCCTTCTCGCGACCTCGTGCCATGGTCCTCCTACTGCGTTATGTTTAATGATTCTTTGTGGGCGACTGTATAACACATGCCTCTCACGGTCACAAGCTGGGACTCACGCCATTTTCTACGAGAGGATAGACATGCTATGATGCCATCCTTGTAATCCACGGCATCCAGTTCGGTGTAATCCACCACAGATCATTCGATGGCAACACCTCAGCTCGAGAAAACGTACAATCCCAAAGCGGTTGAAGATCGCTGGACCCGGGCGTGGATCGCTCGCCGATACTTCCACGCATCACCCGACCATCCAGGCAAGCCTTATTGCATTGTTATTCCTCCACCGAACGTCACCGGATCACTCCATGTCGGCCATGCACTCAACCATTCACTCCAAGACATCCTGATCCGATGGCGGCGCATGCAGGGGCGCAATACGCTCTGGCTTCCGGGAACCGACCACGCCGGCATTGCCACCCAGAACGTGGTGGAAAAGCAGCTGATGGCGGAAGGCCTCTCACGGGAATCGCTCGGACGGGAGCGATTCGTCGAACGGGTCTGGCAATGGAAAGCGGCGTCGGGGAACACGATCATCAATCAACAAAAGCAGCTCGGAGAATCCTGTGACTGGGACCGTTTGCGATTTACGATGGACGAGGGCTTGTCCAAAGCCGTCATCGAGGTCTTCGTGCGTCTGTACGAAGACGGGTTGATCTACCGCGGCGAACGGCTCATCAATTGGTGTCCCCGCTGCCTGACTGCGTTGTCGGACATCGAGGTTGAGCACGAGGACATCAAGGGAAAGCTGTATCATATCCGCTACCCCCTTACCGATGACCCCGACACGGTCCTCGTGGTCGCAACCACGAGGCCTGAAACGATGCTGGGAGACACGGCCGTCGCCGTCCATCCGGATGATCCTCGCTATCGCCATCTGATCGGCAAGAAGGTTCGCCTGCCGCTGACGACGCGTGAGATCCCTATCGTTGGAGACCGTATCCTGGTCGATTTTGAATTCGGAACCGGTGCTGTCAAGATCACCCCAGCACACGATTTCAACGACTACGAAGCAGGAGAGCGGCACGGACTTACTCGGCTCGCGGTGCTCGATCATGCCGCCTTACTAGATGCCGCCGGGATGCAACAGGCTGCGGTTGAACCATCGGTGATCGAGATGCTCCGTGGCCTTCCCGTCTCTAAAGCACGTCCCAAGGTCGAAACATTGCTTCGCGAACGAGGAATCCTGGCAACAACCGAAGACCATAAGATGGCCATCGGAAAATGTTACCGCTGCAAGACCGTCGTGGAACCGTATCTCTCACCGCAATGGTTTGTGAACATCAAACCGCTGGCCGAGCCGGCGATCAAAGCAGTGGAGGAGCGACGCATCCGAATTGTGCCCGAAAGCTGGGTCAACAACTACCTCGGCTGGATGCGGGATATTAAAGATTGGTGCATCTCACGACAAATCTGGTGGGGGCACCAGATTCCCGCATGGTACTGCCTGGCTTGCAACGGTCGTCAGATCATCACCGCGGACGGTCGGACTACGATCTTGCCAGGCGCCGTACCCATCGTCTCCAAATCGGCTCCCACACGGTGTCCATCCTGTGGCAGCACCGATCTCCTGCGTGATCCCGACGTGCTCGATACCTGGTTTTCCTCCGCCCTCTGGCCGTTCACCACACTGGGTTGGCCGGACCAGACACCGGAACTGAAGACCTATTACCCGACTTCTACGTTAGTCACAGGGCTCGACATTCTGTTTTTCTGGGTCGCCCGTATGGTCATGATGGGACTCAAGTTCATGGGAGACGTGCCCTTCAAAGATGTCTATATCCATGCGTTGGTCCGCGATGCAGAAGGCCAAAAGATGAGCAAATCCAAGGGCAACGTGATTGACCCGCTGCACGTCATGGATCAATTCGGCACCGACGCCCTTCGGTTTACCCTTGCCTCGATGGCCTCGCCGGGACGCGATATCAAACTGGCCGAAGAACGGATCGAGGGCTACCGCAATTTCGCTAATAAAATATGGAATGCCGCGCGATTCGCCTTGATGTACCTCGACGGCCCGCGCACCGCACTCCCTCCAGGACAACGGACGTTCCCCGACCGGTGGATCTTGAGCCGCCTTGGCCATGCGATTCGTGCCGTCACGGCGGAGTTGGAGTCCTATCGATTCGACCGGGCGGCCACAGTCCTCTATCAATTCATCTGGCATGAGTACTGCGACTGGTATCTGGAATTGATCAAACCGGTTCTACAAGCACCTGAACATCTGGATGGAGCAAGCACGAGGCACACGCTTGTGGAGACGCTGGAAACGACCATGCGGTTGCTGCACCCTTTCATGCCGTTCATCACGGAAGAAATTTGGCAGACACTCCCCCGTCAGGGAGACAGCATCGTCTTGCAGAACTATCCGGTCCTGGACCAGGACTGGGTTGCACCTGACGTAGAACAACACTTCTCGTTGCTTGAACACACGGTCGGACTCACGCGAACCGGCCGCGCCCTTTTGAATTATCCGCCGGGACAGCAGATTCCGTTTCATGTCGGGCACGACGATCCGAACAGGCAGAATCAGCTCCACCAGTTACAACGACACCTGGCCCACCTGAGCCGCGGCACCGCCGAGGTGAGCTCTCCCTGCGATTGGCCAGCTGTAAGGCTGCTGCGACTCGTCACGGAAGGACTGTCCGTAGGCATCGGAGTTTCCGGCGACGTCGATCTCAAGAAAGCCATTGAACGCTTGGCAAAACAAATCATGGAGACCGACAAGGAATTGCAACGGGTCGACGGAAAACTCAAGAACCTCGAGTTTGTGTCGAAAGCTCCTCCGGAAGTGATCGCCGAACACCAGGGGCGCGTACAGACTCTCTCCCGCGATCGCGTCCTGTTGGCCGACAGCGAACGACAGCTCCGCGCCATGCTTGCAGTCTAACGATGGCCACCCTCCCTGCTGCCGAGATCCGCCGTGCGGTGCGTCAAGGACTCGAAGAAGATCTCGCTCGGGGAGATGCCACAACGGCGTCGATCTTTTCGTCTCCGGTGCCGGCTCGGGCGGAGATCATCGCTCAACAGCCGTTGGTTGTGGCGGGAATGGCCGCAGCGGTGCAGACCTTTCTCATGGTCGACCCCTCCCTGCGGTTGTCGGTGTCCAAGCGCGACGGCGATCGAGCCAAAAACGGAGAGACTCTCCTGCATATTGAAGGTGACGGGCGGTCCATTCTGCAGGCCGAGCGGGTCGCGTTGAACTTTCTTCAACACCTGTCCGGAATCGCCACCTTGACGCAACGGTTCTGCCAGGCCGTGCGCGGATATCCCGCTAAGATCCTGGATACCAGGAAAACGCTTCCCGGCTGGCGTACGCTTCAGAAGTGGGCTGTTTCACTCGGGGGCGGCATCAACCATCGCCGGTCATTAAGTGACGGTATCCTGATCAAAGACAACCATCTGGCTCTCCTCCACGATCGACGACCGGTTGAACGGGCCTGCCGATTAGCGCATGCCCATCGCTCAAACGCACTCCCGATGATTGTAGAGGTGGAATCCCTCTCTGATGTTCGACAGGCGCTCGCAGGAAAGCCCGATATTATTCTGCTGGACAACATGGCTCCGAAGCTGGTCCGACGTGCCGTGGCACTGATCAAGAAGCAGGCCCTAGTAGAAGTGTCGGGCGGCATCACGCTGAAGAACGTCCGAGCCATGGCAGCGGCCGGGGCGGATCGTATCTCCATCGGAGCACTCACCCATTCCGCCCCGGCGGCGACAATCAGCCTCGTCATGTCGTCGGCACGCCCCTTGCGGCGCCGACGTACGTAGTTGATGATGTCCTCCGTCCCACTCAGCCTCGACAGTATTCGGGGCACCCTTGCGACCACGTCACTTGGCCATGCCTTGCATCTCCACCAGGACCTCCCCTCGACCAACAGGGAGGCCTTGTCACTGGCTCAAAGCGGCGCACGGCACGGCACCGTCGTGATTGCTGAAAGCCAGTCAGGTGGCTATGGACGACATGGGCGCACCTGGTTCTCTCCGCCCGGGCTGAACATCTATTGCTCTATTATTGTACGTGGGATGGAACAACACCTGTCCCTTTCACAATGGTTATCCTGGATTCCGCTTGTCAGCGCGCTGGCCGTCACTGAGGCCGTTCAACAGACGACGTCTGCATCTCTCTTGCTGAAGTGGCCGAACGATCTGCTTCTCCATGAACGGAAAGTCGGGGGAATTCTCTGCGAGAGCAGCTTCGCCACAACCAATGACCCGATCGTGATCATTGGAATCGGGCTCAATGTGAATATCCTTCCGGAGTCGTTTCCGGAAGAATTGCGGCCGGTTGCGGCCTCATTGATGGAAGCCTCACGACAGCCGATCGATCGAAATCGGCTCATTGCTCAACTATTGCTGGAACTGGAACATTGTCTTGACGAGCTTCGATCTTCCGGACCGGTCCGGCTACGACAAGCCTATACAGCTCGCTGTGCCACACTGGGGCGTGAAGTTCGCGTGCTGTTCGCGAATAGTCAAGCGATCGTCGGCATCGCGGAGGCGTTATCTGCCGACGGTGCGCTACAGGTGAGAGCCTTGCCGCCTCACTCTCGTTCACAACCGCTGTCTCTCATCGATGTCCGTGCAGCCGAGGTCATCCATCTAAGAAGTAGCGAAAGAACACCAGGCCGGGTAGAATGAGTCTGATGCTATTAGCGATCGACATCGGGAACACCAACGTTGTGGCCGGAATCTTCGACGGATCAACCTTACTGACTCATTGGCGGTTGGCGACCGATCCCAAGACCACCGGCGACGAATACGGCGTCCTGTGCCTCAGCCTCATGGCCCGAGACGGACGTGTTCCTGAGCAGATCACCGATGCCATCATCTCCAGCGTCGTTCCTGCCCTCACGGAAACGTTTGAATCAATGGTTGAAACATCTTTTGGCTGTACTCCTCTTACCGTCTCATCCGATATGGATACAGGCTTAACCTTGAAATACTTGAACCCGAAAGAGATCGGGAGCGACCGTATTGTGAATGCCGCTGCTGCCTATGAGAAATTTCACCGCGACCTCATCATCGTCGATTTCGGCACAGCCACGACGTTTTGCGCGGTCAACCAAAATGGAGAGTACCTTGGAGGTGTGATTGCACCGGGCCTCACGATTTCGGCGGAGGCCCTGTTTACACGAGCTGCAAAGTTGAGCAAGGTTGAGCTTGCACGGCCGAAGACCGTCATTGGAACCGATACTGCCAGTAGCATTCAGTCAGGACTCATCTTCGGCTATGCCGGTCTCGTGGACAGTCTTGTTCAGCGGATGGAACAAGAACTGGGGCGTACATCGTATGTGATCGCCACGGGCGGATTGGCGCCGGTGATCGCGCCAGAGACACGATCGATTCAACATATTGAACCATTCTTGACTCTCCATGGGCTGGAACTTCTCTCTCGCCGCGCCCGTGGCGAGAGCCTGACGCAATGGGCCTAGCCCTCTGAGGACTTGCGCCATTTTATTTTCCCTTACCCGTTGACTTCGCACCATTCTATGGATATCTCCTCGCTTGTATAGGTATTAGGATGAGTAACGATCAAGAGCAGGAAAAAATAAACGCCAATACAATCGGGAGTTTAGAAGAAGATTCTCCCGTCTCGGGCGAGTCGAGTTCCTCAGTTCAGGACGAACTGGCCAGCAAGACGGAAGAATGTAAAGCGCTCAATGACAAGTACCTCCGTCTGGCTGCGGAGTTCGAAAACTACAAACGGCTGACACAACGAGACCAGCGTGAACAGATTCGGTTCGGAAATGAGCAGCTCCTCAAAGAGCTGCTGCCGGTTGTCGATAATTTGGAACGGGCAATCAAGTCGGCCCGGGCGAACGGAGGCGAGTCGGCGCTTATTCAGGGTGTGGAACTGACACTCAAACAGCTTTCCGGCATCCTGGCAAAGTTCGGTGTACAGGCGATCGAAACGACCGGCCAGGATTTCGACCCAAGCGCCCATCAAGCCGTCTCGTACGGGCCATCGAACGACGTGCCGGCCAATAAAGTATTGGATGAGTTTCAAAAAGGGTATCGTTTGCACGATAGAATTCTACGGGCGGCAATGGTCAGTGTCTCGTCAGGACCAGCCCATTCCAGCGAACATGATTC
The DNA here is from genome assembly GCA_037445435.1 of Nitrospira sp. Taxonomy (GTDB): domain Bacteria; phylum Nitrospirota; class Nitrospiria; order Nitrospirales; family Nitrospiraceae; genus Nitrospira_D. Next base: position 4,060 of record JBBIKN010000057.1, on the reverse strand, counting down.
AACGATGAACTGATCTCATTCAGTCGTCGTTGCCGAGAAGGAAGGAGTCTACCAATGGGTAAAGTCATCGGTATCGATCTTGGAACCACCAATTCGTGTGTGGCGATTATGAGCGGCGGCGACCCCGTTGTGATTGCCAACGCCGAAGGGAGCCGAACCACTCCTTCCGTCGTTGCCATCACCGATAAAGGGGAACGGCTGGTCGGTCAAATCGCCAAACGACAAGCGATTACCAACCCCGAGAACACCATCTTCTCGGTCAAACGTCTGATGGGGCGTAAGTTCAAGAGCCGTGAAGTTCAGGAGGCCATGAAGCGGCTTCCTTATAAGGTGGTTGAAGCCGACAACGGCGACGCGCATGTGGAATTGCGCGGCAAACGCTACAGCCCACCGGAAATTTCTGCGATGATCCTGCAGAAAATGCGGCAGACCGCTGAAGATTATCTCGGTGAAAAAGTCACAGAAGCCGTGGTCACAGTTCCCGCCTATTTTGACGACAGTCAACGCCAGGCGACGAAAGATGCCGGTCAAATCGCCGGCCTGAACGTCCTTCGCATTATCAACGAACCAACGGCCGCCTCTCTGGCTTACGGTCTTGACAAGAAGAAGGATGAACGGATTGCCGTCTACGACTTGGGTGGCGGTACTTTCGATATTTCTATTCTTGAAATTGGCGAAGGCGTCTTCGAAGTGAAGTCGACCAACGGAGATACCTACCTCGGCGGCGACGACTTTGATCTCCGCGTCATGGATTGGCTGGTCGACGAATTCAAGAAAGACCAGGGCATCGATTTGCGGAAAGACCGGATGGCGCTCCAGCGCCTGAAGGAATCGGCGGAACGGGCCAAGATCGAACTGTCGTCGTCTCAAGAGACAGAGATCAATCTACCATTCATCACCGCCGATGCCAGCGGCCCCAAGCATATGGTCACGAAACTCACGCGAGCCAAGCTGGAACAACTGGTAGACGACCTCATTCAACGGACGATTGAACCGTGTCGCAAGGCCATGTCCGATGCGGGGGTCACGGCCAAGGATATCCAAGAAGTCGTGCTGGTCGGCGGCATGACACGTATGCCCAAGGTGATTCAAGTCGTGAAGGATTTCTTTGGGAAGGAGCCGCACCGAGGCGTCAACCCCGATGAAGTTGTCGCCATTGGAGCCGGTATCCAAGGCGGCGTCCTCAAGGGAGAAGTCAAGGATGTGTTACTCCTTGACGTCACTCCTTTGTCGTTGGGCATTGAAACACTGGGGGGCGTGTTCACCAAGTTGATCGAACGCAACACGACGGTTCCGACCAAGAAAAGCCAGGTGTTCTCGACAGCGGCCGATAACCAAACCGCTGTCACGATCCGAGTCTTCCAAGGCGAACGTGAAATGGCCAACGACAACAAGCTCCTAGGACAGTTCGACTTGGTCGGCATTCCGCCGGCGCCTCGCGGCATGCCGCAGATCGAAGTGACGTTCGATATCGATGCCAACGGCATCGTCCATGTCTCGGCCAAGGATCTGGCCACACAGAAGGAACAATCCATCAAGATCACGGCTTCCAGCGGTCTCAGCAAGGAAGAGGTCGAGAAGCTCGTTCGGGACGCGCAGTCGCACACGGAAGAAGATAAGAAACGCCGCAAACTGGCGGAAGCCAAGAATCAGGCGGACAATCTGGTTTATCAAACCGAAAAAAACATCTCGGAATACGGTGACAAAATCTCCGCCGAAGAAAAAACAAGGATCCAGGATGCGGTCGCAGCCGTCAAGAAGGCGCTCGAGGGCACCGATGCCGAGGCGATCGAATCGGCGACTCAGTCGCTCATGACCGCTTCGCACAAATTGGCCGAAGAGATGTACAAGAAAGCAGCCGCATCTCCAGGCCCTCAACCGGGTGCGTCAGCGAGCGGCAGCACCGGTGAGACGAAGACCGACGAGAAAGTCGTGGATGCAGAATTTGAAGAAGTAGACAAAGACAAAAAATAGCCTAGAATAACGCATCAGAGCGCCCGAGCTCTCGGAGCGATCGAGCAGCCGGGCGCTTCATACTTTTCATACGCAATGGCCGCCGTGTCCAAACGAGATTATTACGAAATTCTCGGTGTTGATCGGAATGTCTCCGACGACGAACTGAAGAAAGCCTACCGCAAGCTCGCCCGTCAGCATCATCCTGATCTCCATGCCGATGCGCACCATAAGAAAGCTGCGGAAGAAAAATTCAAGGAAATCAACGAGGCCTATGAAGTCCTAAGCGATCAGGAAAAGCGGAAACGCTACGACATGTTCGGTCATGCCGGAGCGCAGCAAGGCGGTGGCACAGGCTTTGAAGGATTCGACTTCGGTCGCGGCGGATTCGGAGATGTGTTCAACGACATCTTCGAAGATTTTTTCGGCCAAGCCCGAGGTGGGGGCCCCCGCGCCGAACGTGGCAACGATCTCCAATACAACCTCGAAATCACGTTTGAGGAAGCCGTCTACGGGAAAGAGGCCAAACTCAAGATCCCACGCTGGGAAATGTGTGTCGACTGCAAAGGGACAGGGGCGAAGTCGGCCACGGCCATTAAGCCATGTGGCAGCTGCAAGGGCACGGGGCAACTTCGGTTCCAGCAGGGGTTCTTTAGTGTCAGTCGACCCTGTGGGCAATGTGAAGGCACCGGTCACTTTGTCACGGAACCCTGCTCAACCTGTCAGGGACGTCAACGGGTTTACAAAGAGCGTACCATCGCCGTCCATATTCCGGCCGGTATTGAGTCCGGTATGCGACTTCGGCTCTCAAACGAAGGAGAGCATGGCCCCAATGGTGGCCCTCCCGGAGATCTCTACGTCGCCATTACCGTCAAGCCCCATCCAATCTTTCATCGGAAGGGTCTCGATATCGTCTGTGATGTGCCGGTCAATCTCGTCACCGCCGTGCTCGGTGGGAAAGTGGAAGTCCCGACTCTCAAGGGGGAAACCGTCATTAAGGTGCCGCCCGGCACACAACACGATAAAGTTCTTCGAATCAAAGGATTGGGGATTCCCAGCCTGAAGGGAGGCTCGACCGGCGATCAGGTCTATGTCATCAAGGTCCAAATTCCCACCAAATTGACGGCCAGGCAAAAAGAGCTGCTCATGGAGTATGCCAAGGAAAGCGGGATGACCATGGAAACCAACGGCGACGGATTTTTCGACAAGATGAAGACGTTCTTCGAGTAGACCATCCTCCCGAATCTCCAGGGCCATATGCCCGTATTTTTCGTTTCTCCTCAGTGCATCGCCCCGCCGACCATTTCCATCACGGGCGACCTTCTGATTCACATCCGAGACAGTCTGCGCATCGCCATCGGTGAAACCCTATGGGTGGGCGACGGGCAAGGCACCAGATACTGTGTCGAAATTATCGACGTCTCCAAAAAGACCGTCTCCGGGCGCATTCTCGACACGATTCAGGAACCTCTCCGCCGTACGCCTCGTCTGACCCTCGCCCAATCGTTGCTCAAGGGTGAAAAGATGGATTGGGTGATTCGGAAGGCCACCGAGCTGGGCGTGGATGAACTGATACCGCTTGAGAGCCGGCACAGTGTGGTGCAACTCAAAACCGATCGCGTGACCCATCAGCTTTGCCGTTGGCAACGCATCGCCCTCGAAGCGGCACAGCAATCCGAACAGTGGCACGTACCGACGATCGCTCAGCCAGAATCACTCGCATCATTGCTGACTCAGAGAGCGATCGGCACGGTGTCACTCATGCTTGCGGAGCGGCGGAACGGCACACCCTTGCAAACGGTCGTACTCCCACAAGACGTGATCGGCTCCGTACTGGTCGTGATTGGCCCGGAGGGAGGCTGGAGCCAAGAAGAAGTGCACATGGCCGAGCAAGCGGGAGTCGTACCAATTACCCTTGGCCAGTACATCCTACGAGCGGAAACGGCCGCCATCGCCGCCATTAGTATTCTCCAATCGCGCCTCGGTCAGCTGGGATGACCGAGCCCGATGGTATGGAAGGGGGCCGCTATTTCCTAGATTCGTCACGGGCTGCTATGGATGGCCCCCTAAGAGGCGCATGATGGAGAGTGCACAACCTGTATCCTCA
>JBBIKN010000056.1:0-20494 GCA_037445435.1 Nitrospira sp. | reverse complement strand
CGGCGATCGACCATGTTGAAATAGCACGATGTCGAAGACGACCTATAAACGAGCTGACCGGGTGGCCGACCAGATCCGAATGGAAGTGGCGGACATTCTCATGCGAAAAATCAAGGACCCCCGCGTCCATGGCGTCACGGTCACCGATGTTGAGCTGACTGGGGATTTGCGTATCGCCCATGTTTTTGTCACGACGATGGAAACCGGGGAGGCTGAACGCGATATTTTTGCCGGCCTCTCAAAGGCCAGCGGGTTTGTGCGGTCTGAATTGGGGCGGCGGCTCTCGCTCCGCTACCTTCCAGATGTCATTTTCAAGAAAGATCTCAGTGGACCCCGCGGCGACCGTATCATGCGGATTCTGGAAGGATTACACGGGGAGTCTGACCAACACGAGACCCGGCATTCTTTGAACGATGATGAGAAGGTTGCTGATTCTTAGGGTGTGAATAGTGTGAACAGAATGGGCACTATAATCGAGCAACGGCGCGCCCTGGAGGGGGTCCTTATTGTCCACAAAGAAACCGGCTGGACCTCACACGATGTTGTAGCCAGGGTTCGAAGGCTACTGGGCGACAGCAAGGTGGGTCATGCCGGCACGTTGGACCCGAGTGCGACGGGTGTCTTGCCTATCCTGGTCGGACGAGCTACGAGAATCGCCGAGTACCTCGTCGATTGGGATAAGGAGTACCGGGCCGTCTTGCGTCTGGGCGAGACGACCGATACCCAGGATGCAACAGGGCAGGTCTTGATCAGGGTCGATCCAAGTGAGGTAACGGAGGATGTGCTTCAGGCGGTGATCGCTCGATTCCGAGGAGTACAACGGCAACTGCCACCGATGTATTCAGCCGTGAAAGTCGGTGGGCAGCCGCTTTACAAAGCGGCCAGAGCGGGCAGAACGGTCGATCGGGCAGAGCGATCGATCGCCATTCATCAGCTGGAGATCGAGGCCGTTCATGGTCGTGACGTGGCTTTGAGCGTTGTGTGCTCAAAAGGCACATATGTGCGCACGCTGTGTGCCGACATCGGACAGGCCTTGGGAGTAGGCGGACATCTTCGTACGTTGGAACGTCGCCGTGTCGGTCCGCTCTCGATTGAACAAGCGGTGACGATCGACCAAATTGTCGATCATCTCAGGACGGGAACTCTCTGTAGGCGGTTTATTTCACTGGACCAACTCCTGTTCCAACTCCCGGCGGTGGTTGTGAACGAGGAGCAGGCGGAGCGTGTCCTGCACGGCTCCCCTATTTTTCCGGTCGGCGTCGGGCAACTGCCCGCTTCCTCCTCCGCTGTTTCTGTACGTCTGAAGAATGAAGCAGGTCAGTTGTTGGCCATTGGCACTCACGATAGCGGCAGCATAGGACCGATCAGAATTCGTAAGGTACTGAGTCACTTGAGTCATTAATGCGGAAGGAGTTAGGTATGGGGTTACTGAAGGAGGCAAAAGGCGAGCTCATCAAGCAGTATCGGCAGCATGACAAGGATTCCGGATCGCCGGAGGTGCAGATTGCGGTGTTGACCAACCGGATCGCATATCTCACCGAACATTTTAAAACTCATAAAAAGGACCACCACTCGCGGCGTGGATTGTTGCAATTGGTCGGACGGAGGCGTCGTTTGCTTGACTATCTCCGCGGTGTGGATGATGCGCGTTACCGAGCCGTGATCGATCGACTCGGCATCCGCAAGTAACCGGTCGTATGAACGGCGGCGTTGACCAGCGCCATGGTATCGTTCCAATATCCCACAGATGAACACCGACATGCGCTCCGACGATGCATGGTTCTAAGGGGAACGTGTGCGATTCAGTGAAAGACACGTCACCCCCTGCTCCTTCCTCGGCTGAGTGCTGAAGGGAGGTCGGGGGCCCGAGCGTATCTCAGTGGGCATCTGTGGATCTAACCAGAGGAGACCATAGATGATACACGTCGTAGAAGTCGACATTGCAGGTCGGACCCTCCGCCTCGAAACCGGTCGAGTCGCAAAGCAAGCTGATGGATCCATTTGGGCCTCGTACGGCGACACTGTCGTCCTCGCAACGGCTGTCGCAGCGCAAACGGCCAAGCCTGGTACCGATTTCCTGCCGTTGACCGTCGACTATCAGGAAAAGGCTTACGCCGCCGGCAAAATCCCTGGAGGCTACTTCAAGCGAGAGGGTCGTCCAGCTGAAAAGGAAGTGCTGACAAGTCGCTTGATCGACCGTCCGATCCGCCCGTTGTTTCCCGAAGGGTACTATTACGAAACGCAAGTCATTGCCTCAGTGTTATCGGCTGACAAGACCGGTTCTTCCGACGTCATCGGGATCACGGCGGCGTCAGCCGCCCTCGCGGTGTCGAACATTCCGTTCAACGGCCCCGTCGCCGGGGTGAAGATCGGTCGGGTCAACGGCCGGCTCGTCGTCAATCCTGACCTTGAAACCATGGAACAGAGCGAGCTGCATCTCGTGGTGGCAGGTACAGCGGACGCGGTGATGATGGTGGAAGCAGGCGCCAATGAGCTGTCCGAACAGACGATGCTTGAGGCGCTGGAATTGGCTCACGCTGAGATCAAGAAGATCGTGCAGAAGATCGAGGAATTGGCCAAGAAGGTCGGGAAGGTGAAACGGGAGGTTGTTGCGGAGTCGATCGACTCCGCGTTGCAAGCCGAGGTCAAGGCGTTGGTGGCACAACCGATTCGTGATGCCATCATGATTGCCAACAAGACCGCCCGACAGGAGCGGTTGGATCAAATTTTAACCCAGGCGATTGAAAAACTGAAGAAGCCGGAAGATCCTTCGAGTGAACGGCACATCAGGATCGTGTTCCATCAATTGGAATACACGGAAGTCCGGAAGATGATCTTGGAGAACCGATCGCGCGCCGACGGGCGAGGTCCCTCCGATATTCGGCCGATCACCTGCGAGGTTGGTGCCCTGCCCCGCGCCCATGGATCCGCCATCTTTACCAGAGGTGAAACGCAGAGTTTGGCGATCGTGACGCTAGGGACGACCGACGATGAGCAGCGCATCGACGCCTTGGAAGGTGAGTACACACGGACGTTTATGCTGCACTATAACTTCCCGCCCTTTAGTGTCGGCGAAGCCCGGCCGCTCCGCTCACCGGGAAGGCGCGAAGTTGGGCACGGAGCCTTGGCTGAACGGGCGTTGAAGCCTGTCATTCCAGACAAAGATGTGTTCCCATACACCCTACGAATTGTTTCTGAAATTCTCGAGTCCAACGGGTCGTCCTCGATGGCGACCGTGTGTGGTGGGACGTTGGCCATGATGGATGCAGGCGTCCCGATCAAGGAACCGGTCGCCGGCATTGCGATGGGATTGATCAAGGAAGGAGACGACGTCATTATCTTGTCGGACATCCTAGGCCTTGAAGATCATCTGGGCGATATGGATTTCAAGGTATGCGGCACCAAGAACGGCGTAACGGCGCTTCAAATGGACATCAAGATCGGAGGCATTACCACAGCCCTGATGCAGCAAGCGTTGGAGCAGGCCAGGTTGGGACGTCTCCATATTCTCGATCACATGTCGAAGGCGCTTGCGAGGCCCCGAGCCGACTTGTCGCCGTTTGCACCTCGCATTTACACGATGAAAGTCAAGCAAGATAAGATTCGAGATATTATTGGTCAGGGCGGGAAGACCATCCGTGGGATTCAGTCCGACTGCGGAGTGAAAATCAGCGTTGAGGATACCGGCATTGTGACCATCGCTTCTGCGGACGGTGCGTCGTTACAAAAAGCCAAGGACATCATCAACCGCTTGACCGAAGAAGTCGAGGTCGGGAAAGTCTACTTGGGTACGGTGAGAAAGATTATGGACTTTGGTGCATTCGTGGAGGTGTTGCCGGGTACGGATGGGTTGGTTCACATCTCGCAGCTGGCGCATCACCGGGTGAAGGCCGTATCCGACGAAGTGGCCGAAGGCGATCAAATTCTTGTAAAAGTGCTCGAGATCGACAAGCAAGGCAAGATCAGGCTCAGCCGAAAAGAAACCATCCCTGCGCCGACGGGAAGCGGTGCGACCGGTTCGGCGGGCGGGTAGCACTTGTACCGCAAACTTATCCTCGACAACGGGATTCGCTTGGTGACTGAGCGGATCCCGACCCTCAAATCCGTTACGGTTGGTGTCTGGGTCAATGCGGGCTCTCGTGACGAAAGCCCTTCGCAGGCCGGGTACTCTCACTTCGTCGAGCATATGTTTTTCAAGGGGACGGCGATTCGTTCCGCGACGGATATCTCGCGTGAAATCGACGCGTTGGGAGGCGAGATGAATGCCTTCACGACGCGCGAAACAACGACATACTATATCAAGGTATTGGATCAACACCTTCCACAGGCCCTTGATCTGTTGGCTGATATATTTCTCCGATCGCGACTCGGAAAGAAAGAAATTGAAAAAGAAAAACAGGTCATTCTTGAAGAGATTCGAATGGTTGAGGACGATCCTGAGGATTTGGTTCAGGAATTGAATACCAAGTTGGTGATGGGGCGACATCCGTTGAGCCGTCCGATCCTAGGCCGAGAAGCAACGATCAAGCAAATCAGCCGGCACGCTCTCCTCGAATACATCGACACGCACTATCGTCCCGAAGCGATCGTGGTCGCCGTAGCCGGGAATTTCAATCCTCAGCAGCTCGAAAAAACCATGGCTCGCACGTTTGGGCGCTACCGTTATGCGAACCGCATTGTCCCTCACACGCGTTGGCCTCCGGAACTCTGCGGCGGTGTCACCGTAAGACAAAAGCCATTGGAGCAGGTCCATCTCTGCGTAGGATTCAAGGGGGTTCCTGCCGGACATAAAGAGCGATACGCGGTCTATGCGCTGAACAGTGTGTTAGGAGGCAGTGTCAGTTCCAGACTGTTCCAGGAGATTCGAGAAAGACGTGGTTTGTCCTATTCAGTCTACTCGTTTTTGTCCGGGTATTCCGATAGTGGCACTATTACAGTGTACGCTGGAACTCGAGCACGAGAGGTTAGGCAGGTCCTAGACTTGATCCACCGTGAAATTCAGAAACTTGCCAGGGACGGGATCGATAGTACCGAACTCACACGCACGAAGGACCAAATGAAAGGTAGCCTCATGCTGAGTTTGGAGAGTTCACATAGTCGAATGAACAAGCTTGCCAAGGACGAGCTGATTGCCGGCAAACATACGACTCTGGAAGACCTGATTGCGGAGATCAATCGTGTGACCGAGCAGCAGGTATTCGAGACGGCACAGACCTTGTTCACCAGCGATCGAATCGCATTGACTGGATTGGGTCCCTTTTCTTCAGATCAGGTGCGAGAGTTGAGCACAAAATTTTCGTGACTGCGCCCTATAGGAATATGAAGGTCAATCAATTGAAGTTTCATAACGGATTGTTATTCCAGATATTTTTGACGGGGTACTCCAATCCATCAAACATTCCCTTGACAGGACATCACAGTTTCAGTACCGTTCCGGTACTATTTGCCGGGCGATTGCACATTCGCTTCGTTGTGCAGGCTATTGAGGAACGCCAAATTTTTTCAAGGTATTGATCAACCATAACAACCGTTAGGACAAATAACGTTTCATCGGACTATCTGGCTTACTGGCTTAAGACGAAGGAGGGATGGCGTATGAACAGGGCTGTCGTTCTAGCTGCCGTGGCGTTGTTTTCGGGATTCGGCTTGCTAGCGGCCGAGGTTTCCCTAGCTGCTGGTGACATAGAAAAACTAGGTCTTGCCGATGCAATCGTGGGAGGAAAACCCCTGAAGGCGGAAGCGACGAAAACGCTGCAAGGTCGTGTTTGGTCGCAGTGGGCCGATAACCCGGATGGAGAACTTTTGTTCGGCATTCAATATTGGAATTCGGGCGAGCCGGGGTCCGGTACGCCTGGTGGCCGGTCATCAACAATGCTTGACGTGAAGCCGCCTGACCCGTTGTTCACGTGTTGTGCATGGGGTTTCGCCGGAGGCAGTGAGAAAAACTCAACCTATTCAGGCTGGTACCATGCCGCGACGACGGTCCGACTTGCCGTCAAGGACAAAGCTCTGATGGACCAAATCATCAAAGCCTCTCAAGAATTGGTCGCGATGGAGGTCACGCTAGACGGCAGAACCATCACCGGCTTCAAGGTAATTAAAGACTAGCCACTCACTGTGGAAGATTTGTTGTTAAGGAGGATGCCAACATGATGTTGCAGAAGCGAGGTGCGGCCGTTCTGGCAGCCGTTGCGCTGGTAGTCGGTATGGGTTCGACTGCCTCGGCCATTGAATCATTTCAAGAGCGATTCGAGTGGGGCGACATGAGCAAGCCGACCACCCTTCAGGGACGGGTGGTCGTCCTCGATCCATACGATGAAGCGGTGTGGATCAACGTTGCCGTGTTCGGCGGTAATGCCGAGAGTGGATTGTACTGGCAAAAGATCCATCCCGGTAAGACCTTGAAGTTTTATGCCGATAAGAATGCCTGGCAGGAGCTGAAGAAGATGGGCCGTCCTCATGCCGGACCGGCAGCGGCAAAGGAAGTTCCTCCCGGCAGCACGACGGACTTGATCGAATTTGTTGCCACGGAAACCGAACAGAATCATCGGGTGATTTCATCAGTGAAGAGAATTCCGGAGGTGTCCGGTTCGGTGGGTAAACCTTTGAGCATTTCCGCGCTTCGCCTGAAAGAATGCGCCGGAAAGAGTGAATTTGATAAAGCTTGCGCAACAGCGAAGCAAGGCCTCAACACTTCGCCGGTATCACCCGATGGGAGCAATGTAGGCATGCACTACGACGTGATGCTTCCCGGTGGGAAACCCGTCGGCGGTCTCATTCCCTGGACCGCGCAATATAATCAAGCGCACTGAAGGCAATTCCGGATAGAAACGGGCGGCATTCCCACGGTGGAATGCCGCCCGTTTCATTTTCACCTTTGAAGGTCATCGATCGGATGAATCTCCACTATCGGGTCTCACCATCCGCTGGAGCTCCGCAAGACGATTCAATGCATCGAGCGGTGTCATGGAGAACAGGTCGATCTGCTTGACTTCCTCGATGATTGGGTGAGGTTGGGGCAGAGGTTCAGATTCCATGGGAAGCTGTTCCTGAATCAACCCGGTGCGGGCCAACTCCGGTTGTTCAAGTTGCGCGAGTACTGCTTGAGCACGAAGAATGACGTCGCCGGGAAGTCCAGCAAGTTTGGCCACGTGGATGCCGTAACTCCGGTCGGCTTTGCCCGCCACGATTTTCCTGAGAAACACGACATCCCCTCCGCGTTCCTGAACCGCCACGCGATAATTCTTGATTCCGGTCCGTTGGTGTTCCAGCTGTGTCATCTCATGGTAATGCGTGGCGAACAATGTGCGTGCGCCTAATCGTGCACGGTCATGGATGTGTTCTGCGATCGCCCATGCGATGCTCAGACCATCGTAGGTGCTCGTTCCACGACCGATTTCGTCCAACAGAATCAGACTGCGCTGAGTCGCGTGTTGGAGAATATGCGCCGTCTCGACCATTTCAACCATGAATGTACTCTGGCCCCCGGCCAGATTATCCGAGGCTCCGACCCTGGTGAAGATGCGATCGGCCAATCCGATATGTGCTTCTGCGGCTGGTACGAAACTACCGATTTGAGCCATCAGCACAATCAGCGCCACCTGTCGAAGATAGGTGCTCTTCCCCGCCATGTTGGGTCCAGTAATGATCAGCAACCGATTCATTTCCAGGTCCAGCAGGGTATCATTCGCCACAAATCCTGAGTCCGTACAGAGTCGTTCGACCACAGGGTGGCGACCCTCCAGTATGGTGATGGCGCCGCCCTCTGTGACCGTCGGTTTCGCGTACCGGTGGAGAGCGGCGGCCTCGGCCAATCCGGCTACGACATCAATAAGCGAAAGGGCGGTTGCCATAGCGTCTAATCGATGGGCTTCTTGCGCCAACCGTGAGCGAAGCTGAGTAAAGAGTTCCTGCTCTCGAGCGAGCAGTTTGACATCGGCTCCGGTAACACGTTCTTCCAGCTCTTTCAACTCAGCAGTCATAAATCGTTCGGCATTGACCAGTGTTTGCTTGCGAATATAGTCGTCGGGCACACGAGCGAGATTGGCTTTGGTGATCTCGATGTAGTAGCCGAACACCTGATTGTAGCGGACCTTCAATGATTCGATGCCCGTTCGATCGCGTTCCTTTGCCTCGATTGCGGCAATCCAATTTTTCCCCTCCCTACTGGTCTTGCGCAACTCATCGATTGTTGGGTCATAGCCGTCCGTGATGGTGTTCCCATCGCGTATGGAGAGCGGGGCATCTGGCCGGATGGCACGCTCGATCAGATCGTACAAATCTTGGGCGTTATCCCATGATGCCCGAACATCACAGAGAAGCTGGCTCTGAAGCGGTGTCAGCTGGACAAAAATCTCGGGCAACACCGAGAGAGATTGTTTGAGGGCAAGAAGTTCTCGTGGCCCTGCCAAACCGAGTGCGATACGACTGCCGAGTCTGGCGATATCCTGAACTTCCCGCAGGGTCGTACGTAATGCAGCCCTCACCTGCATGTGGTGCTTCAGTTCTTCCACCGTATCCAGCCGAAGACGAATTTCGTCGCAGCGGAGTAACGGCCTCACCAGCCACTGGCGAAGGAGTCGACTTCCCATGGCCGTGACGGTCCTATCCAGGACGCCCAGAAGAGTTGTAGATTTCAAACCCGAGGCGGTCTCGTTCGAGACCAAGGGTTTAAGAAGTTCCAGATTACGGATGGTCGATCCGTCCAGGTGCATGTACTCCCCGTTACTCCGGACCGTGAATCGCCGGACGTGATCCAGCGGCACCGTCGGGTGGGTCTCTCGGAAGTACTCCAAGACTGCTCCTGCAGCGCTGCTGGCAGCTGTAAAGTCGGCACAGCCTAATGCGTCCAAGGTTGGGACCCTGAAGTGTTCAGTCAAGGTACGAGCAGCCGATTGTGGGGAGAACGAGACTGATGGTCGTTCACACAGGCGGGCGCTGGCGAATTGCTCCACCCAAGCTGAGGATTGTCTGAGGAGATCTGTAGGAAAAAGAACTTCCCGAGGATCAAGCCGAGCGACCTCATTGGAGAGTTGCGCGAGCGCATGGGGGCCGTGGAACTCCATGCCCCAAAATTCCCCCGTTGACACTTCAAGAGCAGCCAGGCCTATGGGTATTTCCTGAACCGTGTCTGACCGTATGGACAGGGCGACAAGGTAGTTGAGCTCACAAGGGGAAAGAAATTCTGTGTCTACGAGCGTGCCGGGAGTATACAGCCTGACGACCTCACGCCGTACGAGGCCTTTTGCCGTCTTGGGATCTTCGACTTGCTCGCACAATGCGACGATACGGCCGGCCTTCAATAACTTTGCGATATAGCCCGTCGCGGCATGGTAGGGTACGCCACACAGGGGAACAGGGTGGGTGCTGTTCTTGTCGCGAGACGTGAGTGCGATCGATAAGAGCCGAGATGCCTCCTGTGCGTCCTCGTAGAACATCTCATAAAAATCTCCGACCCGAAAAAACAGGATGGCGTCAGGGTACCCCTGTTTGATGTCACGATATTGCCGCATGAGCGGGCTCAGGGGCGGATCACTCATCAACGAGGTCCCTCGAAGAATCCATCTGTGTGGAAGTTTGGGTACGTCCGGACATCTTCTCAAGAGATTGCCGGAGCCGCTCTAAGTTCACTTCGGCTTCCTGTAAGGCCTTCGTCTTTCGACGAAGATCGATACGGCTACGTATCCAAGGAGGAAACAATAAAATAGCCGCAACCAAAAGGCCGACGACAAATCCGGCCATGATCGGTTTGTAAATGGGCGTTGACGCTTCGAGCAATCCGAAGAAATAGCGGAGCGTAACTTCCTGTTCCTGGTTTTGGAGAAAGAAGGCCAACGAAAGGAGCAATAGAATGCCGATCAGAATCAGTCGAGTCATCGTGAGGAAGTCTTTCTACCGGCTTCGAGGCTCGGCTTGCCTGATCGAGACGTGGGGCGCCATATTTTCTTCAGTTGAGCGAGCAGCGAGCGAGAGCGTGAACCTCGAGCGTCGAGTCTGGCTCTTCTGGTCGTCCGAGTCCGATGGACCAGCCGCACTTCCAGTCGGTCCTCCGGGAGCAATTGGGGAAAGCGGTCTGCCCATTCTATGGCGACGGCCACCTCGTCCCTAAAGTAATCTGACAGTCCGATCGACTCGGTTTCTTCAGGTCTTCGTAGGCGGTACAGGTCGATATGAACGACCGGAAGCCGTCCCTGGTATTCATGGACGATCATGAACGTCGGGCTTGTGACTGAGGTGGCCGGTATGCCTAGCCCGCCAACGATTCCACGGACGAGTGCCGTCTTCCCGGCACCGAGTTCACCGATTAACGCGAGCACCTCCCCCCCACGAAGCAGCCGGCCAATGGCACGTCCGAACGATTGTGTCTCGGTAGGAGACGAGAGGGTAAGGTCCAGAGAGCTAATCGATATCGCCATGGGAACGTCCTCACACAGGATCGTTCCGTACTGCGTGAGTTTCGTGCGATAGAGGCTCGTGCATGAATTTGAGGGCATAGGGAATCTCCTCGATCACGTCTCCCGCGATCAATCCGGCTTGCCCTTTTCTGGCTGCAGCCAAATCGCCGGCAGCTCCATGCAGGTAGGTCGCGGCACAGGCAGCTTCCCAGGCGGGCACGCCTTGGGCCAAGAGTCCCACGAGCATACCGGTCAACACATCGCCTGTTCCCGCCGTCGCCATTCCTGGATTACCGGTAGGACATACGGCGACGCCTCCATCCGGTCTGGCGACGATGGTCCGGGCTCCTTTCAACACGACGAACAGACCTCGCTCTCGTGCGAAGCGGCTGGCAGAACCGATCCGATCGCTGTTGACAGTCTGAGGCGTGGCATCGGCTTCCAGTCGCGCCATCTCTCCGGGGTGGGGGGTAATGATGGGCGGTGTTTTGCAAGACGCTAGGAGGGCGGTCCGTCCAGTCAACGCGTTCAGGGCATCTGCATCCAGCACAGTTGGTCGGTCAAGCTGTTTCGTCAAGGCCTGGACGAGTTCGACCGTTTCGGGATGAGTGGATAATCCTGGTCCGATGGCGATAGCCGTCCTTGCGGCCATGAAGGCTATGAGTCGATCCAAAGCAGTCCGTGCAAAGGTGCGTGCCTTCGTTTCAGGCATGGGAACCGTCATCGCTTCCAAGAGTTTGGCTTCCAGTACGTCATTCACACTCGTAGGGATGGCAACGGTCACGAGGCCGGCGCCAACTCGCAGGGCGGCTCGCGCCGCCATGGCGGCGGCGCCTGTTTTTCCAACGGACCCCGCAATGATGCCGGCATGGCCGAATGTGCCCTTGTGACTCGATGGCTCCCGTTTCGGGAGGGACGAACGCACCGAATGCCGCGTAATCAGGGACGTTCGGCTCTCGACCGCGTCAATATAAGCCGGGGGAATTCCGATATCGACGATGGCCACTTCTCCGGCCAGATCGATCCCAGCGCACTGATAGAGGCCTAACTTCGGGAGCCCGAAGGTCACCGTAAGGGAGGCACGAACGGCTCGGCCAAGGATCGTTCCCGTATCAGCGTGGAGACCCGATGGGAGATCAACGGCCACCACGGGACGACCGCTTTCATTAATGCCGTCGATGGCCTCGGCATAGCGTCCGGTGACAGCAGAAGACAGTCCTGTCCCAAGAAGGGCGTCGATAACGAAATCGCTGTCCTGCAACAGTGCCTGCGTCTGAGTCTTGGACGCATAGCGATACACGGAAGATTTCCCTGCGATACGAACGAATTGCTTATACATCGTTGCAGCATCGCGGCTCAGTTCGGAGACGGGTGCCATCGCGAGGACGCGCACCGTTGCATGACGTCGACGGAGGAGGCGGGCGGCGACGAAGCCATCGCCCCCATTGTTACCCTTGCCGCACACAACGGTGACCGTTTTGCCCCGTACAGGTCCCCACCGGTGTTCAAGGCACGAGACGACGCCCGACCCGGCTCGTTCCATCAACACGGTCGCTGGGATGCGGGCCTCAGAGATCGTTCGGCGGTCGAGTTCCTGCATCTGCGCGGCGGTGATGATCTTGGTCATGATGACTTAGGATATTGAACGGGCGGCCCGGGGGGGTCGACGGCATCAGATCAACTGAGCAAGGCCTTCATCTCTTTCACGGCCTGTACGAGACCGACGAGGACCGCCCGTGCGACGATACTGTGCCCGATGTTGTACTCGACGATTTCTGGAATATGCGTCAGGCGCTTGATGTTTCGGTAATTCAGTCCATGTCCGGCATTGACCCCGATCCCAAGCTTGTAGGCCAACTTGGCGGCGTGAGTAATGGCTTCGAATTCCGCATCGGCTTCTTTCGAACGTGTGGCATTCGCATAACGACCGGTATGTAACTCCACGAAATCGGCAGCAATTTTGTGTGCAGCCCTGATTTGATTCAGATCGGGCTCCACAAAGACGCTGACGGGAATCCCCCCGTTGTGTAAAAGAGTCACAATGCTATGAATTCGCTCACGCTGTCCCACGATATCGAGGCCGCCTTCGGTGGTGAGTTCCTGGCGTTTTTCCGGGACCAACGTGACGAGGTCGGGCTTCACGGCGAGGGCGATCTTCGCCATGTCCGCGTCGGCCGCCATTTCAAGGTCGAGTTTTGTGCGGACTATTTCGCGAAGGAGCTGAAGATCTCGGTCTTGGATATGACGCCGATCTTCCCGCAAATGGACGACCAGGCCATCGGCTCCTGCCAGTTCGACCAGTACTGCGGCTGCCAACGGATCTGGATCGGACCCTCCACGTGCCTGCCGCAACGTAGCCACGTGGTCGATATTCACACCAAGGCGCGCCATCCACCCACCATTATCCCGTCGGCCTGATAACGAGCATGTCAGACAACCTGGATTCAGCAATCAAGCGATATTAGTAACAGAAACGAAGGAGAGGGGGCAACAACCGGCTCGCGACAAGACAAAGAACCGGAAAGAAAAGGCGCAAACTTTGGCAACGTCATAACACTAGAAGAACATGAGGCAAATTGACTCAACCGGAGCCCTCCATTAAAATAGCGCTTCCGCATCCCTTCGCTCATTGATCATTAATGGGTCAGTTGGGAAATTAAACTACAAAGGAAGTTCATGGGGTTGGGCGAAGGATTTTATCGAATCAAGCGACTCCCGCCGTACGTCTTCGCACAGGTTCAATCACTCAAGCTTGAGGCTCGGCAACGGGGGGAAGACATTATCGATTTTGGGATGGGGAATCCCGATCAACCCACACCGCCTCATATCGTCGAGAAGATGATCGAGGCTGCCCGCAAGGGCAAGAATCATCGTTACTCGGCCTCGCGCGGCATCACGAAACTGCGGCATGCGATTTGTGGATGGTACAAACGAAACTACGACGTGGACCTGGATCCGGAGACGGAAGCCATCGTCACCATCGGATCAAAAGAAGGTCTCGCTCACCTCGCCTTGGCCATGATCGGCCCTGGTGACGTAGTCCTGACCCCGACGCCGACGTATCCCATCCATATGTACAGCTTCATCATCGCCGGTGGTGAGGTCCGTGGCATCGAACTTCGCCAAGACAGCGATTTTTTCGAAGATCTGACGCGCGTCTATCGGCAGACGTTTCCAAGGCCCAAGATTCTCGTAATCAATTTTCCGCATAATCCGACCACGGCAGTCGTGGATTTGGAGTTTTTCAAGAAGATCGTCGCATTTGCCAAGGAGCACAATGTCATCGTCATCCATGACCTGGCCTATGCCGATTTGGTGTTTGACGGGTATAAGGCTCCGAGTTTTCTTCAGATCCCGGGGGCCAAAGACTGCGGCGTTGAGTTCTATACCTTGTCGAAGGCCTACAACATGCCGGGCTGGCGCGTAGGTTTTTGTGTCGGGAATCGGGAAGTTGTCGGAGCCCTGGCGAAGATCAAAAGTTACTTGGACTATGGTATTTTTCAGCCTCTCCAAATCGCGAGTGTGATAGCGTTGAACGGTCCACAAGACTGCGTCAGAGAAACCGTTTTACGCTACCAAAAGCGGAGAGATGTGTTAGTGGGCGGCCTGAATCGGATCGGTTGGCCGGTGGCAAAGCCACTCGCCACGATGTTTGTGTGGGCACGCATTCCCTTGCCTTATCGCCATATGGGTTCCCTGGAGTTTTCGAAACTCTTGCTGAAGGACGCGAAAGTTGCGGTTTCGCCCGGGATTGGATTCGGCGAAGGCGGCGACGAATACGTGCGCTTCGGACTCGTCGAGAACGAACATCGTACCAAGCAGGCCGTCAGGGGGATCCGCAAAGCCCTGAAGCTCGATGGGAGCGAAGAATGACCTCGCGCATCGGCGTCGGGATCGTCGGGTTCGGCACCGTCGGTACCGGCGTCGCCAAGATCCTTCTGAACAACGCGACCCTCATCTGTCGTCGTACCGGTGTGCCGATCGAACTGGTTCGCGTGGCGGATCTGGACATTGCGAAAGATCGCGGGGTGTCATTGGCTCCGGGACTCCTCACCACCGATGTCAAACAAGTCCTGACCGATCCGACCATCGATATCGTGATCGAGCTCATCGGCGGATACGATACAGCGAAGCGAGTCATCTTGGACGCCATCGCCGCCGGGAAGCATGTGGTCACGGCCAACAAGGCGCTCTTGGCTCTTCATGGAGAGGAAATTTTCGAGGCTGCCACACGCAAAGGGGTTGATGTGGGCTTTGAAGCCAGCGTGGGCGGCGGTATTCCGGTTGTTCGAGCGTTGACGGAGGGGCTTGCCGGGAATACCATCGAATCCATCTACGGCATCATCAACGGGACGTCCAACTATATTTTGTCGAGGATGACCCATAAGGGGCATCGCTTCGACGAGGTCCTCAAGGACGCGCAGCAAGCCGGTTACGCCGAGGCGGATCCGACCTTCGATGTCGCCGGGATCGATTCGGCGCACAAGCTGGCCATTCTCGTCAGTCTTGCGTATGGCACGCCGGTCAACTTCAAGGACATCTATACGGAAGGGATTACCAATCTCACGCCGACCGATATCGCGTACGCGAAGCAGTTCGGCTGTACGATCAAGTTGCTGGGGATCGCCAAACTCGTAGACGGAGAAATTGAAGCGCGGGTCCATCCCACGATGCTTCCCTCCACGTCCCCCATCGCTCAGGTCGAAGATGTGTACAATGCCATTCAACTGGTCGGCGATGCCGTCGGTGACGTCGTGCTGTATGGTCGCGGAGCCGGATCCATGCCGACCGGAAGTGCGGTGGTCAGTGATGTGATCGCCATCGGACGGAACCTGCTCAAAGGAGCGGTCGGTCGAGTGCCGGTGGCCTCGTTCCAACAAGATCAACGACGACCGCTTCGGCTGAGGGCGATGGAAGAAATCAGCTCGCTCTATTATTTGCGATTCATGGTCGTGGATCGGCCCGGCGTCCTGGCGCAAATCGCCGGTGAATTGGGGCGCTGTGGCATCAGCATTTCATCGATGTTGCAGCAGGGACGTCGAGAAGGACAGACAGTGCCGGTCGTCATCAAGACACATACGGCGAAAGAGCGGGATGTCCAAAATGCGCTTCGTGAAATCAATCGGAAAGAGTTCGTCTCCGAACCGACGGTGCTCATTCGCGTGGAAGGCAAGGACGAGTAACCCATGAATCGTTGGCGCGGCGTCATCGAGGAATATCGGAAATTCCTTCCCGTCACGGAGAAGACACCGGTCATCAGTTTGGAAGAAGGCAATACGCCGCTGATTCGTGCCACGAGACTGGCCAAGGCGATCGCCCCGGGAGTCGAGCTCTATCTGAAGTTTGAGGGAGTGAACCCCACCGGGTCCTTTAAAGACCGGGGTATGACCCTGGCCATTTCGAAAGCCGTGGAAGGCGGCGCGCGGGCCGTCATGTGCGCGTCGACCGGCAACACCTCCGCCTCGGCTGCGGCCTACGGGGCTCGTGCGGGGTTGTCCGTCTATGTGTTGATCCCTGCCGGCAAGATCGCGATGGGCAAACTCTCCCAGGCGATGATGCATCAAGCCACGGTGATTCAGATCGAAGGCAACTTTGATCAGGCCCTGACGCTCGTCAAAGAACTGTCGGCCTCGCGGCATATCGAGTTGGTGAATTCAGTGAATCCGTACAGAATCGAAGGTCAGAAGACCGCCGCCTTTGAGGTGTGCGATCAGCTTGGGGACGCGCCGACCCTTCACGTCTTACCGGTCGGGAACGCCGGGAATATCACGGCCTATTGGAAGGGGTACCAAGAATATCGCGCGGCGAATCAATCGATGCGAGTGCCTCGCATGATGGGATTTCAAGCCGCCGGTGCCGCTCCGATTGTGTTGGGCAGAGTCGTCGAACAACCGCAGACGATCGCCACAGCCATCCGAATCGGCAATCCCGCCAGTTGGTCTTCGGCCTTGAAGGCCGTGGAGGAATCAGCGGGTGCCATCGACATGGTGACGGATGAAGAGATTCTGCAGGCCTACAAGACGGTCGCGGCGACCGAAGGGATCTTTTGTGAACCGGCTTCAGCCGCCTCCGTCGCCGGTGTGACCAAACTCCATCGAGCCAAGGCTCTACGAGAAGGAGAGACGGTCGTATGCACGTTGACCGGGCATGGGTTGAAAGATGCCGATACGGCCATCGGAGTGTCCAAGCAACCACAAACCGTGAAGGCGACGCGCGAGGACGTTGCCCGTCTGTTGGAAGTCTGAGAGGCATGTGGATCTCATGAAATATGTGATTGTGCATGCCGGTGGAATGGCGGACCATCCACGATCGGAACTGGGCGGACAGACACCACTCCAAGCGGCCGCGACGCCCAATCTTGATCGCCTGACGAGGAGCGGGGAGATCGGAGAGTTGTTTATTCCGGCCGATGGAATGCGCCACGGGAGTGGATTGATCGGAACAGCGATCCTCGGGTACGACCCCAAAAAATGGTATCCCGGCCCTGGGCCGCTTGAAGCCGCAAGCCTCGGTGTGTCTGTGACGGAACATGATGTGGTGTATCGCTGTACGATGGTTACGTTGCGGCCTGAGGGTGGCAAAAGCGGTGACATCAAAAAGTTAGGGCCGAATGTCGTGATGGACGATGCCACGGCTGGACTGATTGAAACCGAAGAAGCGCGTGAATTGATCGATGCGATCAATGAGCAGCTGGGTTCCGAGACCATCCAATTTTATCCGGGAGCGGGACACCGCCATTTGATGGTGTGGGTAAACGGGAAACCACGCGCGATCTGTACCAACCCCCAGGACATACTGGGGCGATCGATTGCCGATGCCTTGCCGACCGGTGATGGGGCGGATATTCTCCGAAAGCTCATGGAGGCGGCCCATATTATCCTGCGCAATCATCCGGTGAACGAGGACCGCATCGCAGCAGGAAAGAAGCCGGCGAACTGTATCTGGCTCTGGGGCGAAGGGCGTGCCGTCATGTGGCCGAGCCTTGTGGAAACCTATCAAATCACCGGATCGATCGTGTCCACCAGTGATGTGTATCGCGGGGTGGGAATCTGTGCCGGTTTAGATGCAGTGGAACCGGAGCGGTTGGCCGGAGGGGATCTTCGGACCAAAGCCGCGGTCGCCTTGGCGGAGTTTGCCAAGAAGGATTTTGTGTATGTGCATGCCAAATTGACGGATGAAGTGGTGCACGGAACCGATATCAAGGCCAAAGTCCGTGGGATCGAAGAGTTCGATCGTGAACTGGTCGGCCCGTTGATCGACGGCTTGGCAAAACAAGGTCCTTTTCGTTTTCTTGTGGTGTGCGACCCTGGAACAGGATCCCAGGTTCCGGCATTCTATGCGTTTGGTGAAGGGGATGGTCATCGTTCAGGAACACCCGACTCTCGCTTTACCGAAGCGCATGCCCATTCCGCCGACACACCGACCCGTGACGCCACCAAGTTTGTCCACAAATTCTTCTCAAAGAGCTGACGACCGTGTCGTTGATCGTCCACAAATATGGCGGGACATCGGTCGGCACGGTCGAACGGATCCACCGTGTCGCCGACCGCGTCGCTCAGGCCTCTCGCGAAGGACATCACGTCGTCGTGGTGCTCTCGGCGATGAGCGGCGAAACGGATCGGCTCATCAAGTTGGCCCACGAGGTGACGGCGGCTCCGGATGAACGGGAATTGGACATGCTGCTCTCCACCGGGGAGCGGGTGACGATCGCCCTGCTGGCCATGGAGTTGCGCGGGCGAGGGATCAATGCCCGGTCCTTTACCGGCCGCCAGGTCGGCATCATCACCGATAGCGCCCATACCAAGGCGAGGATCGCGCGAGTCACGGCGGATCGCATCAAAGAGGCCTTGAAGCAGGGCGTCATCCCGGTCGTCGCCGGTTTTCAGGGCATCAACGAACAGTCCGACGTGACGACGCTTGGCCGAGGAGGGTCCGACCTCTCCGCCGTCGCCCTGGCGGCGGCGTTGAAGGCCGATCGTTGCATTATCTTCACGGACGTCGATGGGGTCTATACGGCGGATCCTAATATCGTGCCGGCAGCGAAACGGATCGACAAAATTTCCTATGAGGAAATGTTAGAGATGGCCAGCCTTGGCGCGAAAGTGCTCCAGACCAGATCGGTGGAATTCGCGGCCAAGTTCAATGTGCCGGTTGAAGTGAATTCCAGCTTCAAGGAAGGAAAGGGAACGCTCGTGACGAAGGAAGATAGAGACATGGAAGCGGTGGCGATCTCCGGAGTCACCGGGGATCGGAATCAGGCGAAAATCACGATCGTCGGCGTCCCGGACAAGCCGGGAATCGCCGCCAGGATTTTCGGACCTGTCGCGGAGGCCCATATCAACGTCGACATGATCATCCAGAACGTGAGTCAAGCGACCATGACGGATATGTCCTTTACCGTGCCTCGGGCCGATCTCAAGAAGGCCGTGCCGCTCATTCAAGCCGTGGCGAAGGATATCGAAGCCAAGACCGTTTCGGTGACCGAGGCCATCGCCAAGGTCTCGCTCATCGGCGTGGGCATGCGGTCGCACTCCGGCGTGGCGGCAAAGATGTTCGAGGTGCTGTCCCGCGAGGGCATCAATATCATGATGATCAGCACCTCGGAGATCAAAATCTCCTGCGTCATCGATGAAAAATACCTCGAGCTGGCCATGCGAGCCCTCCATTCGGCCTTCGATCTCGATCAAGCGCAGCCCTGAACCGGTCGAACCAAGGTCTACCGTTTTAAGCATCCCACACGTCATGAAGAATGAGGCTGGAGCCTTTGGGCGGCCAACAGACGTCCGCAATTCACCGAATCAGGCGTGATTTCTTTCGGTGAAAGGATAGGCTTCTGGTGGTCGAAGGCTGTCTAAGCCAGCCCACCACTTAGGAATGATTGCATTCCTTAACAAAACAAGGTATGCCTCTCCGCCAATAATCCCACGTCTTGGATGAGGCTTGGGCATGCCGACCCCGGAAGATAGAGCGAGAGAGAAGATCGATCAGGCGCTGGAGAAATCCGGTTGGAAGGTCCAAGACACCAAGTCAGCCAACCTCAGCGCCTCACGCGGTATCGCCCTCCGAAACTTTCCACTCGCCAGCGGGCACGGCTTCGCAGACTATCTCCTGTATATCGACGGCAAAGCGGCTGGAGTCATCGAAGCCAAGAAAGAAGGCGTGACACTGACCGGTGTGGAAGTGCAGGCGGCGAAGTATAGCGAGGGGCTTCCTGCGGCGTTGCCTGCCTACATCCGTCCGCTGCCGTTTCTGTATCAAAGTACTGGGATTGAAACACGTTTCACCAACGGCCTTGATCCTGATCCGCGAAGCCGACAGACCTTTTCCTTTCATCGTCCTGAGACCTTGGCCGAATGGCTGGAAGGGGCGAACGTCAAGACGAACGATACCATCCGTGACGATGTGGCAGCGCTCAAGCGTGAGCCGTACAAAACGTTCACGACGCTCCGGGCTCGGCTCAGGCGGATGCCGCCGCTCAAAACCGAAGGCCTCTGGCCCGCACAGATCACGGCGATTACGAATTTGGAGAAATCGCTCGCCGAAGATCGACCCCGTGCCCTGATTCAGATGGCGACCGGCAGCGGCAAGACCTTCACCGCCATCAACTTCATCTACCGCCTCATCAAGTTCGCAGGCGCGCGCCGAGTCCTCTTCCTCGTAGATCGCGGCAACCTGGGCGACCAGACGTTAAAAGAATTTCAGCAATACGTCTCGCCGTACAACAACTTCAAGTTCACCGAAGAATTCATCGTCCAGCGGCTCACGAATAACCAGTTGGACACGACGGCCCGCGTCTGCATCGGGACCATCCAGCGGCTCTACTCCATGCTGAAGGGCCGCGAGCTGGCGGAAGAAGACGAAGAAACGTCCGTATCCGGCCTTGAACGGCTGTTCAAGAAGCCGGAGCCCATCGAGTACAACCCGGCCATCCCTATTGAAACCTTCGACGTCATCGTCACCGACGAATGCCACCGGTCCATTTACAACCTCTGGGCGCAGGTGCTCGAATACTTCGACGCCCACCTCATCGGCCTCACCGCCACGCCCAACAAGCAGACCTTCGGCTTCTTCAACCAGAACCTCGTCATGGAATACAACCA
>JBBIKN010000055.1:0-21137 GCA_037445435.1 Nitrospira sp. | reverse complement strand
CTGCACACGACCCAAACCAGATGAATTTATTTTGAAATCTGTCGGACACTACTGATCCTGCTTATGAGCTTGCCTCGGGGGGCGATCCGATAATGACCGCGAAATGACTTCCGTTGAGGTTGTATGTGAGGGGCACGACGAGGTCAGGCTACATCGACACAGGTCGCTAGGAGCACCGCCTGGAATCGTGCCAAGTGCGGAACCAAAGCTCGATCATCATGAGATTCCAAAGCAACGTGCCGTAGAACGAGGTGGAATCGTTTCTGTGATTGTGCACAATACGCTCAAGTGTCCGCTCTCTATAGATTCCTCGTTGTCTCGCGCGAGGGCTCAGCACGAGGTCGTGCATCAGTTCATTCAATGCACGATGAGTCTTCAACCAGACGGGAATCGGAAGCCCGAACCCATGCTTGCGCTTTGTCCTGGTAGCCGCCGGCAACAAATCTGAGTAGGCTCGTTTGAAAAAGGTTCGAAGCTGTGTTCCCCTCATCTTCACCTTGGCAGGAACCGTTGCAGCAAATTCGGCCAGGCGGTGATCCAGGAAAGGGAAGCGCACGAGCACTCCAGCAGCCTCCGTGGTGCGCACAACTTTGAGAATATCGTTATCTGAGATCGCGAGCTTTAAATCGACATAGAGCTCACGGTCGAGCTGAGTCCAGGCTGAGGCTTGGCGATAGTAAGTATATGTTGGTTCCATCGTATCGAAGCCTTCATGCAACGATTCAAGCACGGAATCGCTCATGAGCTCACGCATAGGTATAATTTCGAATACTCCGTGTGCGGCCAGCCGCTCCGGGTAGGGCACCTTGGCCCGGTCAATGTATTTTCTTGCCCTTGCGAACAGCCGTAGCCCTGTCGACTGTGCGAGTTTTGTCACAACCGGCTCGAGAAGCATCATGCGCAGCCCAAGCGGAAGCCTCTGATAGTAGTCGAACACTCTGCGGGTTGCGTATCGCTCGTTGCCGGCGAACAATTCGTCCCCGCCGTCGCCGGCGTACAGGATGTTGACACCCTGGTCTTTTGCCACCTTCGCACAATAATAGGTTGGGACAGCGGATGCATTGGCATAAGGCTCGTCGAATGCGCGTAACAAAACAGGCACAGCATCTAGCACGTCTTTGGGAGTTACGAAATATTCGGTGTGCTGGGACGCAAATGCACGTGCCGCGATTCGTGCGTACTCGATTTCGTTAAAAGGCTCTTCACCAAAGCCGATTGAGAAACTCCGAACGGGACCTTTGATCAGCTGAGTCATCACCCCCGTGACCGTGCTGCTGTCGATGCCTCCGCTCAGGAAAGTGCCAACGTAATAGGGAGAACTGTCCTGTTGCAATCGGACTGAGATTGCATCGGCAAAGTCTCTTCTGAGCTGAGCTGCCAAATCGTCTTCACTCATATCCGAGGGCGAAAACTTAATGTCCCAGTATGAGCCTACTCTCAGCTTCCCTCGACGCAACGAAAGGAGATGTCCTGGTGGAAGCTTTTTGATCTCGTGGAAAATGGTGGTTGGTGTCGGAATCATAGATCCCGCAACGACGTGCACCAGTGATTCGTGATTGACGGTGCATTGGACAGCCAGTGGGCACGCTGTGATAGCTTGGAGGCGAGAAGCAAAGGCGAACACGTTTTTATGGTGATAGTAAAACAGGGGGTGGATTCTGAAACGATCGGTGGCAAGCCATAGGGTTTGCTCGCGGTCATCCCAGACAGCGATGGCGAATTCACCACGTAACTTGGAGAGAAAGCTGATCCCATCTGCAAGGAACAGATCGAGGAGCACTTGCGGTAGAGAGTCGATGCCAGTTTGTTGGGAGGACAGCTCGGGCGTGTTGAACAGACTCCCGTGCATGGCAAGCGTATAAGTCCACTGGCCATTGCGCGATTCCGCGATTCCGGTGATCCGACCAGGGAACTCCTGTGACCCAAAGGCTACATCATTTGCGATCTTTCTCTCGCTCCGTTGGGTGCTTTCTTCTTGGAGAGCGAGAAGCATTCCAGCGAGGCAATCAGACAATGAGCAAGCTCGCTGCCCTTGCGCCACTACACCACAAATTCCGCTCACAGTATGGCCCTCCCTACCATGATGCTGAGGATTACACGGATTATAAGAGAGTGCATACTTGTTCGGTCGTCTAATACGACATCCGGCTCGGAACAGAGTTTTTTGAATGATTGGTAACTAGCGCAAACTTACCCCCTTCAGCTCGCTGAGTGCCCATTCCAGTGACAATATTCTGGCCCACTGTTCGCCAAAGGCAAACCTGTCTTGACGTGAGGCTACGAGGAATCGGTCCAAGGACTGGCAATCGTACAACTCTCGGGATCTCATCGTCCGAGGTTGGAGCATCGCTTGAACCTCCTGTTCCTTCCACAACCAAAGGCGAGGGAGCGGATCTTTGGGAGACTGAGAGCGAGAAAAGCCGGACGCTCTCACGCCAGGAACTAACTTCTTCATCACCTTTTTGGCGTAGAGGACGGGGATCGGCCAGAACCGGTAAAAGCTGTCCCAGGTCAGAGGACGCGCGGGATACCCAAACTCCAGCGGATAATCGGCGAGAACGGGAGAGAATTCTGACAGCATCGAACGGATTAGCAGACTCCGTCGTCGACACCGCGGTGAGACACGGAGTATTGCCTCCAAGACTGACCGAAACATGAAGGGGGAGAGACAAGGCCACAGCTGATCCGTGCTGCTGGCGATCCTCCCCTGCCATCGCTGCATGCGCATAACCAGATAAGCATGGTCCATCTGGCTTGTGTTTGGACCTGATTCGATGCCGGCATTCGCGCGTTCGATGACATCAGCCATATGTGAAGCCAAATGAAACTTGCTTTGTCTTGCATAAATCGATGAATCGAGCATCTGGGTGGCATACCTTCGACTAGCGAGCCGGAGAGCATCGAGCTTTGTCCGCTCGCCGGCGTGGGGGAACAGTAGCTCCCACCAATATCCTCTTGCCACCTCTCCGAACGACCCGTTGACGCTCGCGTGAAATCGATCCATTAAGGTGCGATGGACCGAGAGGACCTGCGCATACTCCACAATGTCGTATTCACCATCCGTGAGTTGCGCTGCCTGCTTGACGTTTTGGACGACCTCATCCGGCCGCGGGGCGAGATGGAGCAGCGGTAGGTTGAGTAACTTCGCCAAGCCGTGAGCAACCTTAACGTCGCCGCTACTTGCCGGACCGCTGACCGTCGTCGAGAACCTCACGTTCGCATCCTGGAATGCTGCGACCACTGATCGAGAATCATATCCACCGGTCAGGTCACACACTGGATGCGGGAAAACTTTTCCTATCCTGCTTGCTGCGCAGGTAAGCGCTCCCCACAGCATCTCCGTCGCCGCATGGCCTTCAAGTTCGCTGCCCCTGATGTCGGACGCCCGCCAATAACGGCTCACTTGCTCAACGATCCCGTCACGTATCCTATAAATGGCGGCCGGGCCGACTTTCCTGACCTCCCGGTAGATGGTGCGATCTTCATAAATCACCCCGGCGTCGAGAAACTCACGACATCCGGTGTCATCTAACGTGTAGGGCGCCATGGCGGCCAGCAAAAGACTCGATCCGGCGACGACCGTCGTCTGCCCTATCCTCCGCATAAATGCATGGCAGCTTCCAATTATGTCGGTGATCAGCCACAGGTCCTTCGTGCGCGAGTCGCCCACGACTATAATGAAGAACCCTTCAAGCTCATGCGCGAGAGTCGGCTGTCCAACCTCTAGATAACGCTCCAAAAGACGTGATTCCTCTCCAACGGAAAAACCATGGTTATGGAACCAACTCCCCACTGAGATCAGCCAACATCCCGTTCGTATGTCCGTGACAGGGGATGAACCTGATCCATTGCGTCGCCTGCATACCGCAGCATAGGACCACCCGTTTTCGATCGTGCCCATAGCTTCCTGCCGCTTAAGAATGCGGGCGAGATTCAGGCTCTGCCGGAACAGGTCGCGAGCCTGCGTGCGGTCGTCTTTCCCAGGCGAGATAACGATGAAATTAGCCACTGGACCTTACCATCCAGGACAGTTCGGTGTGGGATGCATCGCGTGAAAGGAGCCCTTGACAGATTCAGCGGTTTGCAATCGATGCGGCATCGCAAAAGGATTCCGCTCGAGCCATACGTGTCCCGAGAGGTTCTTGAGAAGGAAACAAGAGAGCCAACACTTTCTTGGCGTTGTTTTCCCAGAGAAAACCTCGCTGCTGGATGCTCTGCAAACCCAAGAGACCGGCTCGCGTTCGCGCCTCCTTGTCGAGGGCAAGCTTGACCAAGGTTGCCGACATGCTTTGCTGATCGCCTGGTTGAAAGAGAAAAGCGGTCTTTCCCTGTTCGACGATCTCCCGTATGTTTGGTTGATCCGGCGCCACAACGCACTTTCCCATCGCAAGGTATTCAAGAATTTTCATTGGACAGGCGTATTCAGTTGCACTGGGCTGGACGGCGATGTCCATAGCGGCTATGTGCTCAGGGATATCCTCATGGCGGACTGACCCTGTAAATGTTACTACGTGAAGTAGGTTGTTCGCTTCCGCATACTGACGCAACGTGAGATACGCTGGGCCATGACCAACCAGGAGTAGGTGTACGTGCAGTTTGGCTAAACCACTGTCCTTCATGATCTCCAGCAGCATCTCCAACCCGTGCCAGGGGCGGAACCATCCCACAAATCCGATAACAACTTTCTGCTGAAGGCCATAATGGTCACGAACCTTTTGTCCCGAGAGATGCGATCCAAACCGAGAAGGGTTGATCCCATTGGGTATCACCAGGATTTTGTCGCTCGGGACGCCATCGTTTACCAGCATGTCTTTCATGACCTGACTAACCGTGATCGTCCAGGAACTGTTTGAGCAAATCCATCGTTCGGTGAATTCCGCAAGTCGTGCGAAACACAGGCGACCAAGCTTCGATTGTTCGTGAAACAGTGGGGCATTCACCTCTAGGACGAGAGGAATGCCATGTCGTCGACTAGCCCAAATCCCGCATACAGTGTTCAACGCATATCGCTCATAGATAAAGCTGGGCTTTGTGGCCTCGATTGCTCGACGGAGCCGATGATACCCATAGAGGTTATAGGCCAGGGCCATCAGTTCATAACACCACGTCGGGGCTCGATGGGCAACCCATCCCAAAATGCGTGTGATGATGCTTCGACGCTTGTCCTGATGTGACTCGGCTATGGCTACCACTGCCACCTGATGTCCCAGGTTCCGGAATGCCTCGACCATCTCTTCGATGTGAACGCCTTGAGCGTCCTCCGACTGAGTTCGATGGTGGTACAGAATATTCATAAACTACCCGATCACGTGCGAAGGTTGCGATCGTTGGTGCGTGATGGGCGGTTTCACGACGGCTTTGAACACATCCTTTAGCGCCTTGCTGGTTTGGGACCAAGAAAACTGGGATGCGTAGGCCCGAATCTCATCCGGTTTCCAGTCCCGTTGAAGTCCTTCACAGATGCCCGCGGCGAGAGCCTCGATCTGCCGTTCCACGAGCAGGCCGACACGCTCCGATCGGAGAATTTCCGGAATGCCTCCAACAGGCGAAGCAAGCACCGGTGTTCCACATGCCAGGGATTCCACAATAACGTTCGGCCATCCTTCGCGTTCGCTTGCCAGGCAGAACAGGTCCGCTGCGCTGAAGTACAGGGGCAATTGCTCATGCGGGACCTCTCCTACCATTCGCACGTGGTCCGTCAAGTCGTTGCGGTCGACGAGGCCTTGGAGGGAAGATCGAAACTCTCCTTCTCCCGCGATGACGAGCAACAAGTCTTTCCGCCCACGCCGCAAGAACGCAGTCTTCAGAGCTTGCACGAGCAAGTCGAACCCTTTGCTCGGTGTAATCCTGCCAACAGAGAGGATGATCCGTGACCCGGTTATAGGAAGTCCAATTAGCGCACGGGCTTCTGGAGGAGAGACCCGCCGAAATCTGCCGAGATCCACGCCGTTGGGGATCACGTTTATCTTTTCCTGCGCGGTTCCCAAGCTGATGGCAACGTCCCTTAGCGCGCGTGACACCGTGACGACCGCGGACGCCCGACGCAAGGTATACCGAATCATGCCTCTAACGATCCGGAATTCCTTTAGTAGGTTCAGGTCGCTTCCTCTGGCTGAAACCACGACAGGGACATGACACCAAGTTCCGAGCAGGATTGCGGCAAATCCGTCCGGATACACATAATGAGCATCGATCAGATCGAAAGAGAATTCGCCCTGTACTTTTCGCACCATGCTGTAGAGCGAGAGAGCCATCATAAGCCCTTGCAGCCCCATGCCGATCTTTGGGATCATTGCATAGCGGGGATGATAAACAAGGAATCCATCGATCTGTTCCAGCCGGACGACGTTGCGATACGCTAGCCTCCTTCCCCGCACGATCGGAGGACAATATGGGACTGGAGCGATGACTCGCATGTCCCAGTGGTTCTGTCGGGCTGCGTGAGCCATGCGTTGCCTAACAAAGATGCCATGATTGGCGCAGAGGTTGTTCGGGTATAGATTCGTGAAGACCAGAACCTTCATCACGCGTGTCCAATGAGGTAACCTTTATGGGACCAGTCTCGTGCTGGAGGCGCACCGTCATGTTGAGGCACGGAACCGATTCTGCCAGAGTTGGAACATAAGGATGGTCCAGAGCTCTGTGGCCCTGTTGCGGAAGCCTTTCTGGTGCTCGTCCCAGATGCGACGAACCGTGGGGCCGTGCAGGAGATTACATGAAGACCCTTCGAAAAGATGGGCGTATGTCATCGCCTTTAGATCGGTCTTGAACCACTGCGCGATGGGCACGCCAAAGCCCATCTTGCTTCGGTTCAAGATTTCATGAGGCAAGATGCCGGACAACGCTTGCTTAAAGATGCGCTTTCCGGTCTGACCATGCAGCTTCAGGGAGGCAGGAATGGAGGCAGCTAATTCCATGAACCGGTGATCGAGCAGGGGCGCTCGCACTTCAAGCGAGTGCGCCATGCTGGCCCGGTCGACTTTGACGAGGATATCGTCTGGCAAATACGTCTTCACGTCAACGTACTGAATTCTGGCCACAGGGTCTGCCCCCTGAACTTTGTCGTAGTATGCCCGCAAAACATCGACGGAGTCATACCCATTGAGGGATGCATGGACATCCGGATGAAGCAGACTGTACTTGAGTTCCGGTCGAACCGCTGACATCGATCGAAAGTATCCATCGATATGGGAATAAGACAGACTCTCGAATGTCGCCTTCCATCGAAACACACGAGGAGCCCAATCGGCCTTAGGGTACAGAGTAGCTAGGCTCCTGAAGAGTGGCCGCCGGATAAAGAGGGGGAGACATTGGCGCAGTTGTTGTTCACGCTTTTCGAACACGTAGCGTCGATACCCTGCAAATAACTCATCTCCCCCATCTCCAGACAGCGCAACGGTCACATGTTTGCGTGCAAGCTGAGAAACGTAATAGGTAGGAACTGCCGACGAATCCGCAAAGGGTTCATCATAGTGCCATACCAGTTTGTCGATGATCCCGACGGCATCGGGACGCACCACTTCTTCGAAATGTCTGGAACCAACTCGAGAAGCCATAAGTCGAGCGTAGTTAAGCTCGTCGTAATCTTTATCATCGAATCCGATCGAAGTCGTGATCGCCGGTTCACCAGTCAACCTGGCCATCATGGCCACAACGGCTGAAGAGTCGACGCCTCCGGACAAAAAGGCACCTAACGGGACCTCACTGATCAAGCGAATGCGGACGGCTTCTCGCAACGATTCGATTATATTCTCGCACCATTGCTTCTCGGACAGGGATTTGTCCTTATCGAAACGGATGTCCCAGTATTGCTTCTCTTGGATGCCATGGTAAGACACGACGATGTAGTGGCCGGGCAGAACTTTGCGCACGGCCCGAAAGATGGACTTTGGAGCTGGAACGTACAGGAATGAAAAGTAGTCGGACAAGGCTTGGAAATCTATTTCGCGCGGGATGTTCGGTACCGCCAAAATCGATTTCATTTCCGAGGCGAAGACGACTCGTTTCCCGTCGTAGTGATAGAAAAGGGGCTTCTTTCCGACTCGGTCTCTAGCCAGTAATAATTTGTGACGGCGCGCGTCGTACAGGGCTATTGCAAACATGCCGCGCAGATATTGAAAGACATCCTCTCCCTTCTCTTCGTAAAGATGAACGATCACCTCCGTGTCGGACCGCGTTTTGAAGACGTGGTTCTTCTTGACGAGCCCATCGCGTAGTTCCTGAAAATTATAGATCTCTCCGTTAAACACCACCCACACCGACTGGTCTTCGTTGGTCAGGGGCTGATGCCCCCCCTCCAAATCTATGATCGAAAGCCGTCGGTGCGCGAGTCCGACCGAGTTCTGGATGTGATAGCCA
Source organism: Nitrospira sp. (assembly GCA_037445435.1). Classification (GTDB taxonomy): domain Bacteria; phylum Nitrospirota; class Nitrospiria; order Nitrospirales; family Nitrospiraceae; genus Nitrospira_D. The sequence continues at coordinate 12,779 of JBBIKN010000055.1, read as the reverse complement.
GCTTCATCTGGGCCACGATGGGAGATCGTGTCCGCCATGTCTCTCAGCAAGTCAATACTCAGGGGTTTTCCCACTTCAACGTTGTAAACGCCTGCGATCCCGCACATGTTAATTCATGCCTCCATAGTCATTCGACTTCTCTGGCGGGCGGGATCCCAAAACGGTTCCCACCAACGGCTGGTTCCAACGAACAATATCTCTTATGCCGATTCAAGATACGATCGTAAGTGTTTAAATACCCATCGACCATTACATCCAGGCTGAACCGTCGCTCGACTCGCCGCCGTCCAGCCGAACCCTGCCGTTGAGCGAGTGCTGGGTCCGTGGCGTATTTCAGGATGGCCCTCGCCAGCCCGCCAACGTCTTGGCTAGCCGTGAGAGTGCCGGTAATTCCGTCTTCCACGAGCTCCGGATTCCCCCCGACCCTTGTGGCTACCACGGGGACGCCGCTTGCCATGGCTTCGAGGATCGTATTGGAGATCCCTTCTGCGAGCGAAGGAAGGACGAACAGGTCTAGATTTCGGAGAAAGTCGGCAACCCCTCCGATTGCGCCCGGGACCCAGGTCAAATGCTCCACCCCCGCTGCTTGGAGCAGATGACGACACTGTTCTCGTTGTGTCCCCTCTCCGATCATCGCCAGTCGCAGGCGATCACGAACAGTCTCGGAATGACTCAATGCATGCAGGAACGCACGGACTAACAATATCTGGTTCTTCACCGGTTCCATCCGGCCTACTGTACCGACGATGAAGCAATCCGGGTTCCAAAACGATGGGGGACCAACGTCCCCTCTCCTTCCCACTCTGGGGCAAAAGCGTTGCAAATCCACTCCGTTACAGATTTGTGTAATCCGAGTTTGGGGAATAGCGAGTTCCGTGGCCAACCAGTTTGCCAAGTCCGCGCTCACCGTAGTGTAGTGGTGAACAAACGGAGAAAGAAGTTTTCGGAAGAAATTGATCCGCCCGTCTGTACCATATTGGTCAAACACGTCGCGACCATGCTCTCCGTGAATGCGGACTCGCACCCCTGCGCAGAAAGTCGGGATTACATACTCCAGTCCCGGTAGATTCCTCGTATGTACGATGGCAGGTTTCAATTCACGAATAACTTTCCATGCGCGCATATAGGAAGCCCAATCAAGGCCAGGCTTTCGGTTGAGGCACAGGATTGGCACCCCCGCCTGTGTAATGCGTTGTGAAAACTCCGTAACTTTGTCTAAAGCGAGAACAGCGTGTCTGTACCGTTCCGGAGGTGTCGCGTTGATCAAGTTAACGAGGCCGTTCTCAAGTCCCCCCACTGCAAACCTGTAGATGATGTGGAGGACCAGCGGAGGTGTTCCGGCCTGAGGGAGCTTGCGTGTGGGCATGGCCGAATCAAATCTGCGCAGCGATTATCTGCTCAACCGTTTTAACCGCGATGATTACTCCAGGCGCAATACGCAGCATCACCGCTGCTTGGTCCGCAGACGAAGCACATGCACTTGATCTGCATCATGACAGGGGTCTTGTCGTTGCCGAAAAGGAGCCCATAGCAGGTATCGCCAAGAGCAAGAATCACATCCCATAATCGCTCCGGAATCTTCTCCCTCAGAGTGAGCCAGCCGCGTTCTTGAAAGCGATCGACACCAGGAGTAAGCGATCTACGAATTATTTCACCATCCGTAGAAGACAATTGGGCACCAATCAGTCAATGTGGAAACATCGCTTGGGGTGTTTTGCCGTCCCTGACAAATCCAGGTGGGTTGTTGAGAGGTACCCAAGCGGAAAGGAAAAGTACGACTGTCTGTCCAGCCTGACAGCATCGCTAACGCGCATTATTCAGTGCGCCGTGAAAAGGCGCTGTGTGTCTTATAGGTGCAAGTCCTGTCGGGGGAGTCGTCGGGACACCCCCGTAGCTATCAAGACGGCATGAACGGGTAACTGCCATGTCGAAGCTCTTGGGACAGAGGCCCACCATGGGTGGGTCAGCGAATCGACGGGCCGCAACATGCGTGAAGCCTGAGCAGGCCTCGAAAGTGACGTCGCGAGGGCCGACCGGCCTGAATAACCGGGAAGGCCGCCGGAGTCACCACCCGTTGCAGCAGCCGAGCAACGGGTCCCCGAGCACCCGACCGATGACCCTGGATTCGCTCGCCGGGGTAAGGGGCGCGGCACGCCGACACAGCACACAGGGCAACACGGGAGATCCCGCGCGGCGAGGGCTCGCCGACCTCGCTCCATCGAGAGGGTGGAGCCGCGCGGGAAGTCGGAGGGGCTCATAGTACCGCGTGGACCTGCCGGAGCAAACCGGCGGGGAGGGAAGGAGCCCTGGTTCGAGGCGTGCCTCGACGAGAGTAGGACCAGGAGATTGGCGTCAGCCTGGCAACTCCGCAGATGGTCCGACAACTCCAAGAGGCGCTTGGCATCACGGCCGAGCCGGCGTGACGAGCGCCGGTGCATGCCGTGTTGTGACGCTCGTCCGAGAGCCGGATGCGGGAAACCCGCACGTCCGGTTCGATGAGCGGAGAGGGGAAACCCCTGACCATTGTGGTTGGCGGTCGATGCGTGCATCGAAACCATCGAGAATGGCTCCAGGTCAGCGCCCCTGTTCGACTCTACTGACGGTTCGTCGCGAAATCGCGCAGTCGCCAAGCGAGACGGGCGCGCGGAGCCGCGAGGGAGGGAGGCATACTTGAAACAGTATGTTGACCGACCGAGCGGCGAGCCCGCCCGCTTGCGTGCCGAAAGGCCGCACGCAAGCTTGTCGCAGCGACGAATCCGCGATTGCAGCAGAAGCGTTCATGAATAATGCGCGCTAACACAGCAGGTTCCGCGGCTTCCGCAGGCTGAAGCGACCGGTTGGCAGAGTGGACAGCATGCACAGCGCATCAGAGACGTACTGACGCATTTCACGGATCACTTCTCTGGCAATCAAGTTGTTCGTTCTTGAACCGAGCCACCAGATACACAGAGAATAGGCGACGGCTCCCAGGAAAACGGAACTCGTCAGCATAGCCGGAGAAAAAGGGCCGATCGCCTCCTGCACAAATTGTTGGTACGTTAGCAAGACCGCTGCCATCGCCGTGCAACCGATGAATGAAGGGACCATTACGGCGACATATTCGGAAAATGACAGGTTCACCAGACGCTTCAGTAATCGCTGGAGGAGGATCAAGAACAGGAACGAAGCCCCTAACGTGGCCCACGCGATTCCCACTAAACCCCATTGACTACCGGCTATCACACCAACCACCATCGTCAGCACATAGATGACCTGACGACGGAGCTCGAATCCGGCGTATCCCATGGCGGTAATCAGTGACACGGCCAGTGGTTCAACAGCGAGCAGGCCACCGGCAACACATAAGATCTGTAAAGGCTTCACAACCCCGATCCACTTAACTCCATATAGTGTGTGGATGACAGAAGGAGCGGTGAGCAACAGCCCTATCAAGATGGGGTTGCTGATGAGCGCGATATAGCACGTTGATTTAAGCAGCCCCTTCTTGGAGCGGTAGGGATCTCCCTGGACTTCAGCGAAGGCGGAATACAATACGTTGTTGACGGAGTTAGTGATACGTGTCAGAGGCAATGTCATGAGATAGTAGGCTCGATGATATAAGCCCAGAGGATTGGCCCCGAGAAGACGCCCGATCAATGAGAATCCTATGTTCTGTGAGACATCGTTGAGAATGTTGGCGACCGTGACATTGAAGCTAAGGGGGAGCAAGTCGAAAAAGGCGCGACGTTCAAACCTGAAACGCGGCGTCCAACAAGCAAGGCGGGCAAGGAAGATCGCGAGGCACACATTGCCCCCTAACCGGCCGAAGACGAGACTCCAAACCCCCAAGCCGAAATAGGCGAGGCAGACCGAGAGTCCACCTGTGACCATCTGCTGAATAACTTCAACTACGCCGGTCGATCGGAAATCCAACCTCTTACGCAACTGAGCTGTTGGAATGGTGATGAACGGCAAAATCAGGAGATAGGCCGACATGACCGAAAGCACTTGGCCCATCACTTCGTTTTGGAACCACGCTCCGACCCACGGCGAAATGCCGATCAGGATGAGACTGCATGTTATACCCAAGACGAGACCAGCGACCAGGACGCTGCCATAGTGGAGTTCATTCACCGATGGGTGCTGAATCAAAGCCGACACAAACCCTGAACTCACAATTGAGCTGCCGATTTCGACAAAAATAATAATGGCTGCCAGGCATCCAAAATCATCTGGAGCCAACAATCTGGCGAGCATGATCCCGAAGACGAACGTGACGAGCTGGCCGAGCGCTGAAGTTATCGCCGACCATGCCACACTACTTCTTGCCCTCGCTTCGATGTCGGGGTTCATGCGCGCGCGTCAAACACAAACACCCTCGTCTGACCATCTCTTCCGATGAAACGCTCTTCCGACAAGCGGGTCGTCGTTATGGGCATGGAGAATGGCGGCGACGATTCAGCCGAAGTGATAAGCCACACTCTCCTGCCTGCGTATCGGTTAAGGAGCCCTTCAAGTTCCTCCTCCGTCGTAAGAACGGGAGAGGCCGTATAAATGTCGTACCAACGCCCTTCCTTCAGATAACCGAACGCATTTCGATTCTCCAGGGATGTCAGCCAGTAGTCCACACGGCCGATATAGTAGTGTTGTTGGCACACATCCATGGCGATCACAATATCAGCGACACCAAGCTGGCTTTTCACGAAGATCCCCGCGCTCTCGTGATCCGGATGAAACGGAAACCCATGCCAAGAGGCATCAATCTCCTGCGTGTACCCCAAGTGGCTAGTGTCGTAGGCGTCGGCTAGACCATGCTCCTCATTGATGACAGGGACCACGAGAAGAAGAACGATCAACGACACTGGAAGAACTCCTCGATCGGCAGCGAGCCACTGCCCGATCGTTCCGTGTGAGGAAGTCCAAAGATCACGCAATCGCTCGACCACACGGATGATGGTCCATGAAAAAATCAGCACGTAAAACGGATACACCATGATTGTGTAGCGGAGATAGATCCATTCCTTCTTAAATCCAAGCGCCATCAGTGGAAACCAAAATAAACCGAACATAATGGGTTCGGGACGACTGGACGATCGACCTTCGTGGAAGGCCAAGCCCCAAAAGAGGGTGCCGGCAAGGACTATCATGGTCATGACGGGAAATGCGGAGGCATAGGCAGCGACGTGGAGAGATGGATAATAGACACTCTGCTTCAGCGCTTTCTTGGTGATGTCGACCCAAGAGAGCAGTTCGTTTCCTCCTCCCTGCCAAAAGAACAGTCCGTAACCTATCCAGAAGATCGCCATTGCGACAGTTATGGCCGCCATGCGGCTGACATAAGCCGAACGAACCAGATCCCACACCTGTCTGCCATACCAAAAGACTGCAATCAGAGATATGAGAAGAATCAGCCCAAACAGGTTCAGGAGCGCCAGAGTCAGAACGCCTAGTAGTCCAATGGTTAATTCAGGAGGGATGCCATTGGTCGGGCGGTGGATTTTCAGAACATATATCGCAAAAGCTACCACAAGTATGACAAGACAGGCGTATCCAACCGCATGATGATCGAGGAAATGCAAAAGCATTTCCGTCTTAGGGGCATAGTCAAGGTGCAAGAGCGACAACAATCCCGATGTCATGCCTCCCCTATCTTTGCCAGGGACATCGAACGTGATGAGTCGATTATGGATCGAGGAGAGCCCCAACAGTCCCGTAGCTGCTGCGGCCCCGGTGAACCTCGTGAACCGGGGCCGTGTAGGAATGTGGATCAGGAACGCAATGAGCCAAATACCGCACACCAGACTCCCGAGATGATGTAAGGTGACGGTCACGGAGGACACGAAGAAGGCCAGTACCTTGTACATCGTTCGATCCTCTGTAAGCCCTTTCAAAAGGTAGAAGATCGATAGGAGAAAGAACGCAAGAAACATGGCGTACATGCGGCCCTCTCGAGAGACATCCACGTGCCATGCGGAGAACACCAGCAGCCACGAAGCCAGCGCCGCAGGATGAGCGCCGGTAAGACGTCTGGCGATCGCGTAAAAAACAGGGACGGTGAGGGCACCAAAGATAGCGCTTGGGAGACGAATGGAGAATGCGGAGAGTCCGAACCACCAGGACGAGGCAGCGGCAATGTAGGAGTAGGGAATGGCTCGCCAATACCCCATCCCTGATGGCATGTGCGGAAATCCATCTGTCAAGATCGCCTGAACTGCCAGGATCGTATAGTCTTCATCCCCGTACAAGCTGAGGGTGCCTAGATCAGGGAGCCGTAGCCACCCTGCGACAGCGGTCATGACCAAGATGTGGATGAGTTCCCAGTTCGTGACAGAGGTTTGAGTCCAAGAGAGCAGGCTGCCTCTGGGATAAACCTGGCTGAAGGCTCCACTCGACGAAACTGCCCCCACGGCTATTGCCGACCGCAGTGGTTTAGTGTGGTTGGTGATCATGCAATCCGGTTCGCTGGCCACAATGGAGCTGCACGGATTTACAGCAGGGGGTTCCTGCGTGCGCGAGTAAAAAGGGATTCAAGGCACGGATGACAAATCGTTCAAGACCAACAACCGGACACCTGAATTAGGGGAAGAATCTCACCAGGACGGGACCGAGGATTTTCGTAGCCTCCAGCGGTAGTTTTTTCCATGCTGCGATGAAGAAGCGGTACTTCGGGTTAAGGGGATTGACATTGGGAATCGATCCTCCTCTTGGCAGATAGTATTGGTACGGAAGGGCGCGCGGTTCAAAGCCCCAATGTCGTTTAAAATCAAAGGCGCCTGTCCCTTTCTTGCTCCGGCCGAAATCGAAGATCTTCAGGCCTTGTGCGCAGCCGTACCGCATCAACTCCCAATACATGAAGTCGTTAACTGCGTAGCGCTGATAGGATCTTAGCGACCCTCCGTACAGCGGCATGAGACGGTCCATGTGGGAAAACGCCATGACTGCTGCGACGCGAATAGTCTCATGCCAAACCGAGAGGATTATGCATCGCTCTGGAAACTCCTGGAACAACGCTTGAAAATATCGTATCGGGAAGACAGGCGTCCCAAGATTTCTGACGCTATGCGCATAGATCTCGTAGAAAGCCCTGAAATCCTCCGGGCTCCGACTCACGGTTGCAGTGAGCCCGGCCTTAATTCCTTCACGGACCATGCGCCGTTGTTTCCTCGGAATCGCCGCCATGTTTTTCTCATCATCCTCGAAAATCTCCCGTTCAAAAGTATAGTAAAGATCTTGTGTCTCAAGCTGAAAGTTGTTCGCCTGGGCGTGCCTCAGTTCCAAATATGTCGCTCCAAGCCTACCGGTTAGACGGCGAGCTTCCTCGAGCAGGGCGGAGGCAGCCGTCTCGTCATCTGCACAGATTCCCGCTGCCATACCAAAAGGGACCGACATCAACCCGTTGTGGAACGGCCACAGTCTTGTATGAAAGAGCGGGAGGCAACCTTTGATCGTTCCGTAATCCTCAACAAGAAGGTAGTAAGGACGGTACCAAAAGGTCTTTTCGATAACACGCTTCCAACCGCTCGTATGAAAGAGTGTCCCCCGCGGATTGCTCGCAACGTACTTATCCCAGCTACGAGCGTCATCTTGATGGTATGTGACCCTCACGGTTGTGCTCGGGAAAATAGTTACATTACAGTGGATGAGCGGGATTATGCGCCATATGGGTTAGGAGCTGACGATTCTCGCATGCCGCATTGTCGGCGGAACAGAGATATTCTGAGCCCTTTGTGTACGCCAGATTGGCTCAAATTCCTCCAAGATGCGATCGGCAGCTAGTCTGTTGACCAATGCGCTCGGATGGCCGTCAAGCCGGCTGGCCCGAAGTCGCCGACTGTCATGTGGGTTATAGTAGGGAGCCAGCGCGTCCCTGAGGTCGAGGCAAGGAATCTGTTTACGGGTACACGTATCCAAGACCCGCTCGTGAAGGTAACCGTAGGGATAGGGGCGGCCTTCCTGATAACCCGTATCCGGAAACAGGACGATTCCTATGGGGACACCGAGTCGGTAACTGGTCTCAATAAGATCCTCAAGCGTCCTGATCGCTAGCTGAGATTCAGCGCTGGCCGGATTTCCGAACAGTTGAAAAAGATACTCAGGGTAACTCTTGACCAGACCGAAGCGGATCTGGAGCTGGCACCATTGTTGGTTGAGCAGGTAATATAGAGCCGACGACCGATGCAGCAGTGCGTGGATCTCCCAATGAGGGATGAACGGGCGTGGCGCCGGTCGCGGTGAGGTGACCTGACCTTCGAAGTCGTTGACATACCATTGGAGCAGGATGAAGTCCGGTCTGACCTTTCCCACAATCGTGCCGATCACTGCCAGATGGTCTACCGTTTCGGCGCCCGGACGCCCGAAGTTCAAAACCTCGTAATCGCTTGCGCTCCTGTTGAGCCTCAGTTCGATCAGATTTGAAAATCGATCTTGCTCAGCGATTCCCTGGCCATAAGTCAAAGAGTCACCGACCACAGCGATCCGGTACACCCCCGTTGGTTTCTCCGCAGAGAACTCCCTCTCGCGATATCCCCAGTCGTTCAACCGTACGTGATGCTCCTTCCACCGTCGCGCGAAATAGCTTGAGTTGTCGGCCGTGGTCGTCACCTCTCTGAAAGCATACCGGACCACCCATTCTCCTCCCAGTGAAAGGATTACGAACACTCCAAGAAAGAGAAGCGTATTTTTGGCCATTTCGGGATGAGCTTCAAGCTGCGCGCGAGGAGAGCAGGGCCTGACGCAAGATTGAGTCAAGCTTTTCGAGCTGAGTCTCCCAATGGTGATAACGCTCTACATACGCGCGGGCTCTCGATGCACACGCATATTGTTCTTCTCGATCCAGTAGAAAAGTCGTCACGCCTTCGGCGAATTCGTCTGGTGTGTCAGCAATGCGAATACCGTCACCTGAGGTTGCGAATGTTCCCTGGAACGCACACGAGGTGCCGACGACAGGGAGTCTCATAGCCATCGCTTCCAAGATCTTGTTCTGAATACCCCGCGCGATGCGCAGTGGGGCAACCGCTACGTGCGCCCGGGACAGAAACGGACGCACGTCTGGCACAGTGCCGGTGACTTCCACGTTACGCAGCTTGCTGAGTGCTTGAACCCGCGAATCCGGGCTCCGCCCGACAATGGACAATCGGGCATGCGGAACCCGGCGCGTTATGCGAGGCAATATGTCTGTGCAGAAGTAATGAACCGCATCGATATTCGGGAAGTAATCCATGGCGCCGCTGAAGACGATGAGTGGATGATCTGACCGAGACGGTGCCGAAACCTGTGACTGAAAGTAATTAAGGTCCACTCCGTTTGGAATCACAGAAATTGGTCGGTGCGTGACACCACGGCGCAGCGTAATAGCTTCTTCCTCCGAAATGACAATCGAATGATCGAACGTTTGCCCAACCTGCCGTTCGTAAGCGCTTAATCGATGGCTTTCCAGTTTGTATAACACCGATCTTGGTGGGGTGTGGAAGCTGGCATACAATCGCCATTTCTCAGAATCCATATCAACGAAGTCCATAACTCTAGGTATATCAGTGACGCGAGCAACGTACTCGGCCATGGTCGAAGAGAACGCGAAGATGCAATCAATCTTCTCCTGGGCAAGCAGCCGATCGACGGCATCTTGGAGTTTCTTCGAATAGAATGCTTCAACCGAGAGAGGACGTCGCGTCCACAAAGCTCGCGTGCTCGCCAAGAAAGCGCTTCGGCTTCCCCGATACACCGCACTGACGGACGCACAGAGTTTCTCGAGAGGTCGGATGTGCCGCAGGTCTTGTGGATCGTCAACCAGGCACGCCAGATGGACACGGTGGCTCTTCGTCATGTGTGCGATTTGATGATAGGAACGGATCTTGTCCCCCTTGTTGGGAGGGAAAGGTATTCGATGTGCCAAGTAAAGGAGATTCATGTTCAAGTGAATAGATGGACCGAGAAGCGTTGCGTGAAAATGACGAGCGTCCGAAGGGCGCCAGCGCGGCTTAGTCTAGACCCTCAACTTTTCCGTTAAAGCCGAGATTTCTTGCGGCCTCGATTTCTTGCTTAGCAAGTGCCTTGTTTCCAGTTTTCAAGTAGACCCGTGCCAACCCCACGTGTGCCAAGGGCAACTTGGGATCAAGTGTTAGCGCATGCTGCAACGCCTTCGTACCTTCCTCGAATTTGTCAATGGTTAGCAGATACGTCCCGTATTGCTGAAACGTTATCGCATAACTGGGGAAGAGATGTATGGCGCGGTCGTAATATGGAACCGGCAGGATTGGCTTTTGTAGCAAGGCCGCACAAGTATTGAAAAGGGACAACGCCCTGGGGTGGTTTGGAAAGTAGCTCAGAACGAATCGTAGCTCTCCTACGGCATCCCAATATCTGCCTGCATTGAACTTTCTTCCGAAGGTGTCATCGGTGAGATGATACGATTCGACCAGGTGAAGGGTCTCGGCGGCATTCGGGTCCCGCCTTGCAGTGAAATAATCGAACGTTTGTTCCGGGGGACGTACTTGGGGTTGCAAGTACTGCTCATAAGTACTCTGGGCCAGCGAGGATGGCGGAGCCAGTAAACCAAGTGCTGATACGACGAGAACGAGAATGGCCTGCAGTGCGTGAGACCGATAGAATTGTTTCATACAGTTACCTCTTAGACATGAAACTCAGAAGAAATGATCGATTGTGGCTTTCGTGGGCTTATTGCTCTTGCCCTGTCAGCGTAGGACCTTGTCGATGGCATAATCTTTGAGCTTCCTCGCATGCGTGAAAATTATCATCTCACCAAGCAGCCCGATCGAACCGATCTGAACACCCAAGACCATCAACAGCACACCCAGAATGAGCAACGGGCGATCAGCAAGCGCAGTCGATCCCATGAGTCGCTGGAAAGCCAGCGCCGTAGAAATTGTCACCCCTGCGCCAAAAAGACTCGCCCCGATGAGGCCAAAAAACCGCAGCGGTTTTTTGGTGAACTTGAACAGGAAGACGATGGTCAGGATATCGAGGAATCTACGCAAATAGAGACCTGGCCGATAGAGCCGCAGCTTCGTGTCGCGTTGATGTTGGGGAACCGACACTTCCGTCACCCGGAACCCCCTTTGATGTGCCAAGATAGGTATGAATCGGTGGAGGTCACCATAGACTTGCACCTCGGAAAGCACTCGCCTCTTGAATCCACGTAACCCGCAGCCCATGTCGTGAAAGGCAATTCCCGTAAAGTATCGCAATAGAAAATGAAACCCTCTATTTTGTAAGCGATTCAACCACGCATCCTTCCTTGGAGAACGTCTTCCTACTACGAGGTCATAGCCATGGTTGAGGAGATCCAACACATGCTGCAGTCCCGTGGCTTCTGTCTGAAAATAGGCCGGGACTGTGATGATGATGTCGCCGACTGCCTGCTCGAATCCTACTGCCAGCGCGGTGGCTTCACCGAAGGCTCTTGGTAACTGGACGATCCTGACCGGATATCCGACTGCAACGAGCGCATCAAGCCGTCTGGCTACTGCATCCAACCCTCCATCTATCACAAAAAGAAATTCAAACGACTGACCCTCCCGACTCAGGATTTCAGCATAAGCCCAGTAAATCTCATCGAGGTTGTCATGCCGTTTCGGTTCAGCGACTGGGACAACCACCGAAATTGTCACCCGTGGACATTGCATATCCGATGAGGTTCTCGCAGCCTGTGGTATCTGGCCAGATGAGAAAGGCATAGCCGTGCTCCTTGGTTCTTACAGTAGGTGGCCTTTCTGTGCGACAGTGCCCTGCGCGAGCATTCGAGTGGGAAAAAACGTCCCCGTCTTCAATATCATCTCTCCGAGGATTCCCATCGCGATCAGATGTCCTGCCATCAGCCAAAACAAGAGGGAAAGCACTGGCAGGACGATACCAGGTTTCTCGATAAAGAGGATGCTGATAGCGCAGCCGAATCCGAAAAGGATTGCAGGAACACTTAGACTGCTAAACCAGAGCGCCGGTTTGGATGAGAAGCCCACAAGCATCTTGATAAGAAAGAGGTCAAGGAATACGCGCCATGCCCTGGAAATTCCGTACTTGCTCTTGCCGAACTGTCGAGCGTGATGGCGAACGACAATCTCGGCAATCCTCGCTCCGGTCAATGTTGACATGGCCGGGATAAATCGGTGCATTTCGGCATAAAGGGGAACACGTTTAATGACCTCGGATGTGTAGGCTTTCAAGGAGCATCCATTGTCGTGGATAGGTACCCCGGTAATCTTTCCTATCAACCAATTGGCAACCTTGGACGGCAGTTTGCGAGAAAGGAACTTGTCCTTTCGGTTCTTCCGCCATCCACATACAACATCATAGCCCTCCTTCATTTTCCTCAGGAACGCGGGGATATCCTTCGGATCATTTTGAAGGTCTCCGTCCATGCTGACAACGATCTTACCCCTAGCGGCTCGGAATCCAGCGACCATAGCTGCTGTCTGACCGTAGTTTCTCCGAAATCGAACCACTCTCACCACCGCCTCATCCGTCTCATGCAAGCCTTCAAGAATCTGGAATGTCCGGTCGCGGCTTCCGTCGTCCACGAATACGATCTCATAGGCGATGCTCAAGGGGTCACAGGCCTCCCGAATTCGCTGATAGAGCGGAACGACGCTCTCTTGCTCATTGTAGACGGGTACAACAACAGACAGGTTAATCGGCGAAGGCATAGGCCACCAGGACGCAAGTCTAGAATCTAAGGATCAGCTGTGGGAATGCACACCCGCCCGAGAGGACTCTAATCCTCCCAAAGGATGGGTTGTGTCCCGATTTCCGTGGAAATTGGCTTCTCCCGGCATCTGACGTGAACA
>JBBIKN010000054.1:0-21186 GCA_037445435.1 Nitrospira sp. | reverse complement strand
GAGAACATGAACAGCGGTTCGCTGTGACAGAATTGGCACTCCTTCGTGGTCACCGTCGCGGTCGGTTCCCCGATACTGACTAGATACTCCTTGGCGAGCTTGAGCGCAGTGGCTTCATCCGTCGTCATGACATCGAAGTGAATGCGACCGTTCTTGCCATTGACCCACGTATCGTAGACATGAATCGTATCCGAAGACATACACAACTCCTTTTTCTTTTTATCGGACGACCAACATGACCAAAACTCCGAGAATAATACGATAGTACGCAAAGACCCGCAAGGTATGCCGCTGGACATAGGTCAGGAAGGCGGCGATGACCGCCCAGGCCACCAGGAATGAGATGACCATGCCGAGGCCGAGCGCCATGAAATCCTGGTCGGTAAACGTCCCTCGTGCTTTCCATGTTTCATAGACCGTGGCGGCGATGATAGTCGGAAGTGCGAGAAAAAAAGAGTATTCCGTGGCCACTTTGCGGTCTAACCCGGCGAGAAGCCCTCCGACGATCGTCGAGCCGGAGCGAGACATGCCGGGGATGAGGGAGGCGCATTGTGCCAGCCCGATCCAGAAAGCATGAGCCGCCGACACCTGATCCAGACTCTTGGCATGGCTGGTCCGTTTCGTCGCTTCCACGACGAGGATGATGATGCCTCCCAAGATCGATGTTGAAGCCACCGTCAGGGGGGTGAACAAGTGCGATTTGATCCAGCCGTGAGCCAACAGGCCGAGTATGGCTGCGGGCAGGAAGGCGATCCCGAGCCCCAACAAGAACCAGAGGTTGGGATGCCTGCGCATGGAGGCGCGGACACGGTCGGACCATGGGGCGGGAGACTTGTTTGTCGAGGCGGCACGGAAGGTCTTCTGTTCCTGCCAGGCGCCGGATAGAAGCCGCCCGATTTTCTCACGTTCAAAGACGATGACGGCAAGGATGGCACCCAACTGGATGGAGATTTCCGCGTTGGCAGCTATGTCGCCGGTGAATCCGAGGGCATGGCCTGCCAAGATAAGGTGCCCCGTGGACGAGACGGGCAAGAACTCCGTGAGTCCTTCGACGATCCCCAGTATCACTGCGAGCGTTGTGCCCCATTCATTCATGCGTACACCATGGTAGGATGGATGTCGGATAGTGAGCTTGAGATTTCAATCCTCACGATCCGCTCTGATAGAATGGGAGCGATGATCACAAAGCGAAGACGATTCGTCAAGCAGATGGTTTGTCATTGGCCGTCGCGTTGGAACGGAACCGATTTCCCACAAAAGCAAATATATTGACAATGTACGGATGTTGGCATACACACAAGAAGAAATCAAAAGAACCACGGTCGTAGCCGGTGGAAGCGATAGTGCACACGATACACGGGCAAGCCGTAGGATTTGATGGAGGGAGGATCGCATGAGACGCGAGTGGACGGCAATAGTGTTGATGGGGGCGGTGTTGACTACGGGTTGCGTATCCAACAAGAAATACCAAGAGGCGCTGGCCGAGGCGGACAACATCAAGATGGAATTGGAGAAGACCCGGCAACAGAAGAGCGCCATGGAGCAACAGGTCCGAACCCTTAAAGAACTGAACGTGAAATTTGGCAATGAGGCGCAAGCGGCTCGCGATGAACTCCAACGCATCGAGCACGGACGTGATGCGGAGCGTGGCGCGATCGAAGGACGAACCAAAGAACTTGAAGAGAAAGTCAAAGCATTGTCGGCGCAGAATAAGAACGTGCGGCAGGAATATCAAGATGTGAAACGTCATAACGAGACGCTGAAATCGCTGGTCGCCCGTTACCAAAAGGAGCTGAAGGATCGGTCCGGGACATCGGCTCAAACAGCGACTCTGACTCCAAGCCAGGTCCCAGCCGGAACCGCTACGGTCTCCCCGGTACCTGGTTCGGCCGCGATGAACATTAATAAGGTTTCAGCCAATGACATGATCCTCTTCCTCGGGCTGAAGCAGGACGAGGCCGATCGCATCGTGAGCAATCGCCCCTATCGCGTGAAGGGTGAATTGGTGGCGAAAAACGTGGTTCCCAAAGAAACCTTCGACTTGATCAAGGATCGCATCTCCGTCAGTCCGTAGGTCATCACGGTTGGCGCCCGTTCATAGAAAGGCCGTTCTCCAAAAGGAGAACGGCCTTATTTGTTGTGAGAACAGGTCGCAACCCACCGTATTGATTCCTGTCATGGTTTGTCTACGTCAGGGGCCTCGGCATGATCCTCGATGATGTCGAGAAGGCGAAGATTCTTCCGCGGAGTGCGACGAGTATCTGATCACGATCCATGGCTTGTCGTGTTGAGACGTGATCAGTGGACCAGTAGTTCTCCGAGTGAGCGAAAACGGACATTGAGCCCGTCACAGACGGCGACCTGTCGATCGAAGCGGTTCTTCGTGCGAATCATGTTCCACAACCTGCCAAAGCCCACGCGGCCCCACGCAGCTAGGTGAAAGACCGACAGCGGATAGTCTGTTCCAAAGAGGAGACGAGATTGCAGCTCCGGGTGGTGCCTGAGATGCAACAGCATTTTCAATCGATGGGGCTGGGTGAGGGCGGAAATGTCGGCATAGAAGCTCGGATAATGCCGACAGAAGTTCAATAATGTAGGAAGAAATTTTTCATAAAAGATCAGCCCGTAGCTGCAGGCGTGAGCGGCGATGACGGTCACGCCCTCGTCGAGTGCCAGGCGCAGGCGATCCGGGTCTCCCAGTGACTGATCCTTGCCGACCAGGCTGAATTCGTAACCGACATGACTCAAAAACGGCAACCTCCTCCGAGCCAATGCACGATAGAACGGAATGTACTTCGGGTCAGCCGGGTTGAAGTGCTGGGTGTTGGGTAAGACTTTGATCAAGACGGCACCGGCGTCCGCACAACGATGGACTTCGTCGATGGCATCTTCGCGTTGGGGATTGATCGAGGGGCCGGCTAGAAAGACATCGGGGTAGGCTCGTACTATCTTGAAGACGTAGTCATTGCTGACGAGAAAATCTGTATGTCGGCGATTGAGCAGACCGGTCTGGTCGTAGAACCCATCCATGCCGAGGAGTACCGCTTTGGAGACGTGCCGTGAAGCGCGGAGCTCCGTCAGAAGGTGCTCAAGATACTTCTGGTTGGTTTCGCGCGGATGGGATGGGGAGAGGTCGTGTTTCCACAGCAGGAAGCGGAAGAGCGGACTCTGAAGGAGTTTCGGCGAGATAAAGCAACCGTTGTCGCCCTCCGGCAGCGCCGCGAGGTGGACATGGCAATCGATGAGTCTCTTGCCGGTCATGGAACGTTATCTCACACCGGATATTCGCCTCGCGTAGGTCCGCCAACGTGAGTCCCTCATCTGTTGCCTTGGAGACATCAGGACTCGGCACTTCCTTGCAGTCTCTCCATCGCAATCCGCTTCAGGCCTCGCAGATCGAGCTTGCCGGTTCCCAGGACCGGTAACGCATCGACCTTGACGAACTCGTGCTTTCCCGGAATGAACAGATTGGGCAAGCCGCTCGCCGAGACCTTTTCCAGGATCTGAGCAATGCGGGATTCCTCCAGCGTATGGAGGACTGCCAGCCGCTCTCCTTTTTTCTCGTCTGGAAGACCGGTTACGGCAAAGACCTGGGTGTCGGCTCCGGCTGCTTGCTGCAACGCTTCTTCGACCTTGCCATGTGGAACCATTTCTCCCCCGATTTTTGAGAAACGTGAAAGCCGGTCGGTGATCGTCAAAAATCCGTCTTCATCTAAGGAAGCGATGTCACCAGTGATGTACCAGCCATTCCGCATGACCTGAGCCGTGAGGTCTTCGCGCCCAAGATAGCCGTTCATTACATTCGGTCCCTTGACGAGCAACATTCCCGGTGTGCCGGACGGGAGCGGTGTGTAACTATCAGGATCAACAATCTGCACCGACACACCGGGAAGCGGCTGACCGACGGTGCCGCGGCGCGAGGCCGGTTGGTAGTAGCCGGCCGCGCGGAAGTCCGGGCAATTCACGGCAATGACAGGGGCACATTCCGTCACGCCGTAGCCTTCGATGGGGCCGATGCCGAACTTGCCTTCGACAGCTTGAGCGAGCCGTGCCGACAGTTTTTCCGCGCCGGTGAGGATGACGCGCACTGAACTGAATTGCTCCGGGGTACAGCGGCGCGAATAGAGCTGCAGGAACGTCGGTGTGAGAACGAGGAAGGTGATGCGATACCGCTGAACAAGTTCGCCGATCGCCGCCACGTCGAGGGGCGAGGGATGAAAGATCATCGCGGCGTTGTTGAACATCACAAACCAGAACACCATGTATCCGAATGAATGGAAAAATGGCAGGATACCGAGAACGCGCTCATCTTGATAGAGATGGAGCACCTGCGTCGCGCCTTGGGTGTTGGCATCGATGCTGAAGTGCGAAAGCATGACGCCTTTGGGTTCTCCGGTGCTGCCGCTGCTGAAAATGATCGTGGCCAAGCTATCGGAGGTGAGCGGAGTAGTTTGCCCACAGGTCCGTTCAATGAGGCGGCATGGAGCGAAGAGGGCCAGCAGCGCAGCCAGTGCTTTCTGACCGGTGCCGATCGTTTTGGCCACGTCTTCCAGCCAAATCACCGTTGGTCCATCCGGTAGTTCGAGTTTGGCTTTTTCGATGAAGGTACGGCTCGTGACGATCGTGCGGAGACCCGCCAGACGCACGGCGTCCTCTAATCCGGATTTCCCGACCGTGTAGTTCAAGTTCACGACTGCCTTGCCGCAAAGCGGCGCGGCGACATTTACCAGACCAGTGGCGACCGCCGGCGGCAGCAGAACGCCCACACGTTCTTGATCTTGCCAGTAGGGCTGAAGAGCCCTCGCAAGGACGATCGATCCAATCAGGGCTTGTAAGGATGAAACATGTGGGCGATTCTGGTCCGCCATGGCGAGGCGGAACGGATAGCGACGCATGGCTGAAATGAACTGACGATGGAGAGATCGGCGGGCGGGTTTTCTGAGCTGCCAGGCGACTTCACCCAGCTCACGAATTTTTTCGCGAACGGTATCTGCCGTCGTCTCGGGAGGCAACGGCACCCCGAATGAGACGGTGATGGGGTAAGGAAACTGCTCCGGGATCTTCCAGAGACACCGTCCACGATTGAAGCTGAAAATGCTGCCCCACATGCGGTCCAAATAAACAGGAATGATGGGAGCTGTTCGTCCTTTCATAATGTGTTCGAAACCCCGCCGAAACGGTAAGAGCGTGCCGGTACGAGTAATCTGCCCTTCGGGGAACATGCAGACCAGCTCACCTTCGTCCAGGGCTTTCCCGGCTTCCTGCAAGGCGTGCAAAATAACACGCGGTCCCTCGTTGGACGTGATAGGGATCGCACGCAGGGCTTTCATGAGCGGCCTGAACAGAGGATGTTCCGCGTAGCGGGCATCGACGACAAAACGGATGGGGCGATCCAGGCTTGCCATGAGCAAGAGGCCGTCTACAAAGGATACATGGTTCGGGACCAAAAGTGCCGGACCTTCTCGGGGCACGGACTCGTTTCCAAGAACGGTCACGCGATAGATGGGGCGGGGAAGTAACACCACCACGAATCGGAGCAGACTATCCGGTAACAGATGAAATACGAGGGCGGTGCCGACCAACGACACCACTCCGCAGGCCAGTAAGATGTCAGTGGCCGAAAGGCCCAACTTCGATAGGAATCCCGCACCCAAAGAGCCGGCCAGTATGCCGCCGAACATAAAGGTGTTGCCGAGGGCAATGACGGCTCCGCGTCGATCGGCTGGAGCCCGCCATTGGATCAGGGCATTAATCGGGACATTGATGAAACCGCTGGCGAGACCAAGCACGGCCATCAACAGCAACGCGCTCGTCAGGTCCGGCGGAATGAGACCCAGTGCGAGCAAGCCCGCACTCAGGCCCACGCAGCCGGGCGGGATCAGGCCGATTTCGATTTTTGAGGCAGAGAGACGACCGGCCAGGACCGCGCCGATGCCGATACCGATCCCAAGGATGGCGAGTGGGAGCCCGGATAACTCGTCGGACAACGCAAGGCGGCTTTTGGCATAGATCAGCATGTCCTGGCCGAATAGACTGGCGATCGTCCAGAACATGATGTTGATACCGATGGCCAGTCGTAGCATGCGATCTGCGCGCAACGCCCCCCAACCAACGGCCAGCGTGACACCTACCCCGCCTTCTGATCTGGCAGCCGGCACATGCGGCACGGTCAAGGCGGCAACCAGTGCGACAACGGAAAAAATGGTCAGTGCGAGCCCGGCCAGCCATGGACTGGTGCTGGATAGGCCCAGAAAAAGGCCGCCGGCCGTCGTGCCGGCGATGATGGCGAAGAACGTCCACATTTTCAGCAGTCCATTACCGAACGAGAGCTTTTCATAGGGAAGCAGCTCGGGCAGAATGCCGTACTTGGCAGGACTGAAGAACGCACTGTGGACCCCTAAGCCTGCCAAGACGACCAAGGCGGGCCATCCACCCGTGGGGTCCCTCCAGAGAGCCAGAGTTCCGGCCCCCATGAGTGCGACTTCAACCACCTTCAGGCCGATGATGACGGTCCGCTTGCTCAGGCGGTCGGACACGACTCCCGCAACGACGGAAAACAACATGAGCGGTAGGTTGAAAACGACAAAGGCGATGGTGGCTTGAGTCTGAGAGGCTGCTTCGAAGGCCGGTCCGGATGGGCCGACGACCGCTGAAACCTCACGGATGGCCAGCAGTGCCACCATCAATTTCCAGGCGTTGTCGTTGAATGCTCCAAAAAATTGAGCGATGAGCAGACCGCGGAGAGGATGGGAATGAGATTGGATGACAGGACCGGCTGAGGTGGTCATTCGTGCGGGCTATTGTGCCTGATTTTTGCAGCGGGGGAAATAGGCAGTCCTTCAAGTTCCATAATTCGCAGGGCATTTGTCGTGGGGCAGGGGCCCGGTCTGAGCCGGTAGTCGAACTGAAGCGCTCCGGCCGAGACGGTTTCTTGAAAGTGCGCGTTCATCAGGCCGGGCACCTCCGATTCCAAATCCGCGAGCTCCAAATCGTGGGTGCTGACGAGACCGAAGCCGTGTCCGTGCGACAGGGCGGTTATGTAGGCACGGCTGCCGATGAGCCTCTCTCGATTATTGGTACCCTTGAAGATCTCGTCGATCAGGAACAGGACGGGTGGCAAGGCGCGGTCCCTCGTGGCATCCAGGATCGTTTTGAGACGTTTGACCTCGGCATAGAAAAACGAAAGACCGGCATCGAGCGAATCATCGACACGAATGCAGCAGGCCAGTCGACTCCAGGTCCACTCACATGAATGTGCACACACAGGGGCGCCGGCTTGCGCCAGGCAGAGATTGATGCCGATCGTTCGCAAGAACGTACTCTTGCCGGACATGTTCGAGCCGGTAATCAGATGAATGGAGCCGAGTCCTTTCAGATGAACGTCGTTTGTCACACGGGTGTTAGCGGGCAGTAACGGATGGCCGAGTCGGTCGGCGTGGAAAGCAGGGGGTGTGCCGTTCTGTTCGGCGCCTGGGATGAGAGGAGCGGGCCATGCGTAGGTCGGATGGAGATAGGCAAAGGTCGCCAGAGCCGATGCCGCTTCGACTTCAGCCACACAGGCCAGCCACTGCGGGAGGCGACTCTTGATCGCCTGCTGAATGTGAGACAGCCGTCGAGTGAACCACAGATCCCATGGGCACAACGCGTTGACGGCCAGATGGACGAGGGGATGGGCCTTGATGCTGATCGCGTGAAGGATTCGTGCGGCCCGGTGGAGGTGCAGCATGGGACTGGCCCCGGCCAGCAAATTCGCGCAGGCCGAGGCGAGGGCTGTACCTTGTCGCCGCGCGTGGCGCTCGAGGTAGCCGAGGACGAGGGCAAGTCGTTCGGTCTCATGGTGTAGACCGACCGCATGTTCCAGCAGCTCTTCCCCTTGATCGGTCATGAAATAGATCAACGCATAGGCCGCAAATGAGAACATCCAATAACCGGGAAGCAGGCCGAGCATTGAAGCTGACGCGAGACTTATGGTCGTCAGCGCGAGAAAACTCTGGATGATCAGGATGATATCAAGGTGCAGCAGGCCGACCGGGTGTTCAAGCACGGCAGCGAGTCGCCTGCCGTTGATTTCTTGGTCTCCTGTCAGTTTGGCTTCAAGAGCCAAGCGGTCGCGAAATAAGGAACGCGGGGTTAGCTCTCTCACCAGATTCTGGCGGGCCTGCCATTCAATTGGAATCGGAGGTTGATTGAGCAACCAGCTGTGCAAACGCTCTCGGCCATGGTCCGACACGGTGGTATCGAGTAGATGGGTCAAGGAATGAGTTCCGAGGAGATCAAGGTCGTTTGCATAGGGGTGAGACTTCGGAGCTTCGCCTGGTCTGGGCGGAATGGCCACCCAATCCAAGCCGATGCGTGCCAGATGAGCCAGCTTGATCTGCTTCCATTGCCGAAGTCGGTGAATCCTGGTTTCCACCCTGTTATGATACGCCGCCACGGTGATGAAGAGGACCAGGAAGGCTCCGAACGCCAGATTGCCGATGTGATACCAATCGAGTTTGTAGAGGGTTATGGTGCTGACGAAGCCGATGAGGAAAATCGCCAACCGCCATCGGGTGAACGTGGCGCTGGTCTCGGCTCCTTGAGTAATGAGGCGGTCGGTGCGTCGGATAATCGTCTCGATCTGGGCGATGCGTGAGCCTGCCATAACCAGCGACCTTACTGGGAACGGGCGGGGAACGTCAAATCATGCTGCATCTCCGGCATGGCTTGATAGGCGTGCCAATCACGGCGTGAAACATGATGATGCCGAATGACTGGGTGGATGTGTGTATTCGCGGTTCTGTCGATACGGGAGAACTGCTGAGCCGACTTGATGATCCGACGGTTCAAGGAGCCTGGGAAGATGGCGATGAGGTTCACGTCTATTGGGCGGAAGAGCACTGGAACGAGGAGAGGCTGGCATCGGTGCGTGCGGCCCTTTCAGATCAGGTGACAGCCAGCAGCGAACATTCTCTTTCCATGACACGCGTGCCGGCTCAGGATTGGAATGAGGCGTGGGCTCGCTCCGTGAAGCCCCTTCGAATCGGACGTCTGGTCATTCACTCAAGTTGGGAACCTGTCGCGTTGGGCCCGACGGATATCGAGATTATTCTCGACCCCAAGCAAGCCTTCGGCACCGGCCACCATGCGACCACTCGTATGTTGCTCACGTGGTTACAGAAAGACATTCGTGGGGAAGAACTGGTTCTGGATGTGGGGACCGGCAGCGCGATTTTGGCCATGGCAGCGGTGAAGCTGGGTGCAGCATCTGCCATTGGAGTCGAGATCGATTCTGTTGCGGTGGATTGTGCGAGAGAGTACGTGGTGCAAAATGGCGTGAAGGATCGGATCGACATCATTGCCGGTACGTTGGCTGATCTACCACAGGAGAGGCGGCAGACTGCCGATCTTGTCCTGGCCAATCTCGATCGGCAGACTGTCTTGGATCTCGCCGACGATTTGGTATGTTCTGCATCGCGAGGGGCGCGAATCATGGTCTCCGGTATTCTGGTCGAACAACAACGCGAGATTATAGATCGGTTTTCCGGTCTCGGATTGGTCTGCTCCGAACAGTGCGAGGATGAAGGTTGGGTGGCGATGAAATTCCTCATGCCGGAATCCTGTGATGGAGAGGGGTAACGATGCCCACCAGGCCGCCATACCCTCATGTGCATCAAATCAACGTGTCCGATGGGGGAGTCCCGAAGCTTCCTGTCTGGGAGGCCAAGGTGAGCGAACGAGGTGTGGATGGTGATCGGCAGCGGAATCTCAAATTCCACGGGGGACCTGACCGGGCCGTCTGTCTGTATTCACTTGAGCTCATTGAGAGGTTGCAAGACGAAGGGCATCCCATCGATGCCGGATCGTCCGGTGAAAACCTAACCTTGTCCGGTGTGGACTGGGACTTGGTCCGACCAGGAGTTCGGTTGACGATTGGTCCAGAGATCGAACTCGAAGTGACCAGCTACACAACGCCCTGCAGCCACAATGGGCGCTGGTTTCGGGACGAGGACTTCTCCCGCATTTCACAGAAAGCAAATCCCGGTTGGAGTCGGGTGTATGCGAAGGTGTTGCAAGGCGGGGTGGTACGGCCAGGAGACGAAGTGACAGTAGGAAAGGTTTAGTTTGAGGCTAAGGCCGAGAAGGGACTTGCTCTCTTTACTCAACCTCAGCCTCGACCTTAGCCTGGAGAGGAGCGAAGCATGGATCGAGTGCTTGAACCAGAACTCATGGACGATCCGGCGCAGGCGGACGCCTACGCGCGCGCCGACTTCGCGGAAGAGAATCAGGGATTTGTCGATCGCTTCAAGGAATATTTCCCGGAGTTTTCGCAAGGTCTGGTGCTGGATCTGGGCTGTGGCCCCGGCGACATCCCCATTCGATTTGCCAAGTTGTATCCAGCTTGCCAGGTTGTCGGAGTTGATGCTTCAGCTCCTATGATTCAGCTGGGACTGGAGGCGGTGAGGCAAGCAGGGTTCACTGATCGTATCACGCTGCGCTGCGAACGGTATGAAGAAGTTGCGGGCGCGAGAATCGTCGATGCGGTGATTTCCAACAGCCTGCTCCATCATCTGCCGAATCCGTTACAGTTCTGGCAGAAGCTTCGTCAGTTGGTGAAGCCTGGCGCACCGGTGTTGGTGATGGATCTGCTCCGTCCTGAATCGCCGGAAGCGGCACAAGCCATCGTCGACCAGTATGCCGCCAACGAGCCTGATATCTTACGCCGTGATTTTTACAATTCCTTGCTCGCCGCCTTCACGGAAGACGAGATCGGCTCACAGCTGGCCCGCATGAACCTTACCCGATTGTTGATCGACATTCCCGACGACCGGCACTGGGTGGTGGGTGGGATCATTTATTGAGGAGTGTATGCGAGAAAATATAGGGTTCAATAATGTCACAAGTCGACCACGGATTTGTTGCACCCTAGCTGGGTTGGTCATTTTGACTGCAATTATTTCAGTCGGATGCGGTGAGCGAGAAAACATTCTTGAGATCGTGAAGCCGACGGAAGTTCGGAGTATCGAGCAGTCATCTTCTTCTCCTGGGTCTGCGAGTACGGGCTTAGAGCCCGGGAAAGTTGTTGCAACTCTAAAGCCAGGCGAGACAGCTCGGGTCGTCGGGGTCTATCACGGTCAGGATTCCGACGGCTTCAAGGTCAAGCTTGCCGATGGCACAGAGGGGCTCATTCTTGCTGGAGATACCTTCAAAGTCGTATCGCGGTGAGACAGGGATATGAAAGTCCCACAACCCTTTTTTCATCACCTGTCATGTCAATTGGGTGGTCGAGGTGGATCAACAATAGTCGGATTGTTTTGACGGATATCAGGCGGGCTGCCACTAGAACCTTTCATCTCATCAGGAGGAGGATTGATCACGAGGTCTCGCTTGTCAAGGATCACCGGCTGGGCAGGTTGAGGTTCACGAGCTTTGCGTCCGGGATTGACTTGATTATTGTTGGTTCTAATCCCCGGATTTTGGACCGCACCTGTAATTGGGTTATACCAACCTCTCGGCGCGACAGGGTCGGCGCCACCCGGCGCGTCCGGATCGATGTTGCGAGCAGGAAATATTTTATCAAACGGGCCTGTCGTTGAGCTCAGCTCACCGGTCTTATGGGTGGTCGTGGTCTCCGTTGCGGTGCCATCGTAGAAGCTCTCACGCACCGTGGTTTTAATAGGCTCTCCATGCGAATCAAACACAGTATCCTTTGATATTACCGTCCCATCCTCCCGACGCGTATCTGTGTAATCCACTCGCCAATGGTTACCACCCGTATCGCGATATAAACTACTTCCCCATGTCCGCGTGCCATCGGTGGACTGCCTTGATGTACTGCGCTCTTCCCAAACTGGACCAGGTCCACGTCTTCCCCCACCATACGAAGTTCCTGTATCACCATCTTGCCGGGTCAGACTGTCATGATTTGGAATACCGCCTGGCCCTACGACTGTACTGCGCGGTGGCTTATGACGTGTCTGACGAGGATGAAGTAACACATTGGGATCTTTCTGATCACTTGGGTCAGTTGTCTCATGTCGACGTCCCCCTAGCCGACGCTCATTTGGTTGCTCATATAGGAGTCCAGGCATGTCTGTTAAGTTCTTTCCCCGTTGCATGGCTTTCACGCCGTGTTCCTTAAGCGCTTTCAGATCACGGGCGTTCACTAGTGCTTCGATCATATGCAGGCCCCTCTCAATATGATCCCGCTGGGAAGGCAGCGGGTGTACCCGAGGGCTAAGTGTCAAACGAGGTTTGCTCTCAGCGATTGCGGAGTCTGCGAAAGAAAGCAACAATAAGACGATTAAGATGTGTTTTGCCATGCGGGTGCTCCTGTCGAGTACAGCTTACAATCAGTTCTTCACTATTTCAGTGAACTCAACATGATATGAACACATTAGATCGTATACTACAAAGCTCTTAGGACAAGTTAATAATTGTATTTGGTCTGGCAGGTAAATCTGAGCGAAGCATTTTCGAACGCTTCCATGACCCGCCTGCCTGGGGCGACCCGAGCTCAGACAGTCGGCCGTGTGCACACCTGCGGCTGGCAATCGAATCAGAACTTGCAGGATGATCGTCTGAACAGGATTGCGCCTTCTGTCGCTACTGCAGCCCATCCGGCGGGGTTTTGAGGAGTTTCGCGAAGCGATTCTTGTCGATGGCTTTGTCATACGCCTCTTCAGGCGAGATCCATTTCTTTGTGAGGAGATCCTGAATTGCATCATCCAAGGTCTGCATGCCGATGTTTTTCCCTGTCTGCATGAGTGAGGGGATCTGAAACGTTTTGGCGTCCCGGATGAGATTGCCGACGGCAGGCGTACAGACCAAAATCTCCAGTGCCGCACATCGTCCTTTTTTGTCGATTCGCTTGAAGAGGTTCTGCGCGACCACGACGCGCAGCGCGGTGGAGAGGGTGTTACGGATTTGCGGCTGCTCCGAGGACGGAAAGACTTCGATGATGCGGTCGACCGTCTTGGCGGCATTCTCGGTATGCAGCGTTCCGAAGACCAAATGCCCGGTCGCCGCCGCCTCGACCGCCAGTGCAATGGTCTCGAGATCCCGCATCTCGCCGACGAGAATGATGTCCGGATCCTCCCGGAGGGCTCCCCGCAAGGCCGAACCGAACGTGACGGTGTGTAAGCCGACCTCACGGTGATTGACGATACAGCTCTTGCTCTGGTGGACGAACTCGATCGGATCCTCGATGGTCAGAATGTGATCCTTCCGGTTACGATTCGCATAGTCGATCATCGCGGCCAGCGTCGTTGACTTTCCGCTGCCGGTAGGGCCTGTCACCAACACCAGCCCTTTCCTCAACATCGCGGCGCGCGTCAGTACGGGCGGTAAGCCTAATTCTTCAGCAGAGAGTATGGTGGTGGGGATCTTCCGGAATACCGCTCCCATTCCGTATTTGTGGTTGAAAAAGTTCGAGCGGAAACGAGCGACGCCGGGGATTTCGTAGCCGAAGTCCACGTCGCCTGTCGATTCGAACACCTCCTTCTTCGGGCCTGGTGTGATCTCGTATAACAAGTCGTGGAGCCCTTGGTTGTCGAGCACCGCAGTTCCGGGCAAGCGTTCCAATTCCCCGTTGATGCGAAAGGTCGGGACTTGCCCTGCGATCATATGAAGATCCGATGCCCCATGTTCGATCATCATACGAAAGAGTTCATCAATTTTCGGCATCGCTCACCAGCCTCCTTGTCACTCGTCCTTGCATGATACGCAGATCGCGTGTTTTTCAGGGTTCCAATAGTACCAGGCGGTCACCTGCACTCCGCTGCTCACGAGGCAACGCCGGTTCGTCGGCGGGCCAGCATGGCGGCAAATCAACGTTCAACGATATAGTTTCTTCGGAAGAAAACGGTATAAAGTTGAGAGGCCCTTGACTGAAGGGCGGTCATCATTAGCTACTGCGAGCTCTTGCGGGACAGGCTCGTCATTGCAACCTCCAGTATGTGTGTCATCTGGGTCGGCTTAACCTCCAGCCTTCTAAGGGGACGGCGCAATGTCGCAACCCTGTCTGCCTATCTCCGGCGATTACTGTCTCGGTCCACGGAAGAAGAAACTGTAGAATCTCCGGCATTAGATGGGAGGCCGACACGATTGTCGTCTATTGGAAGCGGGAGTACTCCATGGTTGGACGGGTTCGCACTGCCGATAACTATGGCGGCGCGTTTGCTGTCAGGACGTGAGAAGTTACGCCGCATCGGTCGCTCTCGGCTGGCTGACTATAATTGGTCGTCGAGAGATGCTGGGTTAGCCAATCGGCAATGGTCTTCGTCATCCGTAGGAAATCGTGGCCATGAAAATAGAAACTGCATATTGGCATGAGGTACCGGAGGTCCGTCTCCTCTCCCCGGAGATTTTTGTAAGGCTATGGGCACAATGTGTACCGTGGGTGAGGATCATTCGACTACATCTGAGGCTCTATTGCGCCGCGTCGCACATCGGCGAGCAGCCGTTCGACGATCAGCCGAATGAAGAAAAAACCCAGCTTCGGGTTTTGGTAATATAATCGGTAGATCATCTGATCAGTCATCTTGTATAGCTCATAGTCGGTGTCACATATCACCATCATTGTGCGGGCCTTTCCTGACGAACTGGGGAAGTTGGCCCAAATATCCAAACGCCTGACTCCCTCGCTGTTCCTTAAAGAGTTTGGAAAACTCAGGCGCCCCAACCTGCCCGTCTACGTGCATCACATGAAGCCTCCTTACCAGGCTCAGATCAAGGAGGAAATCAGTCGGCTAGGCATTGAGCGGGTGGGGTTTCTCGAAGAAGGTCAGATCATTAAGTTGTAATTGCACACGGTGGTGACATTCTCTCTAACCCCGGCTGGCTAGTCTCATCGATTGGCTAGCCTGTGAGATGACTGATTAACCAATCTGCGATTAAGTTCGTCATCCGTGTAAAATCGTCGCCTCTCGTAAACTGATGATCTGCACCTGGTAGGATCTCTAGGCGTTTTTGACCTTGCAGTGCCTCATAGAGCCGCCGACTTTGATGGAGAGGGACATGCTCATCCTTGTCACCCTGGACAATGAGGGTCGGAGCCGTAATCAATCGCGCGGGATCATAAGCGATCCGGTGGATTGCATCGTCGTAAAAGGCGTAGCGAAGTTTGATTCGTTCCGAACCACCCATGATATTGGGGATCGTGCCGGTCGCTTTCCACTGCGCCAGCTCCTCGGGACCAAACTCCAGCCGTAGCTCCTCTGCGAAATCGACGACAGGGCATTTGAGTGCGAGGCAGGCCAAGTCGGTCCGTTGCGAAGCCGTCAGAATCGAGACCAGACCACCGAAGCTCGAACCCATCAGGCCGATGTGTCGATAGCCTCTCTGTGTCATGAGATCCACGGCTGTGTTCGTTTGTTCGACTGACAAGGTGGTGGTGATCTGCTCGAAGGGGCCCTCACTTTCTCCCTGGCCGAAGAAGTCGAAGCGAAAGGTGGCGATGCCATGGCCGACCAGCATGCGGGTCAGGGCATTGTTCGTCGAGCTGGTTTTTGACGACAGAAACCCGTGACACAGCACGGCGATCTTGTCCGTCCCCCCGGTGGGTATGGTCAAGAGGGCGGCGACTCGATGACCATGAGGATCGAGAAATGAGAACCGTTCTTCCACGCAGGGATTGTATCAGAGTCGGTGTCTGAGATCAGGAAGAGTGTCGGCCCCGGCGAACATTTAGGCCGTAAGCTTGAGATCGTCGGCGGACATCTGTCCTGCCCGAAGCGTGTCAGGCTTCTTGGTGAGAATCGAGGTGAGCTTGACCGCAAAAAGGATCAAGCCGGTCATGAAGAGGCCCAGACTGGTCCAGGTTGCCACACGGATGTAGACGGAGGTCAACGGCACATTCCAGGTCAGTGCGGCCAAGAGGCCAAGCCCCATGGTTCCCACGCTGAGCGACGCGATTTGAACGCTGCTCCAACGGTTCATCATCGTGTTGAGTTGGTCAAGATAGGCCCCACGTTTCTTGGTGTTGGGAATACGACGGGCCGCTAGTGTGAGGGGAATAAAGTAAGAGCCAGCGCCCATGATGGCGTTGACGATGAAGCCGACGAATGTCATATGCGTATAGGCAACGAGGTGGAGTTTTCCGTAGGGCAATCGTGAAGGGCTGGACAAGTTATTCGCCCCGACCAGAACACCCAGGATGATCGTGAACAGGAGAAAGAAAGTACCGACCAAAAGATGGTCTGACGCGGCGCTGCCGGTAGGAGATGAGGAGAGCCAGGTTCGAAACAGATTGCCGGCCCAGAAGAGTCCGCCGATGAACAGAATGCCGCCGCCGGCCAGTTCTATCGGGACCGAAGAGTTCAGGAATCCACCGATTAAGACGGCCACGCCTACCGGGATCACGACGGTTCCGATCCGGGAAAGTTCGGGGGTCACGGGCGGACGGGTCCAGACTGTCGGCAGGAGATGGTGCACCATTCCGATGATGGCCAAGACCACAAAACCGAGTACCACTAGGTGAATGTGCGCGAGCCGCATGTAGCCATAGGAAGCCGGAGCGAATTCGAGTGCCATGATTTCTCCGCAAGCCGACCCGCCCACAAGGCAGAGGAGGGAGAGAGCGTAATACCAGGATTCTTTGAATGAGAACCTCCAAGCCCTCGCTCGAATCCAAATAGTGTGGATGACGGAGAGAAATGCGGCCATCACCACGACACCTGCCACACCCACGACCACGTACCAATGTAACCAGAACCCTGCCAGCATTCCAAGTAAGCCGCCGTTCATCGCCCAGAATGTGAGGGGATAGGAGTCCGCTTCTTTTCGATTTCCCGAGCCGAGCGGAGGAATGAGTAAGAGAAAACCGCCGAGCATGATCTGCGCTACACCGCCCACCAGGACCGCATGGACATGGAGAGCCCGTACCCACGAGGGCAGTGGGGTACCTTGTACCAGTCCGACCAACGTCGCCATGCCTAGACTCGCCCCAAGCACCAGCCAGCACAAACCCGTGATGCAGAACGTGAGAGGGGGGATTCGTACGAGCATCGGCATGCTGTTATCGCTCAAGAAAATAAAAATGGTCCGCCGGACCTTGTCCATGGCCGATCGCTAAGCCATGTCGGATCGCTTCCGTGACATAGGACTTTGCGGATTGCGCGGAATCCAAGATGGATTGCCCTCGTGCGAGATGAGCGGCCAATGCAGAGGCGAACGTACAGCCGGTGCCATGAGTATGGTGGGTCTCAATGAACTCACCTTTCAGCACATTGAAGAATCGACCGTCATAGAGCAGATCAGTCGCCCGCTCATTGAGCAGATGGCCGCCTTTGATCAGGACATGCTTGCACCCGAACCGATGAATCACCTTGGCGGCTCGTCGAGCATCGGCCAACGAGGCAATCTCAATCCCCGACAGTTGCTGCGCCTCATGCACATTCGGCGTCACGACCAGGGCAAGTGGGAGCAACTGCGTCTTCATGGCTTCAATCGCATCCGGGCGCAAGAGGGAATGGCCGCTCTTGGAAATCATGACTGGATCCACAACTAGATTCACGACGTTTTGCGGCTTCAGCATCTTTACGACCACGTCGACAATGGCTGCCGAGGACAGCATACCGGTCTTGACGGCGGCCACGTCGAAGTCGTCGAAGACTGCATCCAGTTGAGACGCGATGATAGCAGGCGGCAACTCAAAGACGTCGGTCACCTCTTCGGTATTCTGAGCCGTGATGGCCGTGATCACGGACATGGCAAAGACGCCGTTGGCGGACATGGCTTTGATGTCGCCCTGGATACCGGCGCCTCCTCCGGAATCCGAGCCGGCGATGGTGAGTACCTGTTTTAACGTATTCGACATGAACGATCCTTTACGGAATTGTCTGCATAGGTTCGGACGGTAAGTCTATTCTGAGCCCATCGATGATGAAGGAGGCATCTCGTCTCGGCAATTTCTCGCGAAAATGAAGCGTGAACTGGACGGTCGCGGTCTCAGGGGAACCCGTGAACGTCATGACGGCTCGTTCTTTTTGGCGCGGGGAGAGTTCGATGCCGCGGGTACACAGTCCTTCTCGATTGTCCTCGATGCCCTGATGCCAGGCAGTCCTATGTTCGTCCGTCAGGAGCGTGTCCTGCAAGTGGCAGAGGAGTTTTAGATCGCGTCGTGAGAGATTTTCGACAGAGAGGTCCACCTTGACTCGGCCGATCTGCAGATCGATCGACCTGACCACCATTTCGTAGTATTCGTTCCGGTGAGTTCCTAAATCTACCGGAGTGGGAGTTTCTGTAGGATTTTCGACCTTCACGAGCGGTTGCGGAGTCTCCTCTTTCTTAACGAACGCGCTCAGAGGACCGGCTTTGGGCAGCATTCCTCGGGTGGCACCGATCGGCTGGGCATTCGATGGGCTGATGAGCCGCACGGTAATCTGGAGGCCATCGGGCGTCTCGACAATCACTCCACTGACGAACGCGTCGGCCCGTATCGCTTTGGCCGCGCGCCGCACGGCCTTCGCATGATCCGCATCGACGTGGTCCACGTGCAGCTTCTTGAGGGTCGAGTACATGAGGGTGCGATCAACTACCGTTAATTCGCCGGCCACCATGATTTGCGTCCCAAGTTCCTCGGCAAGGAATTGTCCGATCGGAGTCGGTTCCCTGTTGGATCGGTGAAGTCAAGGACGGCCAGCCGCTGCTTTTTGGCCTTGACGGCTCCTTCAGTTACCCCGTCCGCCATCTGCTTGAGGCTCTCCTCGTAACCGGCTTCTGCCCACGACGATGTCAGAGGTAAGAAGGATGTCACGAGACCGACGAGCAGTACCAGAAATCCGACCATACGCATGAACTGATGTCATTATACTCAGGGCGGATCTGCTGTCTAGCGGGCTGCAAAAATGGAATGTGATCGCGACCGACTTTAACGGCATGAAACCGCTGGCGAGCATGAGAAACGTAGCGTGTTCGCCCCTACGACGCGGCTGAGATTACCGGTCTCATGGCCGCGCGCGATCCGGCTGCCTATCGGGACGAAAGACACTATGGCTCACCGGATTTCATGTTCCCAGATTGATCAACCACTAGATCTCAGTTTCAATGTCGGCCCTTCTTGATTGAACGACGCTGAAGGAGGATAATCGACTAAGTGAGATCAGCCATGATTGTATCGCGAGCGAGAACCGGGGTCTTGGCCGGCAGTGTCGCCCTATTGATGGTCGGGCTGTTGATCCTCCATCTCCCCACAGAAGTTGCCAAATCCATTCTATCGCTGTTTCCTCAACAGATATCGACGCCGTTCGAGATGGAAAGTCTGCTATCGGCGGCAAGGGAGGATGTCACCGCCCTCTCACCTCAGGCGTACGACGAATCTTCCTGGAGGCCTTTAGTTATTCGCGTCGTGAGCATGGCGTTGATCGGGCTGCCTATTTGGTACCTTCTACAACGCCGTGAACGCGAAGAGGAACTTCAGCGGCTCGACGAGGGGTGGGCTGCGCGCCTCCATGCACGTAGCGAAGAACTGATGGCCGTCAATAACGCGCTCGTCAGCGAGGTATCGAGACGAATCGATACCGAACAATCGCTCGAAGCCAATCGGCGGGATCTTCGACTGCTTGCCTCCCAGCTTCTGCGCCTCCAAGAGGAAGAGCGACGGCGAATCTCGCGAGATCTGCATGACGATATCAATCAACGGCTGGCGCTCTTGTCAATCGACATCGAAATGTTGGAACAGCAGCTCTCGAATGCCCCAGCCAGTACCGTCAGAACGGTGCACGCCATTCAGGATCGTCTTGTTCAACTTTCTGAGGATGTTCGCCGCCTGGCCCATCAGTTTCACCCCTCCGTCCTTGACGATCTCGGTTTATCCATCGCGCTTCGGCGTCTCGTCGATGACTTTCAAGCCCGCACCGGTATCAGCGCCCGGTTCATAGGAAAGGACATACCACAACACTTGGCGCAAGGCCTCGTCACCTGCTTGTACCGCGTCGCACAAGAAGGCTTGGCGAACATATCTCGTCATGCCAAGGCAAAGAACGTTCGTGTTGAGCTTATGCGATTGCGAGACGGGCTGCAGCTTATGATAAGTGATGATGGGATGGGGTTTGACGTGAATCAGCACGACGGTCGGCGAGGAAGCCTTGGCTTGTTGAGCATGAGGGAACGCGTTTCCCTGGTCGCAGGGACCTTCGATATACAATCGGCACCGGGGCAGGGAACACGTGTCTGTGCTTGGGTGCCGTTCAAGCAGGAGCGTGCATGAGCAAGCCTCGCGTACTCTTGGCGGATGACCATACGCTGGTGCTTGAAGGATTCAAAAAGTTGCTGGAAGAACATTGTCAGGTGGTGGGTTCCGTAGAGGACGGGCGGTCCTTGCTGGATGTGGCGAAACGATTGCGGCCGGACATCGTGGTCTTGGATATTTCCATGCCACAACTGAACGGCCTTGATGCGGCGCGCCGTTTGCGGAAGATTGTCCCTCAGGCTCGATTGATTTTTGTGACTGTCCATGCGGATCAGGACTATGTCAATCAAGCCTTCAAGGCCGGTGCCTCAGCCTACCTGCTGAAACGGTCGGCCGGGTCCGAGCTGCGACAGGCCATTGATGCGGTGATGAAGGGCAATTACTACGTCACCTCATTGATTGCAAAACATCTTGTCCAATCAGTGATCTCTGATACCGAGCCGGACACTGGCGGTGAGGGGCGCCTGCCGATGCGCCAGCGAGAAATCTTACAGCTGGTGGCCGAAGGTCGCACTCTCAAAGAAATCGCCTCAACCCTGGGTCTCTCTCCGAAGACGGTCGAGTATCATAAGTCAAAGCTGATGGAACAGCTGGGCCTCCATACCACGGCTGAACTGACAAAGTACGCACTGGCCCACGGTCTCACCTCCTCATCTGAATAGCTTCACACATCTCATTCCGTTCCGATCCTTCCCATGGAATTTCCTTTCGCACTTTAGGCAAGTACCTTATGGCTCATGCAATAGTCGTCTGCTAAGTATGAGACGGGGGAGCCGTTCTTTCAATGAAAGGAGGGTTCATGGCGGCTTATGGAGGAGATCCGGCGCAATGGTTCTGGTCGATATTCTCAAGGGGAGACTGTTCCTATCGATACGCTCCTCTCATAAAAGTGCCGGTTCGCACATTTGTGTCATCAACAAGGAGGTCTAGACATGGCATCACCTCAAACGACTGTTGACAAAGGGTATGACATCTCGCAGTGGTACGATTCGAGGCCGGTGAAGATCGGCTGGTTG
>JBBIKN010000053.1:0-21898 GCA_037445435.1 Nitrospira sp. | reverse complement strand
GAGCAGGCGCGACGCGAGATCGCGGAGTATATCGAGCTGTTCTATAACCGGCAGCGGCGCCATTCGCGGCTGGGGAATTACTCGCCCGCCACGTTTGCCCAGCAGTGGGCCCGTCAACAGCCGGTGGCATGAGGCAGCAATTCATGGCGTCCACTATTGACAACTGAGGCCAGTTGCTCTTGGGAGTGTACCTATGCTGTTGCGCACGAAGCTCACGGTATCGTGCACCCGACTGGACTGAATTGGATATACCCAGATCCGTCAGTAAGGGAACAACGAAGGAAACACTGGAGGTGTTTATCCGGCGGCGCAAGAAAGAACGGCTGCGCCAGATGGGCCGCCGAAGCGAGCAAGCTTGGTTTGGTGCGCCCGACAGGACTTGAACCTGTAACCCCCAGATCCGTAGTCTGGTGCTCTATCCATTGAGCTACGGGCGCATCTCTATTTGCCGAAGTATGATTCTGAGATAAAAGGGCGAGTGTGACGATGATGGTTAGGGATGAAGTCTCGCCTCAGCACGATCAGAATCAGAGTGAGAGGTTATACAGTCCTCAGAGAGGGAGGGTCAAGAGAGGATGTCGGAAACGTCCGGATTAGAAACGGGTAGGATTTGGTTAGAGAATGGTTTTGCTTACTTCGTTTGAAAGGGAACTTTCAACGTCATCCGAATTGTAGGCAGTGACTGCGAAGAAATAGGTGGTACCCCCTTCGAGGCCGGTCACGGTGTAGCTCGCGACGTCCATGGCCAAGGTGGCGATCGGTGCACCATACGCACCTGACGCTGTTGCCTGATAGACCTTGTATCCGGCCAAATCCGGTCCAGCGCTGGGATCCCAAGAGAGTGTGGCAGTTCCACTGATGTGGGAGGAGTCGGACGAAGCGCACGCTGTCATACTGAGTAGGAACAGCCCGATCTGAAGCAAATGATAAGGACTCGTCATCGATTTCGGTAGCTTCATGTCGAACTCCTTCGTCGTGGCAGTTCGTTTAGAAGTCTATCCGCAAGGTTTGTACCGGTGACAGCGCGCGAATATTCTCACAGAAGTCTATGGAAATACAAGGAATGAGGTGAGTTGCCAGCGGTGATAGTAAGATGCGACGATCAGAGGGTGGTAGTCAGAATCGTACGACTTAGTCCGAATTTGTTACCTTCAGGGAAAAGGATAGGTTGAATAATAACGGAAGGGATGTGGAAGTTGTTTCCTCTGGTACAGGGCAACAAAGGACTGGGGGACTCTGCAGAGCCCCCCAGTCAGCCTCACCAAGCTGAGTCTTACTTGCCGCTCTTCTTCTCTTCCTTCTCCCCGAAGGTGTCGGCATGGCCGCCCTTCTTCTCTTCCTTCTTCTCGCTCCCGAAGGTCTCATCAGCCTTGCCGCTCTTGTCCTTCTTCTCTTCGCCGTACACTACGACATGGCCGCTCTTCTTCTCTTCCTTCTTCTCGCCGGCAAACGCTGGCGCGCTGAAGGTGACTGCCACTGCCACTGCCATAACTGCCATCAACATGCTCTTCATTGAGAACCCCCTATGAAGTAAGAAGTTATAAATATGTGTGCCACTCACTTGGCACTTGTCCAGATGTTCAGCAAAGGTAGTGCCGCTCTGCTCTACCTGTAAGATGAAACCAAGACCACTGGGTAATCAGCAGGTTACAGAATTTCTCTCATGAAACTGCGAATGAATTGTCCTACAGGGTGCTGTAGCAGAATGGCATGGATATGACTAAACCGCCTCATTTCGATAGTCGATGTGGGGGGCAGATGCTTTGAGAGCTCAACTTTTTCATAGGCTGTCGCGGATGGTCGCGGATATTATGCTCCGAGAGGGTTCGATCTTTTTGAGGTGAAAAATAGAGCCAAACATATTCGTGTTCATAATTATGCGGAGTGGCGCTCTGTCGCGATGTTCGTAAGGCCACCGTCATCGATCCGGGGTTGGAAGCAGCGGGGTGTATATTTTTTTATGACAAGGCCGAAACGATCTTACCCACCCGAAATCACCGGACGGATTTCGATCTGATCCTTGTCGGAGAGCATCTCGTCTTCTGTCACTAATTCGTCACCTCGAATGACCAAATGTGCTTCAGCCAGAAGATTCAATTCGCGCAGCAAGTCCTTGGCTCGCTTCGGCCCCTTGATTTCGATGGAGCGCGATGGGTGGCTTAATTGCACGTGCATGGAAGGATGATAAGCGTTCCTGGGACCAAGGAGCAAGGGTAAGACGTTACCAGAGCGTTTGAAAGACCGGAAGAATAAGAATTGATCAGCGTGGAGCGGAGAGTCGGTTCTTTATGTAGGTGAGGCCTTCTTCTAGTGTTCCAAATTCTCCATCAAGTTGTGCTTCATAACAATCGTCGAGGAGTCGGCCCATGTCAGGACCTGGTGGAATTCCCAACTCCAACAGGTGACGACCCATCACAATAGGAGCAGGAGCTTGACGGTCTACATTCAATTGTTTCGCTCGGGTCAACAGCCATTCACCGGCGGGAAATCCATCAAACTGTTTCGGCGGACGGCCTGCATGATCGGCCCGTGCCACGCGCACCAATCGGTCGAGGCGGTGGACTTGCCGTGCCAATCGGCGGATTGCATTGTCCGAAGCGTTGGCGTCATGGAGGGCGCGAGGACGAAGATGGTAACACACGAGAGAGACCACCTCATCGATGAGGTCCCGCTGGTTGGTCAGTCGCTCGAGAAAACGCCTCGTTGGATCTGCTCCTTCCGATTCATGCCCCCGTGAAGTGACGCGTCCATATTCTTCTCTGGTCGTGGCCGGTTTGCCGAAGTCGTGGCAGAGTATACCGAAGCCGACAGCCAGGTCGTCCGGCTCGTGGCCAGTTCGATCTGTCGCGAACCAGTCCAGACAATGGAGCGTATGAATCCAGACGTCCCCTTCCGGGTGCCAGATCGGATCCTGCGGGCAGCCTTCGAGGGCCGAGAGCTCCGGATAGAAACGGAGCCAGCCGCAGTGACGTAAGAACTGCAAACCCAGCGACGGCTTGCGTCCTTGAAGGAGCAGTTTCTTCCATTCTTCCCATAGACGTTCGCTCGGCTGACCCTCTTGGGACAGTGTGTGGCACAGGGCCACGGTTTCCGGCGCAACGGTGAGCTCAAAGCGGGCAGACAGTTGCATGCCACGCAAGACGCGAAGCGGATCTTCGGCGAATCGATCTGATGTGTGGCGCAATATCCGCGCATCAAGGTCGCCGCGACCGTTGAAGGGATCCCGAAGCTCCATGGTGTCCGGATCCCAGGCCATCGCGTTGATGGTGAAGTCTCGTCGTGCAAGCGCTTCGTCGATCGGCATGTTGGGTTCGGCTTGTCTCAGCAAACCGGGGAGGGATGTGTCGTCAGCGACCATGCGGGAAGGAATGGAAAGATCGACCGGCAGACCATGCAGCTTGAAGACCTCGAACGCTTTTCCGACGAATTGAACGGAGAAGTGCTCAGCGAGCAGTGCATGGACTTGACCGGGCGGGAGACCGACGACTTCGAGATCCAGATCACGGGGCTGGCGACCGAGTGCGAGATCGCGGACACAGCCGCCGACCAGCCAGACCCTTCCGCCCCCACGACGGATTGTATATTCAACACGGCGAAGGACTTCCCTGAGGGCGGGATCTTCCAGGCGAAAGCGGGTCGGCACTTAGATCACCGCTTCACGAAGAAACATCGCGGCTTCTTCCGGTGACACCGGATTGATGTAGAAGCCGGTGCCCCATTCGAAGCCGGCGACTTGCATCAGTTTGGGGATGATTTCCAGATGCCAATGGTAGTAGTCGCCGGTCTTCTCATGAAGGGGAGAGCTGTGGAGAATGAAGTTGTACGGGGGACGGGACAGCACTTTGTCCATGCGGCGCAACGTCTCCGAAAGGATCGGGGCGAGAAATTCGAACTGCGACTTCTGACTTTCCTCAAAATACGCCGCGTGACGCTTGGGAAGAATCCACATTTCAAACGGGAACCGCGGGGCGAACGGCGTCACACAGAGGAACTCTTGGTTCTCGGCGACGATCCGATCTCCATCCGAGAGATCTTGTCGGAGAATGTCGCAGTAGATGCAGCGCTCCTTTTGCTGATAGTGAGTACGGCATCCGTCAAGCTCCTCTTGTACGTTGGTCGGGATGATGGGCAGGGCGATGAGCTGAGAATGGCTGTGTTCCAGTGTGGCGCCCGCGGACGCCCCGTGGTTCTTGAAAATGAGGATGTAGCGAAACCGAAGATCCTTTCTGAGGTCGATCATGCGGTCTCGATAGGCCCACAACAGGTCCTCGATCTTCTTGGCCGGGAGATCGGCGAGACCTTCGACGTGGTTGGGTGTTTCGATGATGACTTCGTGGGCACCCACCCCGTTCATGCGGTCGTAGAGTCCCACCCCCTCGCGACCCATTTCACCTTCGACTTGCAGCGCGGGAAATTTATTCGGGACGACACGTACCGTCCAATTCGGAGAATTGGGTGCTCCCGGCTGCGGTCGATAGGCCATGATTTCTTTCGGCGTGAGCCGCTCCTGTCCCGGACAAAATGGACAGAGGGCCGTCGATATAGGTCGGGTCGGTTGGAGTTTAATAAAGTCATGTGGGCGACCTCTTCGTTCGGTAGAAATGATCACCCAGCGACCCACAATAGGGTCACGTCTTAGTTCTGGCATGCTTCCTCCGTGAGACTCGAATGGTGAGACCTAGAATGTCCATCTTCTTAGTCCGAGCACAACGCGTTCGATCTCCACATGCCCACTATTCTGGCTTCACCGTTCATGCTGCCTCAGACTCTCCACAGTTCGGCTTCAAAGTCCGGCCCCGGTACGGTAAGAACGGCCGGACGCTGGCCAGGATACCGAGCCACTTCAAGGCCGTGTTCTCGCACGATGATCGACATCTGGAAGGTATTCCCTTGTTCAAGGCACAGTGCTTTCCAGGGGAGGGCCAACTCCAGAATGGTGCGGGCGCTGATCGACTGATAGGAGCCGATCTCCTGCCAGGTATCCGCTTGCGTCCGGCGCGACAAGAGAAATGCTCCCGGTCTCGGGGAGGAAAGCGGAAACGTAAGGCGAAACGTGAATTGGGGGCCTTGCAACGTAATGTCAACATCGAGGCCTTGCCGTGTCGCACTCGTTTCGTCGGGGTCGAATCTCATCACGAAGTGTTCCAGGCTCCAGCCGAATCGGATTGCGGTGAAGAGCCCGTCAGCTTTCCACATCGCGCCAAGCGGAGGTCGGGTGTTGATGGTTCCCGCGCCGCGCCATTCGAAAAAGTCGGTTACCATGCCGTCGATCGTGGGATTCAACAGAACGAGCGGCTGTTGAACCGAATCGGATTCGAAGGCGATAGTCCTCGTGCAAATCGGGTCGTTCAGTTGATCGGGAGGCGGGATGCCCATATGCGTCCAGACATTGCGGAGATGAGTTCGAAAGAGCCGGTCGAATTCAGGTTTGAAATCGGTATCGAAATCATCGCCATACCACCAGAACCAATCGCTGCCTTCGGCGGCGTACAGTTCTTGCCAGGCTGCTTTTGCCCGGTCAGGCGGAAGATTCGGTGTGAGACCCATCAGCTGTGTGCGGGTATGGCCGAGGAGCTCCCATCCGCGATTGTCCTCCTGGTGCCCGATCCAGATCTTATAGTCGGAATTGATCCAAGAGCCTGAATGGAGACAGGGCAGGTGCTGTGTCGGTTGAACGGAGGTGAGGGCATCGGAAATAGTCGAGGCGTGAACCGAGATCTGTCCGGCTTGATCCAGCTGATGGTTGGTGAAGGCCTCGTACAAGAGGGAAAGGAATCGTTCACCGCCGTCGTGATAGTGCTCCCAGGGGTTTTCACCGTCCAAAATGACGGGGATGACGATCTTATCGTGTGGTGCATCGCGGATGATGCCGCGCAGACGCCGTACGACATCCTCGGCGGCGGATTCCGGCGTCGTCTTGTGGTAGACGAATCCGAATGCATCCGAGAGCTCACGGTCGCGGAACAGTGCGGTCAAAGAATATTCGGTTTCACCGATGCGATAGGGTTGATAGAGTGCGGACTGTCGATGCCATGGGCGGCCGCACATGCCCAGAGAGCGTGCGAGGATGCCTTCGTCCGTGGCAAACCAGCGAAGGTGGACCTGATGGAGAAGCGGCAGCATCTCGGGACACACCGACCCTTCGGACGGCCACAAGCCGGTTGGAGGACGGCCGAACGTGTGACGATGAAAATCGACGGCCTGTTGAAGTTGAGCTGCGGCGTCATCCGGCGCATGGAAACGAGCGGGCAAGGGAAGGTCGGGTCTGGCCCGCCGATTGATATCAGTGTCGATGACCAGCGGCAGAATGGGATGATAGAAGGGTGTTGTAGTCAGTTCGATTTGCCCCTCCTCCAGGAGTCGTTGGTACAGAGGGATGATTTCTCGCACGACCGTCCGCTGCAGTTCCAATATTTCTTGTTTTTCGTCTTCGGTGAAGCCGCGATTTTTCTGGCGCAGTGCGGCCAGACGAGGATATTGTTGAACGGTGCCGTATCCGAACCAGGCGAGATTGTGCCACACTTGCAGATCCAGCAACTCTTGAGTGGAAAATTGACGGGCGACGCGGTGGAGATCCTGTGCCGGGATGTCCAAACCCCGTTTCACCAGCAACTCATGGTATCGTGGAAAGGGCCGTACCATCGTTGCCCAGTTGGCAGAAAAGAAATGACGGACCACAAACGCCTTTTCTTCGAGGGTAAAGGTGGCTGCCGGACGTTGTGCATGTTCGAGAAAAAGGTCGAGGATTTTTCCTGTGCCGATTTCCTGTAACTGCAAGAGGAGGGAAGGGGTAAAATTGAATGTGGCGCGAACACCCGGAAATCTTTTCAAGAGATAGGCCATATCATAATAGGCTTTGGTCGCATGCAGGCGTACCCACGGCATGCTGGCTGATCCAGCCAGCGGATCGGTGTAATAAGGCTGGTGCATATGCCACAGGAAGCACACGTAGACGGATTTCATCTGCCGATTTCCCTCCTTTCGAGGAGTATGTCATAGGGGGTACGAGCATGCAATTCGCCGGTAGATTTGTGCTGGACAGTCGCACGAGGAGTTTGAGATTGTGATATTTCTTCGATACTGGGGGCCGGTGTGCGGGTATGCCGCCATCATTTTCTATTTTTCTTCACTGTCTCACCCGGAAGAGGATCTGCCCTTCGTCGGTCATTTCAGTGATAAGGTCTTGCATGCCGTCGAGTATGCGGTATTAGGAGCGTTATGCTTGCGGGCTTTTCATGGAACTCTTGGCGTTTCGTGGAGACAGTGGGCGACTCCAATGGCCGTCGTGCTCGCCTCGTTGTATGGAGCCAGCGATGAGGTCCATCAGTCGTTCGTTCCGTTTCGGTATTCACACGTGCTCGATTGGGTGGCCGATACCGTCGGGGCCGTGGTCGGAGTCGTCGCCATGCGTTGGATGCTCAGCCTGTGGCCGGTGAACCCCGTTCCGGAGGCCCTACAAAAAACGAGAACGAATGAGATGTCTTCGTGACAACTCGCATGACCCTCGCTATATTTGCCCAGTATGTTACCGGTCAATAAAACGCCTTTCAAGGCTCCATTGTCCCCTTCGGATAAAACACTCATCGCCCAGACCGTCGAAACTCGTCTTCCTCCCGGTCTCACCTTGAGGGCGCTCACGCCCTTGGCAGGAGATGCCTCCAATCGGCGTTATTATCGAGCGGTCGTCGCCGGCGGACCACCCCATTCTGTGATCGTGATGCAGCTCGCTGAGCCGGAAGGGTTCAAACAGTCTGAAGAAGCGGTGAGCGGGAGTATCCATCAGATCTCCGAACTGCCGTTCGTCAATATCATGTCGCATCTGGCCAACGCGAGCGTGCCGGTGCCGGCACTGCACTACTATGATCAATCCGCGGGGCTGCTCTATTTGGAAGATTTCGGCGATATGACGCTGGCGGAGGCCGTCAGCCAGGCGGATGCACCGTGTCTAGAGTCGCGATACAAACAGGCCATCAGCGTTCTCGTGCGGATGCAGATCAATGCCACCACGCCAGCGGATCCTGGATGCGTGGCGTTTCATCGTCGTTTCGACGTGCCGTTGTTGATGTGGGAGTTCGATCACTTCCTTGAGTATGGAATCGTGGCGCGGAATGGCAAACCGTTGCCTCATGAGGATGCCGCGGCAATACGACAGGAGTTTGAAAAGATTGCGGACCTCCTTGCCGGGCAGCCACGGGTCTTCACACATCGCGATTATCACTCCCGCAATTTGATGGTCGACGGGCCGCGGCTCGGCGTCATCGACTTTCAGGACGCCTTAATGGGACCGGCGACCTACGATCTTGCCTCACTCGTTCGGGACGCCTATATTCAGCTCGACGAAGCGCTCGTTGACGACTTGGTGGGATACTACCTCGATCAGATGGCCGAACGACGGTTCGTCTGGACCGATCGTGCCGTATTCCGAAGGCTGTTTGATTTGACGAGCATTCAACGCAACCTGAAGGCGGCCGGCCGGTTTGTCTACATTGATCGAGTCAAAAACAACCCAAAATTCTTGGCCGATATCCCGCGCGTCTTACGTTATGTCAAACGCAATCTGGAAAAATATCCGGAGCTGGATACGCTCCGCAAGCATCTCAGCCCTCATGTGCCGGAGTTGCAATAGAGGACTGAGGGTTGAGAGTTGAGGACTGAGCGTCGGATCATTGACTCAGCACTCAGCACTCAGTCCTCAGCACTGACGGTGTGAAAGCCATGATTCTTGCGGCTGGTCTCGGCACCCGCCTGAGGCCGCTGACGAACACCATCCCTAAACCGTTGCTGCCCGTCGGCGGAACACCGCTCATCGTGTGGAACCTTCTACTGCTGAAGCGGTATGGATTCCGTCAAGTCGTCATCAACCTGCATCATCTGGGTCCGATGATCGAACGGGCGCTGGGGACCGGGTCGAAATTCGGGATTCGGATCATGTACTCCCATGAACCGGTCATCTTGGGAACGGGCGGGGGAATTAAGCAGGCCGAGCCTCATTTTTCGGGAGAACCGGTTCTGATCCTCAACGGGGATACCTTGGTCGAATTGGATCTGGAGGCGCTCTGCGATTTCTACCGCACCCAGAACGCGGCGGCCACGTTGGTGCTCCGGGAAGATGCGGACGCCGCCAGTTGGGGGTTAGTTGAGGTGGGAGACATGGGGCAGATCCTGCGCATCAACGGGAAAGGGCTATTGGATTCCGTTCCAGCGACGCCACGCATGTTCGCCGGCATTCACATCTTGCATCCTCGGTTGCTTCAGCAGGTGCCGAAAGGAACGGCCTCCTCGATCATCGATCTCTATGTGAGGGCCATCGAACAGGGAGAACCGGTTCTTGGGTATGATCTGCGGGGATACTGGTCGGACATCGGCACGGCAGAGCGTTATGCGCAGGCGGAACGTGATGTCCGATCCGGCCTGATTCGTTTGGAAGATCGGCAGTCTCTGGAGTCGTGTTTTCCTCCACAGTAACAAGAGTGCGGCCTCGACCTCGGCGCTTCATTGATCTTCAACCGGCCCTCCATTGGTCCTATTCCTTTTGTTGTTTGAGTAACCGAGCCAGATAGGTTCGCTGGAGTTTGAGCGATTCAGCGGCTTTCGTCTGATTGCCTTCGGCTTGTTCCATCGCACGCGCGATGATGTAGCGGCTGTGTTGCTCCATCGATTCATGGTAAGGAAGGTTCAGATACGGCAGTGGCGCGTCGTCTCTTCGATGGAGGAGGGGATCATCCGCCAGAAGCGCCAACATTTCTGGTTCAATGGTGTCTTTCGGGCTCAAGACCACGGCGCGCGCGATCA
This sequence comes from Nitrospira sp., assembly GCA_037445435.1. Classification (GTDB taxonomy): domain Bacteria; phylum Nitrospirota; class Nitrospiria; order Nitrospirales; family Nitrospiraceae; genus Nitrospira_D. The sequence goes on along the minus strand of JBBIKN010000053.1, from coordinate 12,106 downwards.
CATTATCCAATTCTCGAATGTTTCCCGGCCAGGGATAGCGGGTCAAGGCATCGAGCGCAGCCGGACTCAGAGTCATGCCTGGTCGTTTGGCGTCTCTGGTATGTCGATCCAAAAAGAATTGGGCCAGGGCCGGGATATCTCCCGATCGTTCGCGAAGCGGCGGCAGGGTCAGCGTCACGACGTTGAGTCGAAAATAGAGGTCTTCGCGGAACTGGCCTGCTCTCACCGCCTGTCGAAGATCCTTGTTCGTGGCGGCAATGATGCGAATGTTCACCGAGACGGTCTTGGATCCGCCAACGCGGTGAAACTCTCGGTCCTGCAAGACACGCAACAGCTTCGCTTGCAACGGAAGGGACATGTCTCCGATCTCGTCGAGGAAAACGGTCCCCCCGTCGGCCATTTCCAGCTTGCCTTTCTGCTGGCGGTCGGCCCCCGTGAACGCCCCTCGCTCGTGTCCGAACAATTCGTTCTCCAACAGCGTCTCCGTCAAGGCGACGCAGTTGATGACGATGAGCGGCATGGCACAGCGATGGCTCCACTGATGGATCGAGCGGGCGAAGAGTTCCTTGCCGGTCCCGCTTTCGCCGAGGAGCAACACGCTCGCATCGGATTTGGCGGCCCGTTGTGCCGCTTCCACAACGGACCTCACGGACGGGCTGTTGCCGACGATCGAGGCGTACCGGCCATCGACCTCAGAGCGAAGGTACGCCACCTGGCGTCGCAGCGCATCCCGTTCCAAGGCTTTGCGGATTACGATTAAGAGATGGTCTCGATCGAGGGGTTTGGTGAGAAAGTCGTAGGCCCCTTCTTTCATCGCTTCCACCGCGGCTTCAATGGATGCATGCGCGGTCATGACGATGACAGGAAGATTGTCCGACGGCTTCATCTGGGACAGACGCTTGAGCACATCGAGTCCCGACATTTTGGGCAAGGTGAGATCCAGGAGAATCAGTTGCGGAGACTCGTGAACGATTTGGTCAAGCGCCTGCTGCCCTTCCATGGCGACGACGGTTTCATACCCAGACGCTTGTAACCGATCCTCGAGCATCATGACGATGTCGGGGTCGTCATCGACGATCAGAATTTTGGCGTTCATCGAAATAACCTAGTCTCCGGTCATCGGCCGGCCGTTACGGACGAATCTTAGCGTCATTTTGCCATTGACGAGCGGCGAGATGGAAGGCGGCCCCCAACTCAACCGGTCATCACATTGATGACGAGCCCCGTCAACGGTTTCGGGTAAAAATAGGTTGATTTGTGCGGCATTCGCTCGCCGGCAGCCGCGACGGCTTGCACTTCACTGACCTTCGTGGCGTTGAGCAGGAATGCCCCCGTCCCTGTCCCTTTGGCGACCCAGTCCAGGGCTTCGTGGTCATCTTTGGTATACACAATGGCTTCTTGTTCCTGCTGCGTCGGACAGAGTTTCGTCACGATCAGTTGTTGCAGCAGGGAGACGTCGAGTTTGGCTCGAGGGGACGCCTGAGTGGAAGGTCGATGGGCCGGCTTCAGCGTGAGAGTGATGTATCGGTCGTCACCTTGACGCACCAGCCCGAACACAGGGGCGTTTTTGCCCTCCGTCCGCAAGCTGGTCAGGAACTGTGCGCGCGCTTGCTGTCGTGTGGAGGCGCTGAAGGGAAATTCTCGAAACTCGAACAGGTCGCCCAGTCCCGCCTTGATCTGGTCCGAAGAAGGCAAGGCGGTGGTCGTTACTCGGTGTGTCGGTAATACCGTCAATCCTGGATCCTCAAGCGGGGTGAGCAACATCAATACCGAATCATAGGGCTGTATTCCCGTCTGAGAGCCGGCCTGCTGTCTTCGGAGTTTTTGATAGTTCAACGCCGTTTCATAGCGATGGTGACCGTCGGCGATGAACAGCGGCTTGTTATGCATGGCGGCGGTCACGTGTTTGAGGACGGACTCATCGGTCACGGTCCACAGGCACTCTCGACAGCCGCCATCGTCTTGAAAGTCATAGCGCGCCGGCTTGCCTTTGGTCGCGGCTTCCAAAAGTTGGACGACGGTGCCGAGCGGATCGGAATAGAGAGACCAGATCGGGCTGAAGTTTGAGCGACAGGCCTCGATCAGATTCAGGCGATCCGTTTTGGCCGCGGCGCGTGTGTTTTCGTGAGGGTAGATGTGTCCGGAATCGAGCGCCTCCAGCTTTGCCAGCGCCAAAAATCCCCGAAGCACCTTCTTGGGAGCATCGGGGGCAGAGTAGGGAGGCAAATACTCAATGGTATGGTAGTAGACGGCAGGTTCTGCGTCGCGTTTGAGAATACCCTCGTGAAGCCAGGTCTGCAGCGTTGCGGCAGCGCGGGTATAGCGGTTGTGGGCGGGACTGTCGCCGGGCTGATCGAGCCCCAATTCCATTCGGATAATGTTGTGGGGATGGCGGTCGTGAAGTCGTTTCTGTTCCTCCGCATCAATAATGTCGTATGGCGGGGCGACTACATCCTTGATGGAGCCCACGAGAGTCTGGTCGTACAGCATGCCCCGAAACGGAAAGATCTGTGACATGAGAAACCCCTTGGCAATGTCGCGACGGCGACGACGGTTTGGTTGATGGTTACGGGAGAGATTTTGCCTTACGCCGCGCCGCTTCGACGGCCCGGCGCCCTTCCAGCTGGCGGGACGACAGCTATCGGTCGCGGGTAATCATATAATCAGCGGTGACCGACAGTGCGCGCCGGGCGGTGCTATCTTCGAAGCGTTCGAGCTCATGTTTGGCCGCGGCGATGTAGGCGCTTGCGCGATCCATCGCATAAGTGATCGAACCAAAATCGGCCATCAACAATAAGATTCGCTCAAGATCGGCGGTACTGAGGGTCCGCGTTTCCATTCGATCCTTGATCATCTGGCGGTCCTGCTCTGAGCAATGTTGCAACAGATGCAGAAGGGGCAGCGTCGCTTTCCCCTGCCGGAGATCCTGCCCGATCGTTTTTCCAAGCGACTCGCCGTTTGCGATGTAATCCAAGGTATCGTCGGCGACTTGAAAAGCGATGCCGAGGTATTGACCGAAGCGGAACAGCGCTTTCTGTTGCGTTTCAGGAGCTTCGGCCAGTATGGCACCCATGCGGCAGGCCGCAGCGATCAAGCCGGCGGTCTTGTGCTCGACGATCTTGATATAGTCGAGCTCCGGCATCGAGGGGTTTCCGTTATAGTACAGCTGAAGGACCTCACCTTCCGCCATTTTCTTGCAGGCTTCGGCAAGGACTTCATTGATGCCTTGACTTTGGAACTCGACGACTTTGCACATGGCTTTCGTGTAGAGGTAGTCGCCGACCAGGATGCTGATTTGATTTCCCCAAACTTTCCGTGCGGTTCTTCTGCCTCTCCGGATATCGGCGTCATCAACGACGTCGTCGTGTAACAAGGTGGCGGTATGGATGTATTCCACGATGCTGCCGAGCTGATGATGCTCGGTTCCCGGATAGCCGCAGAGGCGAGCCGACAAGAGGAGGAGCAGGGGTCTGATGCGTTTGCCGCCACCGCTCAAGATGTGGGCGGCAACCGTGTTGACGAGGGTCACGCTGGAGTCGAGGTTCTTTCTGACTCGATCCTCCACTCCGTCCAGTTCACCACGGTAGGCGTCCCACACATCCGACATGCTGTGCAGGGGTGCGATAACCGGACCTTGTGCCATGCGGCGGATGGTATGGCAGCCGAGGAAATAAAGTCAAGCAAATGAAAGAGGTATATGCCGCGTCACCTTGACAGAAGAATGACCCATCCAGTAAGGTCGCACAGTAAGGTCGTATCCTAACAATCGGGTGAGGTTCACCCTGAGTGCTATGGGGGCAAATCCACCCCACGGTTTCTTCGTGCTCCATTCCCTATAACCAGACGGAAAACTCTCATTTTTTATCGAGATTAGGTACATGAATATTCCTGGATTTCCCCGGCAACAAGGACTCTATGATCCTCAATATGAGAAGGACTCTTGCGGGATCGGATTTGTCGTCAATATCAAAGGGAAGAAATCTCATGACATTGTCCGTAAAGGACTTCAAGTATTGGAGAACCTGACCCATCGTGGAGCACAAGGCTGTGATCCCTGCACGGGAGACGGAGCCGGCATTCTTTTGCAGATCCCGCACACGTTCCTGAAGCGGGTTGCAGGGGATGTCGGCGTGTCATTGCCGGACGTGGGCGAGTATGGCGTGGGGCAGCTGTTTCTACCGCCCAACCCCGACTCCCGACGGCTGTGCGAAAAACTCTTCACCGAGATTCTGGTGGGAGAAGGCCTGCGCCTCCTTGGTTGGCGCGACGTACCGGTCAAGAGTGACCAGATCGGCGATCAAGCCCGAACGACCGAGCCGTTCATGCGGCAGATCTTCATCGCCCGCGATGCCTTGAACGAAGCTCAGTTCGAGCGGAAGCTGTATGTGGTCCGCAAGCAGGTTGAAAAGGCCGTGGCAGAGTCGGCCATTCAAGGGCGAGAACACTTCTACGTATCCAGCCTGTCGTCCAACACCATCGTCTATAAGGGGCTCTTGTTGCCGCATCAAATGGCGGCCTACTACCAGGACCTCACCGATGAACGGATGGTGAGTGCACTGGCCTTGGTGCACTCACGCTTCAGTACCAATACCTTTCCCACGTGGCCGCGGGCTCATCCCTATCGGTATGTGTGCCATAACGGGGAGATCAATACGCTGAAAGGGAACGTCAACTGGATGAAGGCCCGCCAAGGTCGCCTTCATTCCGAGCTGTTCGGGAAAGACATGGAGAAACTGTTCCCCATCGTCTCGGAGAATCAAAGCGACTCGGCCTGTCTGGACAATGCCCTCGAATTTCTGCTGCTCGGGGGCCGTTCTCTGCCGCATGCCATGATGATGTTGATTCCCGAACCGTGGGTGGCGAATCCGCAGATGGATCTGGATCGCCGTGGGTTCTATCAGTACCACGCGGCCATGATGGAACCGTGGGACGGGCCGGCGGCCGTCTGTTTCACCGACGGCAAAATGATCGGGGCGACCTTGGACCGGAACGGGCTGCGTCCCTGCCGCTATCAGGTGACGACCGACGGTCTCGTGGTCCTGGCATCCGAGGCCGGAGTCTTGCCGGCTGAAGCAAAAGAAATCCGCCTGAAGGGCCGACTCCAGCCGGGCCGAATGTTTCTCGTCGACACGGTGCAGGGCAGGATCATCGATGACGAGGAAATTAAGGCCGATATCGTCGGTCGCAAACCCTATCGCAGTTGGGTCACCCAGTATGGCGTCTCGCTGGACGAGTTGCCGGAGCCTCTGAATGTTCCGCAGCCCGACCACCCGACGATCCGCCAGCGGCAGCAAGCCTTCGGTTACACGGTCGAAGAACTGAAGATGGTCATCACGCCGATGATCATGATGGGCGAAGAAGCGGTCTCCTCGATGGGCACCGATACCCCCTTGGCGGTGCTGTCCGATCGGCCGCAGCTCCTGTTCAAGTATTTCAAGCAGCTCTTTGCGCAGGTGACGAATCCCCCCATCGACCCGATTCGTGAACAACTCGTGATGTCGCTCGTGACCAACATCGGCCCGAAGCCGAACTTGATGGACGAATCGCCGGAGTCTTGTCGCCGCATTAAAGTGCAGCAGCCGATCCTCACAAACGCCGATTTGCACAAGATCCGAGGGATTTCCGATCCGCATTTCAGGAGCAAGACGCTCCGGATGTTGTTCCGTGTCGCCGAAGGCCCGGATGGGCTTGGCGAGGCGGTCGATGATCTGTGCCGGCAGGCCTCGCAGGCGATCAAAGAAGGCTACAAATTTCTCATCCTGAGCGACCGCGGTGTCGATGAAAACTGGGCACCGATTCCGAGCCTCCTCGGTATCTCCGCCGTCCACCATCACCTGGTTCGCGAGTGTACGAGAACGGAAGTGGGCCTGATTCTCGAGACCGGCGAGCCGCGCGATGTGCATCAGTTCGCCTGCTTAATCGGGTACGGCGCCGGGACGATCAATCCCTATCTCGTTTTCGAATCGCTCGTCGACATGGAGCGCGATAACTATCTGCCCGAAGGGCTCGACGCGCAAACGGCGGAAGGGAAATTCATCAAGGCCATCAACAAGGGCCTGCTCAAGATCTTCTCAAAAATGGGGATCTCCACGGTGCAGTCCTACTGTGGCGCGCAGATATTCGAGGCGATCGGGTTGAATCGCGAACTCATCGATCGCTACTTCACCGGAACGCCGTCGCGCGTGGAAGGGGTCGGCATCAGAGAAATCGGCGAAGAAACCTTGCGTCGCCACCGTGTGGCTTATGAGCCGGTGGCGATCCGTCAACTGGATTTCGGCGGCGAGGTCCACTACCGCATCCAGAGTGAGCACCATAATTGGAATCCGGAGACGATCTACAAGCTGCAGCATGCCAGCCGCTCGAACGACCCGAAGACCTACGCCGAATTCGCGCAGCTCGTGAACGACGAGAGTCAACGACGGTCGAATTTGCGTGGCTTGCTGGATTTCAAGTTCGATCCGCAGCCGATTCCCATCGAAGAGGTGGAGCCGGCCAAAGACATCGTCAAGCGATTCAATACCGGTGCGATGTCGTTCGGTTCGATCAGCAAGGAAGCGCATGAAACGCTAGCGATTGCGATGAACCGGCTCGGCGGCAAGAGCAATACGGGGGAGGGCGGCGAAGACCCCGAACGGTTCAAACCACTGCCGAACGGCGATTCGAAGAACAGTTATATCAAACAGGTGGCCTCGGCCCGATTCGGAGTCACCGCACATTATCTCGTGAACGCGCGGGAATTGCAGATCAAGATGGCGCAGGGTGCTAAGCCTGGCGAAGGCGGTCAGTTGCCCGGCCATAAGGTGGACGAAAACATCGCGCGCTTCCGTTATGCGACACCGGGTGTGCAGCTGATTTCGCCGCCGCCCCACCACGACATCTACTCGATCGAGGATCTCGCGCAGCTGATCTTCGATCTGAAGAACTCCAACCCCGATGCTGGTGTCTCCGTGAAACTGGTGGCGGAGGTCGGCGTCGGCACGGTCGCAGCCGGTGTCGCCAAGGCCCACGCGGACAAGGTGCTCATCAGCGGCGATTCGGGCGGCACGGGTGCATCACCGTTGTCGTCGATCAAGTACGCCGGCATCCCGTGGGAGCTGGGGCTAGCGGAAACTCATCAGACGCTGGTCCTTAATGATCTGCGCGGGCGCATCCGTGTTGAAACGGACGGCCAGATGAAGACCGGCCGCGACGTGGTCATCGCCACGCTGCTCGGTGCGGAAGAATACGGGTTCGCGACGGCACCCCTCATCGTTGAAGGTTGCATCATGATGCGCAAGTGCCATCTGAACACCTGCCCGGTCGGGATCGCGACACAAGATCCCGAATTGCGCAAGAAGTTCAACGGCAAGCCGGAACACATCGTCAACTACCTGTTTTTCGTGGCCGAAGAAGCCAGGCAGTTGATGGCGAAGCTCGGTTTCCGGACGATCAACGAGATGGTCGGCCGCGTCGACAAGCTCAAGATCACCAAAGCCGTCGATCATTGGAAGGCCAAAGGACTGGATCTCACGCCGCTGCTGACAGCTCCGGATGTTCCGGCGGATGTCCCGCGCTATTGCGTGCAGAAGCAAGACCATGGTCTGGCCGACATTCTCGACAACAAGCTCGTTGAGCTCTGCAAGGACGCGATCGACAAGGGGGAACAGGTCAAACTCGATCTTCCGATCAGGAACATCAATCGAACGACCGGCACGATGCTCTCGAGTAAGATTGCGAAGAAGTACGGGCCGGACGGGTTGCCGGAAGACACGATCTCGATCAAGTTTGTCGGCTCGGCGGGTCAATCCTTCGGAGCCTTCCTTGCGAAAGGCATCACGCTGACTCTGGAAGGGGAGTCCAACGACTATATCGGCAAAGGGTTGTCCGGCGGTAAGATCATCGTCTTCCCGCCGAAACACATCCTGTACAATCCGGAAGAAACGATTTTGATCGGCAATACCTCGCTCTACGGTGCGACGCAAGGTGAGGCCTATTTCTACGGGATGGCGGGTGAGCGATTTGCCGTTCGAAACAGCGGCGCGCAGGCCGTCGTCGAAGGAACAGGTGATCACGGGTGCGAGTACATGACCGGTGGTGTGGTCGTAGTGCTTGGCAGGACAGGCCGCAACTTTGCGGCCGGCATGTCCGGGGGAGTGGCGTTCGTCCTTGACGATAATGGGACCTTCCAGAGCCGTTGCAACACGGGGATGGTCGAACTGGAGCCGGTGACAACGAAAGAAGACAAGCAGCTGCTCCACGGTTTGATCACCAAGCACTTTATGTACACGGGCAGTCGTAAGGCTAAGCAGGTGTTGGATGCGTTCGAGGCCACCTTGCCGAATTTTGTAAAGGTCATGCCGGTCGATTACAAACGAGTCCTCGAAGAACGGAAGCGCAAAGCGAGCGCGGTCCATTAGGAAATGGTTTATAGGTTGAGGCGTAGGTTAAGGAAGGGCGAAAAAGATTTTTTACTCGGCCTTAACCTCAACCGTAACCCCGAGCGGTAAAAATGGGTGATCCAAAGGGTTTCATGAAATACGCCCGTGAGGGCCCGAAGCGCAAACCAGTCGAGTTGCGCGTGCTCGATTGGAAGGAAATGTACGAGCCGATCTCCGAAGATAAGCTGAAGATCCAGGGCGCACGTTGCATGGATTGTGGGGTGCCGTTTTGTCAGGGCCACACCGGGTGTCCCGTCATTAATCTGATTCCGGAATGGAACGATCTTGTTTATCGCGGCCGCTGGAAGGATGCACTGAAAGCCTTACACACGACGAATAATTTCCCCGAGTTCACCGGGCGACTCTGTCCGGCTCCCTGCGAAGGTGCCTGTGTCCTCGGTATCAACGATGACCCCGTCTCCATCCGTATCATTGAATGGAACATCATCGACCGTGGGTTCAACGAAGGTTTCGTGACCCCAATCCTGCCGGTCGTGAAAACCGGTAAGACCGTGGCGATCGTCGGTTCCGGTCCGGCCGGCCTTGCGGCCGCACAGCAGCTGGCTCGGGCGGGCCATGAAGTGACGGTGTTCGAAAAGGCCGATCGCATCGGTGGCTTGCTTCGCTACGGTATTCCCGACTTCAAGATGGAGAAGTGGGTGATCGACCGCCGTCTCGAACAGATGAAGGTCGAAGGGGTGAAATTCCAAACCGGTGTCGCGGTCGGCAAGGACATTTCCGGCGAACAGCTGCGCCGACAGTTCGACGCGGTGGGCCTCACGATGGGGGCCGAACAGGCGCGCGAGCTGCCGGTTCCGGGACGCGAGCTGAAGGGCGTGCATCTTGCCATGGAATACCTCACCCAGCAGAACAAACGCACGGCCGGCATTCCGTTCAACGACGAACCGATTACGGCGAAGGGAAAGCGGGTCGTCATCATCGGCGGGGGCGACACGGGGTCCGACTGTCTCGGCACCGCGCACCGCCAGGGCTGTGTTGAAGCGCATCAATTTGAATTGCTGCCGGAACCGCCGCCGCAGCGGGCCGAATCGACGCCCTGGCCGCTCTGGCCGATGCAGTTGCGCACGTCGCATGCCCATGAAGAAGGCTGTGATCGGCAATGGAGTGTGTCCACCACGAAGTTTACCGGCCACGATGGCCATGTCACGAAACTGCATGCGCATCGGGTGGAATTTGGCAACGGCAAGTTCACCCCCATTCCCAACACCGAGTTCGAGATGAACGTCGATCTCGTGCTGCTCGCGATGGGCTTCACTGGTCCTGTCAAGAATGGTCTACTCGACGACCTGGGCGTGAAGTATGACGCGCGCGGCGCCGTGGCGGTCGATGACAACTTTATGACCAATCTCGATGGTGTCTTCGCCGGCGGCGACACCAAACGCGGCGCCTCTCTCATCGTCTGGGCCATCGCCGAAGGGCGCAAAATGGCCGTAGGGATTGATAAGTATCTGCAAGCGGGGAAGTCAGCGAAAGCGGCGGTGAAATGACAAAGAAAGAAGCGAAAGCCTATCGAGACCGCTGGCGCAGGGTGAACCAAGTCATCGCTGATGAGTTACGGCATACTCCGCCAGAAATAAAATTTAGAAAAATGGACGCAGCCTATCGAATCGCCGCTGGGTTAGGCCTTCTCCCACGGATGAAAGCGCTCAAGCAAAAGTCTGAACGAGAGGTCAGACGTCGGTGGCTACAGCTAAAGACCACGACCCGGTAAATTCATCCTCCTTCGCTTCCCTCGCTCCTGCCATTCGCGCCCTCTGTAATCTTTTCCAATCGTCCGATGTCCCCGGCATGATCATCGGGGGGGTCGCTGCGAGTATCCACGGACAAGCAAGGGCGACAGAAGACGTCGATGCGGCGGTTTTGGTGGATGAACGGCATCTGGATCGCTTCGTCCAGTTAGCGGCAGCAGAGGGCTTGCATCCACGAATATCGGACGCGATCGCATTCGCGCAGCGGAACGCAGTCCTTCTCCTGGAGCATTCTGAAAGCGGTGTCAGCGTCGATATCGCGATCGGAAAATTGCCGTTCGAACGATATGCGGTTGAGCATGCGACATGCGTCAGGATCGATGATCTTCTTGTTCCTGTTGTAGCTCCTGAAGATCTGATTGTTATGAAGGCTATTGCACACCGTCCTCAGGACCTTCAGGATATCCGCGTGATCGTGACTTCCAATCCGAAGCTGGACGTTAAACGAATTCGCAGAGAGGTCCGTGGAATGGCTAGCGCTCTGGATATGCCGGAGCTTTGGACGGAAATTGCTGGGTTTTTCCAGGGGGCAAGCGCTCGTGCACAGAAGCTCAAACCAAAGTCAAGAAAGGGTCGGCAAAAAGGGAAATAAAACATCGCATTACTGGGCAATCAATGTATCCAAGCCATTAAGGGTGCTCCACCTTGTCGTCAATGCTTGGCAAATATCCTTAAGATACGTGACGCTCTCGGACTTGTACCGCTCGTATAGGGATCTCAAATCGACTGTTTCGATTTCGGCAACATTCTTCTCCTTATCCCAGACTCTTAGTTGGAATCCATGACTATTTATCGTAACTCTGGAAATAAAACAGCGCCGCACGCCTTGACTGGTTGTTCTTTCAATAGGATGGCCAACCGTCAAGTTTCTTAAGTCTCGTATTGCTGCCCAGGCGGAATCGGACGGTGGATCCAGCTGATTCTCAGTGAAAGCCTTATATAGCCGTCGAATCGAATCTTGCTGTAGAAATATTCCTTGAAGGAATCCATACAGGCGAATGTATTGTTCGCCATTATCGCTTCCGAGGCCACAGCGTTCATAATTCTCTAGCGCCATGCAAGTATCATCAAGAACGTCCATTGCTGCGCAGATCTCATTCCATTCATCGGGTTTGCTCTTGTATTGTTGCGCATACATTCCCGTATTCCATTCATATGTATATGCGCGTATTGTTTCTGAAAGCTGCGAGATTCCTTTCAAGGGCCTTTCCTCACTTGGCCGTTGCTTTATTACGTATGGATAACGCCAAGAATGACAGCGAAGGAATCTATCGTGACAGATCAACCAGGGGCATTCCCCAATAATCCCATTTATAGTCTTTGAGCAAACCGTTCGGGGAGAATATGAGAGTCTTTTGCCACCCCTGGGAATGCCCTCCATGTTCATTGTGTACGTGTCCCTGCCATTCCCAGGTTAGAACTTCTCCTCCGTTATCGAGGGTAGCTCGTTTGGAGGGCGGGCCCCACTGAACAATGTAGTGGTCTCTATTCTTAGTTCCAATTTGAGATTTCATTGTCTCGTCGAACTTTTCCCATCGGCTAGAGTAGCAGCCAGTAAGTAAGCCGAACGATACGAGGAGAGTAAATATCAAAAATTGAAGCCTGAATGACAAAACGTCTGTGACCGAACTATTCATGTGCGACTGCTTTAATAGATGTCAGTTTGGTCTATTGTTATTACGGATTTTTGGTAGAAACAGCAGCTTGTTTTTTGGTGGTTCCACCGCTCGTGCTGCTTCGTCTATCCAGATCACATGATGTAGGTGTAGCACAGTGTGCATGTGCGTCAAGAACTTCCGACCTAGTCCCCAATACGAATACAAAGCTGTCGGCGAAAAACATGAATGGAAATGGTGTCGGAATGGGAACGGTGGTGAGGGCCTTTGTTAATCAGCCCAAATTTTGAAAGAAGGAAGCTAG
>JBBIKN010000052.1:0-22126 GCA_037445435.1 Nitrospira sp. | reverse complement strand
TGTCCCGCGGACTGTACCCTTTTTTGCATACAAGGCGCAATCCCCAAAACACCTACTTAACCCGGATTCCGCAGTTGAAATTGAATGGACATTCACAAGTTACGGAACATCCAAAGAAAGACCTGTCGTACTACACAGGACACCATTCACCATCTTCAACTGCGGCGCAGTTCACAATGGATAGGCGAAGACATTGACTCATAAGGCATTTCTGACACTGCGTTTGAGGCGGTCGCCTCTACTGCGGAATCCGGGTTCAAACGCTAATCGGCACGATCCCCCCGACTGGGGGAGGGGATCAATGCAGGCACCCAAGCCCAATTTTCTTAGATTATGGAAAGAATATGTGGGGTTATCCAAGCTGACAAGAACGCGGAGGGGGATTGGATAGAAGGAGCCGTTTCTTATGGGCTGACAGCCAAAAAAGAGGGTGGAGAGCTGTCTCCCCACCCTTACTTGTACTTGGACTCACTAGAACTAAACGCGTCCTGAGCAACTACTCGGCCTTGCAGAAGCTCCGCTCATAGTTGATGATGGCCCAGGCTTCTTCCTCCGTGATCGCGGCAGGAATTAAGGAAACCATCCCCGTTCCGGGGCTGCCATTCTTGATGACCCAGAAGAGTTCGCCATCTTTCCGTTTCTTGTGGAATTTGCAGTTGGTGAAATCCCGCGGGCTTGGATTCAGGATCTTCCCGGCTTCGCCCTGACCATCCCCGTTCTTGCCATGACAATTGAAGCAGGTGCCTTTCCCCTCATAGAGCGCCTTGCCCTTGGCGATACTTTCCGGAGTGGAAGCCACCGGATTCTTCAGAGCTTTTGCGTCCGCAGCTTGATCAGGCGGAACGCGAGGCTTCAACGGATCTTTTTCCTCAGCCCCAACCACTGAGACCGAGAGAAATATGATTGCTGCACTAATTCCCAAGAACTTGGACAGGTACCCCATCACACGTCCTCCTTTGTGTTGAACTCACTGAGCCTGACTGATACCCCAGGCCACCGACTCGTCTTCATGATTTTCAAGGGCCAGGTAAAACGCACGAACTATACCAATGCCCTCGAATTCCTGTCAAGAAAGCATCCCCATCGCCATCAACCCTTCTCGCACTCATCTCAATCTTCTTCCCATAAAGAAGATCAAACCTCATGCCAATATCGACTCGAAAGGAGGCAAGAAAATGTCTGCACTTATGTGGTTCACCAAAACTCATTCCATCATTCCAGCGACTTCGTGACACCTTTGCGCCCCACCGACACCATCCACGCCTCATTGACCGCGATGTTGAATGAGCTTGACTGAAAACAGGAATGAACGAATCGGTGAGCTGTGCTATCGCTTCAGGACAATGTCGCGGGCAACTTTGCCGCTCGGTCCGAAGGGCTTTTGAGGTTTGCCGTTTAATTCCGCCTTGACTCCGCCGGCGTTTCCAAGGGTCAAGATGAATTGATCCTGTCCCGTCCAATGGGCCTTGTCGCCAGGCCGCAGGAGCGACTCCTGAGGGCTCCCGTTGTCGATCTGCACCACGACCCAGCTCAACTCCGTCGCTTCCAAATCCAGTACAAGCTGTCCATCGCTACGATTCTCTATGGCATTCAGCGAAATTCCAGCCAGAGGACCGTCGCTGACGGGGGAGGGCGACGACGAGGAAATCGGTTCTGACTCTGATTTCGAAACTGTGCCGATAGGCGTGACCGCTTCTTGTCGCGGTGGAGCATCCGTCATAGTCTTTGCCGCTCCGGCAGGCGAATCGGTCGGTTTCGACACCTCTGCCGTCCGTTCAGGCTCACGGACCGTCGAGGCAGGCACCTCTTTCGCCGTTTGTGTCGTGCGTTTCGTCGTCGGTCCTTGCTCGGGAGCCCCCCGCCGAAACACTGATGATTGCTCTCGACTGAGGAGAAAAATCAGTGTCAGTACGGAGATCCCGATGGCAATCGTCACCGCTTTCCGATTGGACTGCCGCTTCCGATCTTCTTCAATCTGTCGCACCTTGAGTCGTTCGCGCTCGTCTTGCTTCTCGTAAAAGGAGCCGGCCGACTGGATAAAGCGATGAATCGCATCTTCCTCATCCAAGCCCAGCGATCGGGCATAGGAGCGCACAAACCCCTTGGCGAAAACTTGGTCGGGCAACTTGGCGAAATTCCCGTCCTCGAGCGCCCTGACGAAATCTGTGCGAATGCGAGTTTTCGACGCCACCTCGTCAACGGTCAACCCTTTGGTCTCTCGAACTTGCTTGAAGAATTCGCCGACCGACTCCATAGATCTCCTACTTCAATCGTGTCAAGAGTTCCGCTGCTGCTGTCGCCAGCTCTCCCCCTTTATCCAAGGTTGCCACTTTCTTCAGAACCTCCCGGGCTCTGGTCGTATAGCCTAATTTATAGTACACCCGACCCAGCTCAAGGTGAGTCATGGCCGGCGGAACACTGGGAGGACTTGCCGACGCCGCATCCTCCAAGGCCTCCATCGAGCCTTGCAGATCACCCTGGTGTGCCAGTGCACGACCGAGATGGAACCGAGCGAGGTCCGGCGTCGGATAGAGAGGATTCGCCAAGGCCTGCCGATAGGATTGGATCGCCTCGTCCCACCGATCCTGATTGGCCAACACTTGTCCAAGATACGTATGGGCTTCGGAGTAGTTTTCATCGATCGTGATCGCTGAGCGGAATTGTTCTTCCGCGTGGGATAATTTGCCCTGCTGCGCGTAGATATGTCCCAGTGCGTACCGCGCTTCCTTATTGGCCGGATTCAACTGAACGGCCTTCTGAAATGAGACGAACGCCTTTTGGCGATCCCCTGGGAGGCTGGCGACTCCCTCTTGATAATAGCCTTGCGATTTTTGCATCACGTCTTTGTCGGTCGCACAGGCTCCCAACATACTGATGAGTCCTACATACACCAAGGGGCAATATGCTCGCCGCCGCTGAAACCGATTGCGTGTACTCATTGAACGTCCTCAAAGTGCGTGAGCCGCTTAAACTCGGCGAACCGAGCCTGAATCTCTTTGTAATCTAGGATGCGCAATCGGTCAAGACTAAAGGATTCTACGGTAAATGACGCCATGACGCTCCCAAAGATGATGGCTTGTCTCATGGCCTCCGGGGACCGGTTTCCTGTCGCGGCCAAGTAGCCCAGAAATCCGCCGGCAAAGGTATCGCCGGCGCCCGTCGGATCGCGAACGTCCTCGAGCGGGAATGCCGGGGCGCCGAAAATCTGCTTCTCATTGAACATCAGCACACCATACTCGCCCCGCTTCACGATGAGATGTTTGGGCCCTCGTGAAAGCACGAGTTTCGCCACTTTCACCAGATTGGGGTCTTGTCCCAGTGCGCGCGCCTCCCCGTCGTTGATGATCAGAATGTCCACCTTCTCCAATACCTTCCACAGTGCGTCACGCTGGCCATTGATCCAGAAATTCATCGTGTCGCAGGCCACCAACGCAGGACGTTTCACTTTGTGCAGTACATCGAGCTGAAGCTCCGGGTGAATGTTCCCGAGAAACAGCACGTCCGGCGCACGATAGGCTTCCGGAATCTGAGGACGAAACGTTTCGAATACGTTGAGCTGCGTATCCAACGTATGGGCTTCGTTCAGCTGGTGCGTGTATTCCCCCTTCCAGCGAAAGGTTGCGCCTGGGCGCCGCTCAAGACCCGTGAGATCGATCCCGCGGGTTTTCAGGAATGCAATATGCTGTTGGGGAAAATCCTCTCCCACCACGGCAATGAGCGCGACCGAGGTAAAGAAGCTGGCCGCCGTAGAGAAATACGTGGCCGACCCTCCAAGAATCTCAGTTCCCTCGCCGAACGGGGTCTTGACGGTATCGAGTGCGACCGATCCCACAACTAACAGTTTCCCCATGACTACCGATCTCCTTTCTTTGGCGCCAGAGCACGGTCAATGAGCAGGGCAAGCTTCTTCCGAACAGCGGGTGGAATCCGGTTCGGCGCCGTCAAAATGGCATTGTCCAAGGCCCGATGACAGGAGCAGTCTATCGGCTTGGCAAACGACGGCACCACCGCACGAAGTATTTGTTTGGCCAGCGCCACATTCCGATGCAGAGTGGCCAATACCCCCTCCACCGTGACCGACTCTTCCGTCTCATGCCAACAGTCATAATCCGTCACCAGCGCCAAGGTCGCGTAACAGAGCTCCGCCTCACGAGCCAGTTTGGCTTCCGGCATATTGGTCATGCCGATCACATCGACACCCCATTGGCGATAGAGCCGCGACTCCGCTTTCGTCGAAAACTGCGGCCCCTCCATGCAGAGATAGGTCCCGCTGTGATGGACCTTGGCACCGACCTTTTCTCCAGCCGACAGAAGCGCCCGTCCCAACTCGACACACACCGGCTGACCGAAGGCCACATGCGCCACGACTCCATTGTCGAAAAAGGTCGAGACACGCCGCTTCGTGAGGTCGATGAACTGATCCGGCACAACGACGTCACCCGGCTGAATCGATTCCTTCATGCTGCCTACCGCGCTGACCGAAATCACATGCGACACCCCCAGGGACTTCAGTGCGAAAATGTTCGCGCGGTAGTTGATCCCGCTCGGATTCAATAAGTGTCCCCGCCCATGCCGTGAAAGAAAGGCGACTCGAATTCCTGCAAGCGAGCCCACGGTGATTACATCGGAAGGAGACCCGAATGGCGTCCGCACTCGAATAGATCGGGTGGAGGTAAGCCCTTCGATATCATAGAGCCCGCTTCCTCCGATCACCCCGACCGTCACACTCTCATTCTGTCTTTTTCGCCTCATACAGATCCTTTTCCTAAGAGACTGCAGAAAACTCGGGTGGTGCCAACAATACGGTGGGCATTCCGTACGGTGTTACCGCCAGGTCCCTTCAGGATGCTCAAAAAAGCTGCTGATGTCACCCGCCTAACCCTGCGCGCCCAGCGGACCTGTCCAGCATCCTGCTAAGAGACGTGCAGCATTGTAGCAAGTTGTTTCCGTTGCCCAATGACGCTCACAAATTGTTCGATACGTGCGATCACTCGTTCCGCCGTTCGCTCATACGGCTCGTTGTCCTCGATCGACAGCCACTTCACTTCCGCTTCACTTCGAAACCACGTCATCTGCCGCTTGGCAAAACGCCTCGTGTCGCGCTTGAACCGACGCACCATCTCGTCATAATCGCACTCCTTCGCCAAATAGGCGCCGACCTGGCGATAGCCGAGACCTTTCATCGAACCGAGCTCGCGTCCGTATCCCTGGCCAAGCAAGGAGCGAGTCTCTTCTACCATTCCATGAGTCAGCTGCCAATCGATTCGTTCTTCGATCCTTCGATACAGGATGTCTTTCCTTCGCTCAAGGCCGATGAGCAGCGCGGAAAACGGCGTCTCGTGAAACCCATGTTCGGCCTGCACGGCCGACAGTGGCCGCCCCGACAGCCGATAGACTTCTATCGCGCGCGTGACCTTGGATTCATCGTTCGGATGCAACCGCGCTGCCGTTTCGGGGTCAACGCGCATCAGCTCGGCATAGAGACCTTCACGCCCTCGTTCGTCTTTCAATTTCTTCAGGCCTGCCCTCACATGCGGGTCGGCCTGGGGGGCCGGACATAACCCTCTCACCAAGGTTCGGATATACAACCCTGTTCCACCCACAATGAAGGGCAGCCGCCCTTCACTGTACAAACGTTCGATTTCGACGAGCGCAACCCGCCGATACCAACCGGCGTTGAAGGTTTCGCCGGGATCGACCAAATCGATCAGTCTGTGCGGTACCCGCCGACGCTCCTCGGCGGTCGGTTTATCCGTTCCAATGTCCATCCCGCGATACACTTGACGGGAATCCGCCGCCAGCACATCCGTATCGAAGTGCTTGGCCACGTGTGTCGCAATCCGACTTTTGCCGACAGCCGTCGGACCGAGAAGCACGACTAACGGACGGTGGTGAAGCCATAGATCTGATCGCATGTTCACGGAAACGTTGCCGAAACGATGAGACATCTATCCGTCGTGATCAAAACTCTCCATCCCATATCTCTAGTACCTATCTCAAAATTGGAAAGCGAGACGCTATCGGTTTCCTTTGAGCGTCACGGCATCAACGATCGGCGTTATTTCCAATGATTCTGCATGCTGCTCGCAGCTGATGCCCGTAGTCAACCTGGCTTCCTCATCGAAAATCGATTTTGAGATAGGTTCTAGTCGTGGTCAGAATCATCGGCTACCAACCGGCTCGTCCGAACATTTTCTCCAGGTCGGTGATGCTGAGTCGAAACGACGTTCTCCGCCCGTGCGGACAGGTCGTGATCTCCCCTTCGGCGCGCCATTCCTCAACCAGCGCCTTGATTTCTTCGGGCTTCATCGAACGACCGGCCCGAACCGCGCCGTGGCAGGCCAACGATGCCAGAACCGACCGCACTCGTGCCTCCAGACTAGAGACACTGTCCCACTGCGCGAGATCATCCAGGAGGTCCTGCAAAAATGTCGTCGAATCGATCTTGCCGAGACCGACCGGAATCGCTCTGATCAAGATGGTCGAAGAACCAAATGGTTCAATTTCCAGCCCCAATTGCTCCAAATCATGGTGGTAGCGCTGAAGCAATGCCGTCTGATGCGGTGACAATTCCACGGGGTCTGGAATCAGCAAAGGCTGGACCTGGAGGCCGCGTGCCGTCCAGGCGCGATATAGTCGCTCAAACAGGACCCGCTCATGGGCCGTGTGTTGATCGATCACCGTCAAATCGTCTGCGACTTGAGCGATGAGGAACGTCCGATTGATCTGCCCCAGCGCGATCACCTCAGCCGAAGGTCCTTGAACATAGGGCTCTGCCGATTCACTCACCAACGGCAACTGAGTTTCGAAGCTGGGCGGCAGGATCGTCGATTCCGCCTCAACGGATGTGACCGTGGGAAGCGTTGTCACGATGGAAGCCAAGGTTCGTCGCACGGCAGACTCGTTGAATGGCGTCTTCCCCGGCGTATCCGTTTTTCCACCACTCAAGGCTTGACGAACCGCATGTCGTACAAGCTGGTGAATCAATTCGGTGTCAGAGAATCTCACTTCCCGTTTGGTCGGATGGACATTGACATCGAGACGGTCGGGATCAACTTTGAGAAACAGCACGAATCGCGGTTGACTTCCCTTGGCAAGGAATGACCCATACCCTTCCCCGACGGCATGAGACACCGCGGCGTTGCGGACAGGACGGCGGTTTACAAACAACTCTTGCGGTGTGCGAGCGGGCTTTGCATGGATCGCGTCTATGATGTACCCGCTGACATGGGCCCCGGGAACCGAAGCCTTAATCCGGAGACTGTGGTCCAGAAAGGTGCGTCGATACACCTGGACGATCCGATCCTCATCTGATGGAGCGGACGGGTAATTGAAGATCTCCTCGGCGTTATGCGTCAAGCGGAAATGGATGGACGGCCAGGCAAGCGAGATCTGTTGTACGACTCGGCTGATATGCGAGAATTCCGTGAGGGGCGACTTGAGGAACTTCTTCCTGGCCGGCTGATTGCCAAACAGCTCCGTAACTTCGATTCGTGTTCCTGTGATCGGAGGAGCTTCGGTGATTCTCCCGATTGTTCCGCCGACAACTTCCAATTCGGTCCCCACTTCGGCGAAACGAGTCGCCGTCATCAGCCGAACATGAGCCACGGCGGCGATGCTGGGCAACGCTTCACCCCGAAAACCCATCGTTTGGATGGACCAGAGATCCAGATCGGACCGGAGCTTGCTCGTGGCATGCCGCTCAAAAGCGCGTGGAGCATCGTCCCGACTCATACCTTCCCCGTCATCGGTCACCCGGATCAAGACAAGACCCCCACCCTTCACATCGATCGTGACTGATCGACTCCCCGCATCGATGCTGTTTTCAAGAAGCTCCTTGACAACCGCCGCCGGGCGTTCGACCACCTCTCCCGCAGCAATGCGACTGATGACCTCTTCCGGAAGAATACAGATCTTGCCGTTGCCGTCAGTTTTCAGCACGGCACGATGCTCCTCATGAGTAATGGAGACAGTGACAAGGCGGGACGTCGCGCTGCGGCGACGATCATCGGATTTCGGCCAGCTTATTCTTGGCCAACTTCGATTCGTCCGATAAAGGGAATTCTTCAAGGACGCGCTTCAGATTCTTTCTCGACTTGCCGAGATCGCCGGTCTCGGCTGTCGCCAACCCAAGCTTGTACAGCGCCGCAGGAACCTTTTCGTTCCCTGGATATTCCGCCACGAGAGAGTCTAACGTTTGGATGGCCCGCCCATAGTCTTTTAGGTTGTAATACGACTCCCCCAACCAATAGTGGGCGTTGGGAGTCAGAGACGTCCCGGGAAAATCTTTGATGAATCGTTGGAACCCTGCGACCGCAAGCTCGTATTTTCCACTGAGATAATCATTATAGGCCAGATTGAAGGCGGACGTCGGTGTAATCCCGGACACCGTCACCGTCGGTTCCGTAAATGGCGTCTGTTTGACGGACTTGGATGCACGAGATTCAGTCGTGGACTCCAACTTGGTCGAGACCTGGCTGACCGTCTCTTCCAACTTGGCCAATCGGCTTTCAAGTTTTTGAAAGCGTGTCGACAGGTCATCGAACCGCGATTTCGCCGGATCCGTATCCTTGATCCTCTCTACGGCTTCCAATCGGCGCATCGCGGCATCTACCCGTTGGTGATCTTGCTCTTGCGTTCGCGAGATGGTTGAGAGCTGACTGCGTATTTCCAGAAAATCGGCATGCCGGGCACACCCAACGAGTGCGACCGTCGACACCAACAATCCCCATGCGACAGAACCGGACACAAATGGACGGACACGCATGTTGTTACCGTACCTCCTTGAGTTGCGCAAGTTTGTCCGACGCTTTTCCTGCCTCAGCCGTTTTCGGATAGAGCGTGACGACCTGCTTAAAGGCGGACGACGCTCGCTTTTTATCCTTGAGAGCCAGATACGCATACCCTTTCTTTAAGATGGCGGCAGGTACCTTTTCACTGCCCGGATAGTCGATCTCCACTTTATCGTACGCGTCGATCGCTCTTTGAAACTCTTTCTTGCTGAAGTACGATTCTCCCAGCCAAAATCGCGCGTTCGGGGCAAGGTTGGAGTTTGGATAGTCCTCGAGAAATCCTGCAAAGCCTTGCCGAGCGCCTTCGAAATCCCCGTCCCGAAACATGCTTAACACCCGCTCATAGCGAACTCGATCCGGTGGATCGGGGCTTGCCTGAGCCGGTTCAAATTTCGATGCTTCTTGGGGAGGAACGATCGTCGTCGCACTTCCCGTAGCCTCCTGCCCAGCAGATGACTTTGACGTTTCCCCGCCCTCCGGTCCGGCCTCGTTCTGCCCCGGCGCGGAGTGTTGCGCAGACTTGTGAGTCTGTGGGATCGAAGTGGACCTATTCGATACCTGCTCAAGAGTTTTCGCCAAGGCATCGATTCGGTTATCCTGCTCGTCAAGACGTGCCGTGACTTTTTTCCCGACCGCTTCAAGCGCTTTGGTGATGGACACCACGCTTCGGTTCACATCTTCAGCATGCGTCGCGGTCGTTTTCGAATCAGCATCGAGCCTCGCGCTGAGGTGCTTCGCGGCTTGCTCTTGCTCACCCACCCGATCATTCAGACCGGTCAGGGCATCCCGAAACCCCGTCAGCGCCTGATTGAATTGAACGAACTTTTGAGAGAGTTGCTCGATCTTATTCTGGTGCTCCGTCAACTCCTTTTGGTGCCCGTCCAGCTTGACATCGACGCGTTTTGCCAACCCCTCGTTCGTGCGCTGGACGACGTCAATGACCTCTTTTTTTAGAGCCTCCATGGCCTTCGAGAGCTCGTCGAGCCGTGCCGATACCTTCGCGTCCTGCGTCTCGAAGCTTTTTTGCATCCACAAGTAGCGTGTATTGCTGTCGGTTTCAAGCTTCGTTGCCAGTTGTTCCAACTTCTTCGTCTGCTGCTCCAACTGGGCCGATCGATGCTTAAAATCGTCCTGTTTGTTCTGGAGCTCTCGTGCCTGGTGCAGGGCCTTTTCCAATTCTCCTCGCAACTGCGGCAATTCATGCTCGCGTAACGTTGAAATCTCCTGGCTCTGCCTCGCTCTGGTCTGGGACAGCTGTTGCTGAAGATCTTTTTCGGCCTTTTTCAGCTCTGCCTGCTGCGCGACACACCCAGGCAGAAGGAGCCCCCCGACAGCGATGCCGAGGAGCATACCGTGCGTCGTTCGTAACTGAGACATCATGTCGGGAATTCCAAACAACCGCCTGCAAAACAATTAGTCAGGGCACGTTCAGGAACACGTATTACCGACGCACTACTTCCCCGTCTTGACGACGAGATGGCCACGGCGATTCTGTGAGTAACACGATTCCGTATGCTCCATGCAGAACGGCCGTTCTTTGCCGTAGGAGACGACCGACAAATGGGTGGGAGCCACTCCCAGTTCGACGAGATAATTCCGCACGGCTTTCGCACGCTTCTCACCCAGCACCAGATTATAAGCTGACGTTCCCCGCTCGTCACAATGTCCTTCGATTTTCAGCTGCACATTCGGATTCAACCTGGCCCATTCCGCATTGAGGGAAAGGGCGTGGCGCCCTTCATCGGTGATCGTAAAACTATCGTACGCGAAAAAGACGTCACGCAGTCCGGCCGCCACCGACGCCACCTGCTCAGCACGAATTTCAGCCAACTGGCGAGCGGCCGCCCCGGAGTCTCCTTTGGCGATCACGGCATTGCCGTGACCGGTACCTCCTGGACCTCCTGCGTTGCCGCCATTTCCGCCCAGCCGTTCTTCTGAAGGGTTGCGATCCAATCCTCGCAGGCCATTCGAATCTTCGCCTCCGGAGAACGACGTATCGGGAAAGCTTGAACTTGACCTGTCTTTGGCCGTCCCGCCCTTGGCCATCTCTTCTTGTAACGCCTGGAGATCTCCTCCCGATCGGACCGCCTTCTTCGAGCACGCTGGAATTCCCAGTACGATGATACTAAGAATCAACGGCAAGTAGCTGGCTGGTAACTTTTTCATTGGATTCCTTCCCTCCTGTGAAATATCGTCCTTTTTCTTCTTACAGCGTAGGACGATTGCCGTCAACGCCTTCCTGGAAATTTACGAGGCCGGGGACCAGGACGGTGCGCTATTATGAGTGCCGGTAAACGTAATGCGCTCGAGGTCTTTCCCGTCCGCATTGATCATGTAGATCTGACTCTTTCCCTCCACCGTCGAGCTAAAGACGAGATGCCGTCCATCTGGAGACCAGGACGGAGAATCATCCACTCCCAGCCCCGTCGTTAACTGCAAATGTTTCTGACCATCGGGGGTGATCAGACAGAGTTTGTACTCTTTTTTAGGAGTCCGGCACACGTAGGCAATCCAATTTCCTCGAGGCGACCAGGCCGGCGCCGCATTATAGTCTCCATCAAACGTCAATCGACGTACGTTGGATCCATCAGCACTCATGAGGAAGATTTGTGGTCCACCGTTTCGATCGGACGTGAATGCGAGCTCTCGCCCCGATGGGGACCAGGAGGGAGATAAGTCGCCCCCCGCATTCGTGGTCAGTCGCTGAACGGCCTTTGTGTTGGTATCCATACGGTATAATTCGGCGTTTCCTTCATGGCTTGATGCGTAGGCCAGCCACTTCCCATCGGGAGATAACGCCGGAGTGATGTTCAACCCTCCTTGCGAGACGAGCGTCCAACGTTTTCCCGTGGCAAGTTCAATCATGTCGATATCCTGCGTGTTCCGATTGCGGTACGTCGTGAAGGTCAAAAACCGGCGATCCGGCGACCAACGAGGCATCAGGTTCAAGAACCCGTCGGCCGTCAACTGGCGCGGGTCGTATCCATCGTAATCCATCACGAATAACTCGCGAGCCGTTCCCAATTCCGAGACATAGGCGATCTTCGTCCGTGCGATTCCCGGTTCTCCCGTATAGCGAAACACCAACTCATCCGCAAAACGATGAGCCATGAGACGGGCGACCGATGTCGACCCGACATATCGTTTCCCCCCCACGACTTCCTTACTACCGACATCATACACGTACCCATCCATGCTGAGGTCGGCGTCCTTACTCCCACTCTTGATTCCCGCTTTCCCCCACACAATCACCGACACCCCATTCTCGGCGGCTTGTTTAAAAGAAGGATCGGGCTCCGCGCCGAGCTGACCGACTTTGATGCCAAGACTCGGCAAATCGACAAGAGCAAAGACCTGCGAGCGCCGCACGTCCGCCTTTAGTACTTCCTCGATGCGGGTGCCTAGCTTCACCCGCGCCTCGGGTGACTCTGATCCACCGAGGTTCTCAATGCCGGCGATTCCAAGTGGGATCTTCTGAAAATCCGGTCTGGTGGCCTCAAGAAAGACATCGGCGGCACCGGATTCCATAATCCAAGCGACGCCGATTGATATACAGAGACTGACACACACAACAGCTCGAAACGTCATGGTTTATCCTTGCGGCTCTCCGACGGTAAAAGTGAAATGAGCATCGAAATATGGATCAGTGATATCGGGCGGAAACACGGGCAATGGGTTTGCATTGAGCACGGCTCGTTTTCCGGCTAAATCATAGTACTCGTTCCCGGAAGAGTGCTCGATCGCCACACCCGTGACGGACCCGTTCTTATGAAGTCTGAACTGTATGATCACGACATACGCTTGACTGGTCAGATCCAGCGGCGGGGCGCTCCATGCATTGCTGATTCGCTGTCTCACCAGCGCAAGATACGCACTGGATCCCGGAGCCATGCCAGGAACTTTCAACGCAGTATCGACCGCTTTCACGTTCGGCACCTTTGCTTCAACTTGCGGGACAGGTCTTGATGGGACCTCCACCGGTGGTGCTGCTTTGGGCACCTCGAGCTTGTTAATCCTCTTCAGTTCCTCGTCTAATTCTTTTGCCACGTCTTCGGTCAAAGAAGAGGACTGCGCAGAGGCGACCAGCTTTCGTTGCGTTGGTTCCTTGGTTTCCGTGATAACCGGCACATCCGGCAGCTTGATCATTGGTGATTTCCTCGGCTTGTCTTCCGGACTGATATCACCACGCTTTGGGGCATCCGGTGGCAACTCAATGTCTTTCATGATATCGCGCATGAGATCATTCGAGGATTTTGCCGGAGGAGGAGGAACGGGTGCAGCCGTCGCCGGAGGAAGAGACACAGGTTCCGCTTTCAACGGAGGAGTAGATTTGGGCTGTTCAATGGGTTTGGGTGGTTCAACAGGTCTGGGTTGCTCACTGGCCTTGGATTGCTCTATGGGCTTGGTCTGCTGGATCGGCTTGGGCCGCTCTACCTCTTTTTTAATCGGCTGAGTTTTCTGAGGTTCAACGGCCTTCTCCGGAAGGGTCGGCAGGTTCGCGAGAGAAATCTCAATCGACGTCGGAGGCCGTTCACCATGTCGCGGCAACCGAACCCAGCCCACTATCACCAGTATGCCGATATGCAGGACCAGAGAGACGACGACGGCTAGGCCCAAGCGACGAGTCAGTGTCGCCCGCCATTCATCATCCGAGACCATGCCGGCTGACGCCCAAGCCTGCACCGTGGACCTTATCCTACTGGTTGTGTTTGGATGGCGTACCCTCACTCACACGTTCGGGTCCGGTGGGATCAGTCACCATGCCGAGTTTTTCGATCCCGGCTTTTTTGACTCCATCCATCACCTGAACCACAATTCCATATGGCACGTCGCGGTCGGCGCGTAAATACAAAGAGACATCGGCGTGCTCTTCTTTCATCATACGCAGCTTCCGCTCCAGCTGAGCAACACTTACTTGATCTTTATCGAGGTACAAGCGTTGATCCTTTTCGATGGTCAGCACCGCTCGGATCTCCGGCTTAATCGTATTCGACGCCGAAGTCGGCAACTTGATATCCATGCCTCGATAGAGCATCGGTGCCGTAACCATAAAAATCACCAGCAGCACCAGCACCACGTCCACGAGCGGAATCACGTTGATCTCCGCCAAAAATCGACGTTGTCTCGTCTCAAAGATCATCCCTTCGCTCCAACGGGAACCGGATCGACAGGTCTCGCTTGGGCGGGAATCAAGGCCAGGAGCTCCACCACGACTGAATCCATGTGCATTGCCGCACGCCTGATACGGACGAGGAAATAATTGTAGGCGACAACGGCGGGAATCGCGGCGAACAGCCCGGCTGCGGTCGCGATCAAGGCTTCGGAAACGCCGGGGGCCACCGCCGCAATGCTGGCCGTGCCTTGTGTGCCGATTTCCCGGAATGCGTCGATGATGCCCATCACCGTTCCCAAGAGGCCCACGAAGGGGCAGATATTTCCGGTGGTCGCAAGAAACGGGAGAAACGATTCCAACCGGGTGATTTGGCCTTGAGCAAGATGGGCCGCCGTCTTCTCCATCACATGTCGATCATACGCGAGGGATCCGTTTTCATTTACTTCGGTGGGAATGTAGCCGATTCGTTGAATGACAGCGTGAAAAATCTTAGCACAAGGACTCCCGATCGTCTGTTGTGCATGTCGCGTGACTTCCTCCACATCTCTGGCCCGCAGCAACAGGGTCATAAAATGACGATCTTTTTTATCCGCGGTGCGAAACACGGCCAATTTATAGAAGATGATGGCCCAGGACGCGATGGAAAAGCAGACCAGGAGCACGAGAACCACTTTGGACACGATCCCGAGCGACAGAATGACTCCCAGTGGGCCAGTTTGAAACATACGAATCTCTACTCTTTCCCCTCAGCGCTCATCGTTTCTTGCAACGTGGAGTGTACCAAACTCTGAAGAAAATGGCGGGGCCGACGGGATTTGAACCCGCGACCTCCAGATTGACAATCTGGCGTCCTAACCAAGCTGAACGACGGCCCCTTGAAACTCTACCTATAGAGGAAGATCGGAACGACGAGACTATATCTATGGTTGTCGGTCAAGTTCCGAACCTGAGTGATCGTATCGACGGCTCTATCCTCTGGCTGTGTACCCGCCTCCGATATGGTAGGCGGAACAGGGATCGAACCTGTGACCTCTGCCTTGTAAGGGCAGCGCTCTTCCAACTGAGCTATCCGCCCGATTTTCTTGGCAACCCCGCGGAGGGTATCAAGTCCGTGCTGCCTTGTCAACGGGTTCGCATACCGTTCGTCTGACATTATAATGTAAATATTCCTAACTATTTTATCGAGTGTTCTGCGCGTGTCCGACGTCGCCCAAGCTGCCGTGGAAAATATCGGCGATGGATGACCCTTAAGCGGCTGCTTTCCACATGCGTATAGATTTGCGTCGTCGCGATATCTGCATGACCCAACATGGATTGAACGGCTCGTAGATCGGCTCCGCCCTCCAGCAGATGCGTGGCAAAGGAATGTCGCAACATGTGCGGCGAGATCGACTTGGAAATACCGGCGCGTCGGGCTCGCCGCAGCAGCAACTTCCAAAAGGCCTGCCGCGTGAGCCCTCGTCCTCGCCGACTGATGAACAGGGCCCTGGACGATCGCCCTTTCAGTAGAGTCGGTCTCACATGCTCCACGTAATCAACCACCATCTTGGCCGCAGTCTGTCCGATCGGAACGACTCGTTCCTTGGCACCTTTCCCCATGACTCGTACGCAGCCCAGATGCACATCAATCTGCGACAGACTGAGCCCGACAAGCTCCGACACACGAAGACCCGCCGCATACAGCAATTCAAGCATCACGCGGTCGCGTTGATCCTCGGCACGATCGCGAGCAGGCAACTCCAGTAACGCCGTCACTTCTTGATGCGTCAAGGTCTTCGGCAATCGGATCGACCGACGCACCGTCGTCATGTCACGGAGAGGGTTCGCCTTCACGAGGTTTTCCCGGATCAGAAAGCGATACCACCCTCGCATCGACGAGAGTTGGCGGGCAATCGATGAAGCCGAGAGGGCCTCCTGCTTGAGCGATGCAAGAAACGACCGTATAATGTGCGGCGGAACGGAGTCTCCTATGTTCAGCTGATGCCGCTTCAAATATCGTTGCAAACGAAAGAGGTCTCGCCGGTAGGATTCTAGCGTATTGGTCGCCCGTCCATCTTCTATCCGCAGCTCGCTGAGATACCGATCAAGAAGAGGGTCCAGCAGTGGTGCGGTTGGTTGAGCCATGGACATCGGATGACGAACTATAGCCGACTCCCACCATCAGTACAATGAATCAGAATAATGGCGCCACAGCAGCTCTCCTTGACAGGTCGCACCCTTTCCGATACTAGTTTGCCTACGGCTCGCCGCCGATCGAATGAAATGCTCGCCCACGCTCACAACCCTTTCTCCATCTCTGCATGGCCGTCCCTGATGGTCGCCATCCTTTTAGCACTGGTGCTCGGTGTCGGGCTTATGCAGACTCAATCGGGCGAGGCGGAGGCTGCAGACCCTGTAAAGGTCGGCCCTCCAAACCCACCGGTCTTGAACCAGGCCAAACACCTGATCGAGAAAGGCGACCCGGAATCCGCAGCCGCAATCCTGCGTCGATTCTTGACGACCACTCCGCCACCTGAACACCTCGATGACACCTACCTCCTGTTGGGCGCCGCGCTCTACGGGATGAAGGACTATGGAGAAGCGCTGCGCTACCTGAACCAACTTCAAGCGGAGTTTCCTGAATCCGACCTGGTAGACCGGGGCAAACTTATGTTGGCCCGCATCCATGCCGCGATGGGGAACATTGACCTGGCGTTGCCGTTGCTGACGCAAGTTCGCACAACGGCACCCGATGACACAACCAAGCGTGAGGCGCTGCAGTTGACTGCGGAGGCATTGGCTCAAAAGAAGGACTATGTCCGAGCCATCCATACTTTGCTGGAGGGAATGGCAGGCAGCTCCGACGCACAGATGACGGAGGCACGAGAGCAGATTCGTCAATTCATTACAGAAAAGCTGGACAAAAAAGGATTGATTCGAGTGCGGGATGCGTATCCCCGTTCATATCCCGGCGATCTTGCGTCTCTCCGACTGATCGATTACTACATTGGACGAGGCGAAGATCATTTGGCAGAACGGGAAACCCGACATTTTCTCGCGGCGTTTCCCGCGCATCCCTCCGTCCCAAAGGCCAGTGAATCGCTGGAACTCATCAAATCGCGGTTGAAGGCCAACCAGTATTTTATCGCGGCTGTCCTTCCGTTGTCGGGACACGTGTCCACCTTTGCCAATGATGTCCTGGAAGGAATTCAGTTGGCGGTGGAACGAGCTCGTGAGCAGCCTGGAGTCCCATCCGTCGGATTGATCGTGAAGGATCTCGATGTCGATCGGCCGGGTTTTTTGGACGATCTCTCGACGTTGCTCCATGACGACCGTCCCCTCGCCGTCATCGGCCCTATGCTGTCAAAAAATCTGCCGGTCATGGCCGAAATGGCACAAAAGACTAGAGTCCCCTTGATTACACCGGCGGCGACACTCCCCAATGTTCGCCGGTTGGGCAATTACCTCTTCAGCACATCGTTGACGTATGCCATGCAGGCCGAACGCATCGCGACTTATGCAGCGAAGGACCAGGGTTATCGACGGTTTGCTATTCTCCATCCCGACACCGTCTATGGGCGAGAACTCGCCAGGCTTTTCGCACAGGAAGTGCGTCGGCTGGAAGGGGAAATCATCTCCATTGAATCGTTCAAGGAAGGGGAAACGGATTTTGGCCCGCAGATCCAACGGCTCAAAGCCGAAGACTTGAAAAAGTATGGGCTGGCAGTTCCAGTTGACCTGCCACGACAGCCCGGCAAACCCCTCGGCCGAAACGAAAAGCGTGTGCTCTATACACCGGGGTTTGACGCGATCTTCATCCCCAGTCGTTCACACGAGATCGGCCTCCTCGCCGCACAGCTGGCGTATCATGACATCAAAGTCCCGCTGCTGGGCACCAACGGTTGGAACTCACCGGACTTCGCCCGCACCGCCGACCGGACCGTCGACGGCGCAACATTCGTGGACGGCTTTTTCGTCGACAGCCCGAATCCAGCCGTGCAGGAGTTCGTTCAGCGATATTATAAGCGTTTTCAAACACCCCCATCCCTTTTTGCTATGCAGGGATATGATGCAGCCAGAGCCATCCTCGAAGGGGTCCGCCACGGCGCCACCTCCGGCGAAGCGCTCCACGACTTTCTCATGACACAGCGCAACTTGCCGACACTGGCCGGACCGGCTAGTTTCGGACCTGACGGCACCCTGCACCGACCACTCTTTCTTCTGCGGGTGAAACAGGGTAAGTTTGTGCAGTTGGATTAGGAGGATGTTGAAAAAGTCCCCCAAGTACGCCTCGCCTCTAAGGCACTGGGCGCTCACCGACTCGCGCCCCTCCGCAGACGTGACGCTCACTATTCTTCGCGTCGCGGACCTGCCTGCGGCCTTGCCCTTAGAGAGGCGTGCCTCGGCGCGCCGGGTTGGGCGGGTGAGATGAAGGCCATTTTTGAACATCCTACAGGTTATTCGGACTGCAACAAGAGTTGACCACTTCATGAATTCTCTCTCTCAGATTCTGCACACGATCTCGTACATGGGGCTTCCCCTGTTGTTCGCAATGGTCCTCCATGAATATGCGCATGGATGGATGGCGGAGAAATGCGGCGATTCGACCGCCAAACTGGGAGGACGGCTCACCATTAATCCGCTCGCCCATATCGATCCATTCGGCACCGTCATTCTTCCACTGATCTGTTTGATGTTGCCAGGAAGCTTTCTGTTCGGCTGGGCCAAGCCGGTTCCGATCGACCCTCGGAACATGTACCGACCTCGGCGTGATATGGCACTTACGGCTGCGGCCGGCCCGGGAATGAATCTCCTGCTTGCCGTCGTGAGTGCCTTGCTCTTAGCCGTGCTCCTCACGATCGAACCAACCCTGACGCTCCGTAAGACCGCTGAGGCCGACACGTCATCAGGCCTTTTTGCGACCATGTTTTTGCGTCCAATCGCCATTATGGCGCTGTATTCAGTGATGATTAACGTGCTCCTCGCTCTGTTTAATCTGCTTCCGATCCCACCACTGGACGGCGGCCGGATCCTGACGGCGCTGCTGCCACCGAAACCGGCTCTGGCATTAGCGCGATTGGAGCCTTACGGCATGCTTATCTTGGTGGGGCTCATCGTGTTCGACAAAGAACTCGGCGTGATCCACACGATCACCGGGACCTTCGCCAAGGGGCTGTCAGGTACGATCTTATCAACAGCGCTCAGCCTCCGTCCTGGAGTGGCAGAATGACCACACCACGCAGACGAGTACTCAGCGGCATGCAGCCCAGCGGCCTCATGCATCTCGGCAACTATCTCGGTGCCTTGGAAAACTGGAAGGCCTTACAGGAACAGTATGATTGCTACTTCTTCGTCGCCGATTGGCATGCGTTGTCGACGAATTATGCGGACACCAGCCGCATTCGTACCTTCGTGCGCGAAATGCTGATCGATTGGCTTGCCGGCGGCATCGATCCTGAACGTTCCACCATCTTCATCCAGTCTCGAATCCCAGAACATGCCATCCTGCACCTCCTGCTCTCGATGCTGGCTCCCGTCTCGTGGCTGGAACGCAACCCGACGTACAAGGAGAAACAAGACGAGATCAAAGAGAAAGATCTCACGACCTACGGCTTTCTCGGTTATCCCGTCCTGCAGGCCGCCGACATCCTTTTGTACAAACCCGATTTTGTTCCGGTGGGCAAAGATCAACTTCCCCATCTGGAGGTGACGAGGGAACTCGCGCGACGCTTTAATGACATCTATAAGACATCGGTGTTTCCAGAACCCAAGGAACATCTGACCAAGTTTCCCAAGGTGGTCGGCACCGACGGCCGGAAAATGAGCAAAAGTTACAACAATACGATTAATCTGTCAGACACCGAGCCGGTCGTCCGGCAAAAACTTAAGACCATGGTCACCGACCCGGCCCGTGTGAGACGGACCGATCCCGGCAATCCGGATCTCTGTCCCGTCTACGAATTCCATAAGATCTATTCCCCACAGGCGATTCACGACCAGGTCAATACAGACTGCCGGACGGCCGCCATCGGCTGTATCGACTGCAAGAAACTTGTGGCGGATCGCATGGTGGAACAGTTGACGCCGATCTGGGACAAACGTGCTAAGCTTACACAAGAACCATCCCGCGTCGACGAGATCGTGGAGCTCGGCAGCAAGCGAGCCGCTGCAGTTGCCAGTGCGACCCTGCGCGAAGTCAACGAGGCCATGAAGATCTAACAGGCTGTTGAAAAAGTCCGCCAGCGGCGTTCTCGCATCGCTTAGAGGTTCCACGTACGGCTCGGGCAAACGCTGTTCCTATAGGCGATGGGTGGGTGGAAATGGGTTATGCCTCGCCTCAAGACACTGCCGACTCGCCGGCGCGCACAGACATGGCGCTCATTCTTCATCGCGCCGCGCGCCTCGTTGCGGCCTTGCTGGACGGCCTTTTTGAACACCCTGGAAGCGTTTCTGCATAAGTCAGTGAGATCCTCACATCCTGTAGCACCAAAACCGCACAATAGTTTGCAACAGCCTGCCAGCTCGATCATCGCCCTTGAAGCCCTCCTGCAAGATTTGTGAATCCGCTAGAAGAACAAGCTGGTCAGTGGAAGAATGCCCCGCAGGAAGCCTATAGGCGAGGAGGGATCGCTATGACGCACAGAACTGCTCGGGGACGATTCCGAAGTATCGCCCTACTCGTAGGACTTATCTCGCTTTCCGGTTGCGGTACCTGGTGGCATGGTGACCATCAGTCCGTCACGATCTTCACGACGCCGCTCGATGCCCAGGTCGTCGTCGATGATCGTGTCCACTTGCTGGCGCCGGGAACCGTCTCTCTCAATCGAAAAGAAGACCACCAGGTAGTCATCACTAAGGATGGCTATGAACCAAAGACCATGGCGTTGACGAGAACCTGGTCCTGGTGGGTCCTTGGAGATGTCTTCGGCTGTGCCATTATCTTCTCACACGCATGTATTTCGTCTGACAAAGACGACGGCGGCTACTACACCTTCGAGGACAAGGTCTATGTGACGTTGGAGCAGAAGGTGGCCGCGTCACCTCCAACTCAACGAAACGCTAATACATCATCGGCAACCTACTCACCTTTAAAACCTTAAAGGTCAGCACCCCGGAGCCTCTATTCTTCGATGATGGATGATGGGAAGCCTATTACAGATTCGGAATTTGACGACTTGTTTAGGGCCCAGTATGCAGAGTTGGATGAGACACAAAGGAGGATCTTTGAACAGTTCCGCGTCCCATTTTGGAAAGCCACGATCCGAAGGTCTGAAATGTATGGAGACGAAACCGTGTTTGTTGTGTCTCAGAAAGGTGATGGAGTCCTGTATTTTGATGATGTGGAATACGGCTTTAACATCTCGACGGTGAATTCTGAAGGAAGAATCCCCCAACCTGGAGGCAGTCAATACACGTTAAGGGAAGCTGTTGAACGTTGGTTTCCCAAGGATAGTTGGCATTGATGTGGCTGACGTAGTAGGCCTTATTCATAACTTGCAATCCGGCAGGGTAAAGCTGGGCTTTGGCCTCTCACTTTCATAGCAATCACATTGATCCTCTCCCTTTCCATCTCCGATTGCTGACCACTCGGAGCAACAACACGTTCCGGCTATTGCTGCATATGTGAATGTCCGGGCGAAGATTCCTTGCGGTGTTACCAGCTGATGAAACGCAGCCAACAGCTGGCCACGTTCGGCTTTGACAGCTGGATCCATGGCGCTGTCGCCTAGATATCGTCCAACTGCCGGCTCGAAGCAATCTCATATCGACGAGCAGAAACGGGACGGAAGGCGCTCGCCTTTTGGCGAACTGTAACAGCAGCATAGTCCGATCCAACCTGATGACTCAATGACCACGTTTCGCAAGATAACGAGAATCTTGTCCAACACCACAGCCCAGATTGAGCAGAACTGCGCGTTCGGATAGGAACGTGAGCCACTCAGCTAGCACCAGCGGTCGCTTGGATCTCTGTCTCCCCCACTGTTTGAGAAAGATCTCGGCATCCTTCTCATACTCATAGACCAGAATGGTCTGCGCGACATCACCACTTGTGGTATGGTGTCCTGACCGAGAAACAGTCATTCGAGTGGAGTGCGTATGAATCAATCCTGGTGGAATCTGGCAGCTTGCATCATTGTCCTGGCCGTAACCTCTTCGGTTGCTTCGGCTGCTGATCCGCCTTGCGACAAGTATCCCTCCGCCAAACAATCACGCTGTGCCGAGATCTGGAAGGAGCTCAATA
>JBBIKN010000051.1:0-22222 GCA_037445435.1 Nitrospira sp. | reverse complement strand
AGTCAGTGCCTGCACACAAGTGCGTTGGGCCTAATGTCGGACAGGCTCCTAGGGTTGAATTTTAGGGTGCGGTTTCTCTGCGGGAAAATCACGGGAGCGGCGTTCGCGAGATCCTTCGTACCATCCTCCCTTTAGGACCCCTTCCTCGAAGTAGAGATAGCGGTGACGGACGACCGCCGAGCTTTCCCAGTCTTCGAAAATCCATTCCTCTTGCCGTATTCCATCTTTGGTGAATGTCGTGTTGATGGTCTGCGGTCCGCCCCACGATTGCAGCACCTGTTCTTTGGTCATTCCTACCATGACGCGGTGTTGTTCGATGTGCTTTTGAAAATCAGGATCGCCGAGCTGCACGATCATTGGCCATACCACCGCCATAAGAACAAACAGTGCGAGCCCGGCATAAATGATGATTCTAACCGAGCGGCGGCGAATGAACGACGGTTCCTCCGCGTGGGGATCGAGGTCGAGGGGTTGAGATTCGGTAGTCATGGAACGCAAGAAGGTTGAAATGCTAACAGTGAGTTCCACATGAGGTCAAGCTGTGTCCGTGAATACCTAATGAAATCATAGTGATAGGAGAAGCGCTATACTTCTTTGGGCGTTCCCGAGCTTTTTCAAAAGAGAGCCAAGACATGGTCAAACGCGGCGGCGAGATGGTCACAACACTTCAATATCTGGTCGCATTGCTATGTCTGTGTACCATACTCGTACTGGGAATCCGTGTCGAGGTCTGGGCCACGACCATCTATTCCTATATAGATGATCGTGGGAATCTGGCCTACACTGATTCCCTGGACACGATTCCTGAAAAGTTCCGCGCGAAAGTGAAGACGCATGAGCAGCCTGATTCGGTTTCGAATTCGCCTTCGGTGATGCAATCAATGCAACAGAAGATTAAAGAGCAGGCTAAGAATCATGGATGGGAAATGCCATCGTTTCAACTCGATATGGAAGGTCTTACCCCGGCCCAATCCAAGATTGTCACCTATGCCGGCGCAGCGGCCGTGGTGTTGTTGCTGATGATGTATCTCAGCAGCAGTCCGTTCATGCGGATGCTCGGGTTCTGTCTTTTGATTGTCATTGGGATCGGGGCTCCACTACTGATCTATGTCAGTGACGGTGGTCCAATGGATCGGATGAAGGAAAAGGCCGTCGCATCCGGGCAAGCTCAGCAAGATCGCATTCAGCAACAAGTTCCGCGGTAAACGCGCCCTCCTCCGATCGACTCCCGTCAGGTTATTCCGCGTACTTGGGAACCGGTATAGATTTGGGGGATGGCGCGGGGGAAACAAACTGCTTATCGAATTGGGGGGAGTAAGGATTCGGAATCCGTTCATGGGTATGTCGCTGTCGCACGGTCACCACCTGCAGGCTCTGCGTGCTGATTTCCATTCGGTCTATCAAAGCCTCGGTCGTCAAGCGATCAGGAAGTCCTTGCATCGAGAAGAGTTGGTAGCAGAGAGTCCAATCGAGCTCTTCTTTTCCCTTTTCTCTCACGATGAAACGAGCTTCAGGCGACGGGGGACCGTTGAACAACAACACCCAAATATTGGATCGAAAGGCAGGACTGGTCGGCTCCGTTGAAGGACGAAACTCCGGAATCAAACTTGGGAGTCGACGAATCGGCACTGCGGGGGAAAACTCGATGTCCACCAGGCGTACGGTCAGCAGTCTGTTCTCATTTTGATCGTTCGGGTCGACGGCGTAGCTGAAGGAATAGCGCACGTCGATGCCTTCACGCTTGAAGGTATACACGTCTTCGCCGTTCTCAGGAGACACGAGCTTGCTGAAGTACTTTGACCAATCGGTAATCGGATAATAGGTGAAGACACGCAAGGCGGATTTCCGGTCGCGTACGGCCTGCGGCATGCCGAGTTTCTCGTGTAGTTCGTTCTGGGAAAGGCCTAAAAACCCATCCTCAAAATAGGGTGCGGCAGAGGTGAGCGAAGGTTGGCCGAATAAGAAAATGAAGACAATGTTAAGAAAAAGAATCAATGCCGGAATTCGTAAGAAGCTCCCGACGTACCTCATATATCATCGTAGCCAGGCCCTGAATTTCATGTCAAGGAAGGGTCGCCGGCTTGCCTGATCAGAAGACCTTCCAGTATGATCGCGAGACGGTTAAGTGATAATTCCGCTCACGGATAGCTGATGTTGACGAGTGGCTTGTCTACAATCGAGGCCCTGTTGCGAGAGCGCATTCTCATCCTCGATGGAGCGATGGGAACCATGATCCAGCAACGGAAGCTGGATGAGGCCGCCTTTCGCGGTGAGCGTTTCAAGGACTGGGGGAAGGATCTGAAAGGTCACAACGATCTGTTGAATATCACGCAGCCATCTCTCATCGAAGAGATTCATCGACAATATCTGGAAGCGGGTGCGGACATCATTGAAACCAACACGTTCAACTCCCAGGCGATCTCGTTGGCCGATTACAAGATGGAGACGCTTGGCTATGAACTGTCGAAAGCTGGGGCGGAATGTGCCAGGAGGGCAGTGGCGGCGGTACAGCAGGCACAGCCGGGACGGCGTTGTTTTGTCGCGGGGGCGATCGGACCGACGACGAAGACCTCGTCGATTTCCACGGATGTCAACAACCCGGCAGCACGCGGGACAACCTATGAAGAGTTGGTGACTGCCTATGGCGAGCAAGTTCGAGGCTTACTCGACGGCGGCGTCGATCTTCTGCTCGTGGAGACCATCTTCGACACGTTGAATGCGAAGGCCGCGTTTTTTGCGATTCAGGAGGGGTTCGCGTCCGGAGCACGTCGGATTCCCATTATGGCGTCGGTGACGTTCATCCAAGCCGGCAGCAATCGCGGTGTGACCGGGCAGACCGTCGAAGCCTTCTGGAATTCCATCTCCCATGTGCCATTGTTGAGCGTAGGGATGAACTGTGCGCTCGGTCCAAAAGAAATGCGCCCGCTGATCGAAGAATTGTCGCAGATCGCGCCGGTCTACATCAGTGCCCATCCCAATGCCGGCCTGCCGAATCCGTTGTTGCCGACCGGATTTCCTGAGACGCCAGAAACCTTGGCGCCCCAACTGCGTGAATGGGCGGAAAACGGGTGGCTGAACATCGTCGGCGGTTGTTGCGGTACAACGCCGGCCCATATCAAGCGCATTGCCGAAGCCGTGCGCGGGGTGAGGCCGCATGCACCCTCGAGGGTTGAACCGTACACACGATTGAGCGGTCTTGAAGCCGTGACGATCCGGCCCGACTCGAACTTCGTCAATATCGGTGAACGAACGAACGTGACCGGCTCGCCCGCATTCGCGAAGCTCATTCTGGCCGGCGATTATGAAGGTGCCCTGTCGGTGGCGCGGCAGCAAGTGGAGGGCGGAGCCCAGATCATCGATGTGAATATGGACGAAGGCATGCTTGATTCCAAGGCTGCGATGGAGAAGTTCCTTCGCCTGGTAGCCTCGGAGCCTGATATCTGCAAAGTCCCGATCATGATCGATAGCTCCAAGTGGGAGGTGTTGGAGACCGGCCTAAAGAATATTCAAGGCAAGGCCGTCGTCAATAGCATTAGCCTGAAAGAAGGCGAGCAGAAATTCATCGAACAGGCGACGCTGATTCGTCGTTACGGTGCGGCCGTGGTGGTCATGGCATTCGACGAGAAAGGGCAGGCCGACACGCTGGAACGAAAGAAGGAAATCTGTGCGCGTTCATACAAAATCCTCACAGAACAAGTCGGTTTTCCTCCGCAAGATATTATCTTCGATCCGAACATTTTGACCGTGGCGACCGGGATTGAGGAACACAATAACTACGCCGTGGATTTCATCGAGGCCACGCGCTGGATCAAGCAGAACCTCCCCGGTGCGAAGGTCAGCGGGGGTATCAGCAATATCTCCTTTTCCTTCCGTGGCAACAACATCGTACGAGAAGCGATGCATGCCGCCTTTCTGTATCACGCCATCAAAGCCGGGCTAGATATGGGCATCGTCAATGCGGGCCAGTTAGCCGTGTATGAAGAGATCCCTAAAGACCTGCTTGAACTTGTAGAAGACGTCCTGCTCAATCGTAGACCCGATGCGACCGAGCGATTGGTGACTTTTGCCGAAACTGTGAAGGCGAAAGGAAAAGCGGCTGTCAAGGACGATGAGTGGCGCAAGGGCACGGTTGAGGAGCGGTTATCTCATGCGCTCGTCAAGGGCATCACGGACTATATTGCTCAGGACACGGAAGAAGCGCGTCAAAAATATGCTCAGCCGTTGGAGGTGATCGAAGGACCATTGATGGCCGGCATGAACATTGTGGGTGACCTCTTCGGTTCAGGCAAGATGTTCTTGCCTCAGGTGGTCAAGAGTGCCCGGGTCATGAAGAAGGCTGTGGCCTATCTCATGCCCTTCATGGAAGAAGAGAAGAAGCGGTCCGGCAATTTTCAGTCGCAGGGAAAGGTCTTGCTTGCGACCGTGAAGGGTGATGTGCACGATATCGGGAAAAATATCGTCGGGGTCGTGCTCGGTTGCAACAATTATGAAGTCATCGATCTTGGGGTCATGGTGCCCTGTGAAAAGATCCTGTCCGCCGCCCGAGAGAACAAGGCCGACATCATTGGTCTGAGCGGGCTCATCACACCGTCACTTGACGAGATGGTCCATGTGGCGAAGGAAATGACGCGCGAGGGATTTGCGGTGCCGCTCTTGATCGGCGGTGCGACGACGAGTAAGGCCCATACGGCGGTCAAGATCGCCCCCTCCTATGAGCCTGGTGTGGTCCACGTGTTGGACGCCTCACGTGCGGTCGGTGTGGTGGGCAGCCTCGTGAGCCAGACTCACAAACATGAGTTCGTCAAACAAGTGAAGACCGACTACGAACGTGTGCGGCAGTCTCACCACGATCGAGGAGCAAAGCCGCTTCTCTCGATCACTCAAGCGCGCGCCAATCGACTCACGTCCGACTGGGCGAAGACGGATATTCCCACGCCGGAACAATTGGGGATTCAAACAATTTCCGACCAATCATTAGTCGAACTGATTCCTTACATCGATTGGTCGCCTTTCTTCCACACCTGGGAATTAAAGGGGCGTTATCCGATGATCTTCGATGATCCGGCTGTTGGATCAAAAGCTAGGGAATTGTATGACGATGCACGACGTCTCCTTGATGAAATCGTCCAGAAGCGACAGCTCAAAGCCACGGGGGTTTACGGGTTCTTTGCTGCTGCGTCGGTCGGTGACGATATTGACTTGTACGCAGATGAATCGCGAAAACACATGGTGACGACCATTCATCACCTGCGACAGCAATCGGAGAAGCCGGCAGGGCAGCCCAATCTCTCGCTGGCCGATTATGTCGCGCCAAAAGATTCAGGTCGCCGAGATTACCTTGGGGCCTTTGCCGTAACAACCGGCATCGGGTTAGACGAACTCTGCAAGCGGTTTGATCGGGACCATGATGACTATAATTCCATCATGGCCAAGGCGCTTGCGGACCGGCTGGCCGAGGCGTTCGCGGAATTCCTCCATAAGCGAGTCAGAGAAGAATGGGGATACGGAAAAAAGGAACAGCTTACGAATGATGATTTGATCCGTGAGCGTTACAGGGGTATCCGTCCGGCACCTGGTTATCCCGCTTGTCCGGACCATTCGGAGAAGCGACTCTTATTCGATCTGTTGCAGGTCGAGAAGAACACCGGCATCTCTCTTACGGAAAGCTTTGCCATGTTGCCCGCTGCATCGGTCAGCGGCTTCTATTTCGCCCATCCCGACGCGAAGTACTTTGCCGTCGGCAAAATCGGCAAAGATCAAGTGGAAGATTACGCCCGCCGCAAGGGGATGGATCTCCGCACGGTCGAGCGCTGGCTCTCGCCGAATCTGAATTATGAGCCTGAATGATGTCGTGTCTGACCATCTAGGCCGCACACTTTCTCTTCAGTCCCATCTTCCACTACAATAGCCCCTCACGAATTTCTCTAAGGGCGTCTGATGCAGACACGTATCCTCGTTGTCGATGATGACCAAGATATTCTCAGTGCGCTCAAGAAGCGTCTGACCTGGATGGGCCATGAGGTGCTCATGGCCGAGGATGGTGAACAGGCGCTCAGGCTGGCGACGGAAGAAGCGCCCGACCTGATGCTGCTGGACATCGAACTCCCAGGCCTCAGCGGCCTTGATATTCTCAAACAGCTGGCCGAAAAACGCTCGAGTATTCCCCCACAGACTATACCGGAAGTGGTCGTCATTACGGCGTTCGGGACGATCGGCCGCGCGGTGGAGGCGATCCGGCTGGGGGCGTGTGATTTCCTGACGAAGCCGTTTGAACCTGATCACCTTTCTATCGTGATTGAGAAGGCCATGGCGCAGATGGCCCTCACGCGGCAAATCGGTCTCCTGCAGGCAGAAGTAGAGGGTCGGTATGAACATGTGGTCGGGCAGAGTCCGCGTATGGTTGAGTTGCTTGACACGGCCCGACGAGCGGCCGGCTCGTCCGCCACGGTGCTGTTATTGGGTGAAACAGGAACGGGGAAGGAAGTGATGGCACGGGCGCTGCATCGGTGGAGTTCCCGTGCCTCGAAGCCCTTTGTCGTCGTGAACTGTGCAGCTCTCCCCGAGAGTTTATTGGAGAACGAATTATTCGGGCACGAGAAGGGAGCCTATACTGGAGCGGTGAGGCGCGAACCAGGGAAAATCGAATCGGCGGAAGGCGGCACCGTCTTTCTCGATGAGATCGGCGACATGCCGGCAGGGCTTCAGACACGGCTGCTCCGTCTGCTGCAGGATCAGGAATTCTATCGTGTCGGCGGCGCACAGCCCGTTCGCACCAATGTGCGTTTTGTCGCGGCGACGAACAAAGATCTGAAAGAGGCCATTCAGGAAGGACTGTTCCGCCAGGATTTGTTCTATCGTCTGAACGTCATCTCACTCACGTTGCCTCCTTTACGAAAACGACCGGAAGATCTGCCTGCATTGGTCGACCATTTTGTCCGGCGACAAGGGACGGCGATGGGCCACCGTTGTTTCACGGTGAGCCAAGATGCTCTGGAGCTCATTCGCGGGTATCACTGGCCGGGAAACGTGCGTGAGTTAGAAAATGTCCTGGTGCGGGCCATCGCACTCTGCCCCGATGACTGTATTGAACCGGAACATCTCGGGATCACGGTCCAACGAAAGCTGCCGGTGGAAGCGGACTTTGCGGAAGACGGGAGTCTGAACTACCATGCCGTGATGGAGCACTACAGTCGGAAGGTTATTGAAGAGGCGTTGCGCCGAGCTGGATGGAATCAAACCAAGGCAGCGGAACTTCTTGGGTTGCAGAGAACTTATTTGACGAGGCTTATCAGGCAGAGAGGTGTCTCTGCCAAGCCACCGTCCACGTGACCGCTCAGTCGTGCATTGGGAGCTGCCGAGGCCCCTATCCTCAGAGTGAGGCAATTTGATGATGTGATGGGTTTGACGCAATGGTCTCCGCCAACGCGTGGCGGCCGGGTGTGGCGGAGCGCAAGGTAAACAAAAAACAGCTGCCACGGTTCAGTTCTGTCTCAACCCACAGTCGTCCCTGATGCAGTTCAACCAGCAATTTGGCGATGGCCAGTCCGAGCCCGGCTCCTTTGGTCTTTTTGTGTGTCGGGTGTGCGCGATAGAACGGTTGGAAAATCTTGTCCACATCTTCCGGAGCGATCCCTGGCCCGACATCGCGCACGGAGATCCGGATTTCATCGGCGGATATTCGCGTGACGGTCAGGTCGACGATCGTATCCACCGGTGCGAATTTGACGGCATTGTGTAGGAGATTGAGGAAAATTTGTCGCAATTTGTCGGGGTCGGCAGAGACAACGGGCAGATCGGACGGAAGCGAGATCGCAACTCTGACGTGACGTTCGCAGGTGAAGGGATGAAGGTCTTCCACGGCTTTGGCAATCACAGGTCCAAGTGCTACCGGTTCCAAGCGTACGGTGGCCTGGCCCATTTCGATTTGGGAAAGATCCAGCAGTTCATCGATCAGAATCCGAAGGCGTGAGAGATTGGCTTCCACACGCATAAGCGATCGTCGCTGATCTTCACTGACGGCTCCGTCGACCCCATCTCGCAGGTTGGCCAAGTGGACTTTCATCGACGTCAAGGGTGTGCGCAATTCGTGCGAGGCCGTGGAAACGAAGATCGACTTGCGTCGATCGAGCTCTCGTAGTTTGGCATTCGCTGCGGCAAGCTCCTGCGTGCGAGCTTCAACACGGTCTTCCAGGGTATGAGCCAGTTCGCGCAATTCGTGCTCGCGTAATTGCAACGTCGAGGCCATCGTGTTGAAGACTTGTGTCAGGGTTCCGATTTCATCGATTGTTCGTATGGCCACGGCCGGTACCGTCTCCCCTTTGGCAAGCTTGGTCGCTGCGGTGGTGAGTCCTTGCAAGGGAATCGTCATTTGGCGTGCCAGCAGGACCACGATACATAATCCCCCCGTCAGTGTGCTTAGCGTAATGAGCACCGCTTGCCACGACAACCGGCGCAGGACGTGCTGAAGGTTGGACGTCGAAAGTCCGACCTGCACAAGTGAGGAGGCCGCATTCTGAAGCGCGGTGGAACCTTCCTGCGTATCAAATCGTTCCTCAAGCGTGAGTTGGAGAGCAGGATCCCAGATGGTTGCGTGAGAGTGACGCGGTACCTGGACCAGCAGGTCATAGAATATCGGCAGCTCGGAGCCTCCCATAAGGCTTAATAGCTCGCTCGGCGTAAATGCGATGGTCGATCGAAGAACTGGTCCCTCCTTGGCAAGCCAAATCCCGCTGACGAGCGGCTCATTCGCATTCACGGTGA
Organism: Nitrospira sp.; assembly: GCA_037445435.1. Classification (GTDB taxonomy): domain Bacteria; phylum Nitrospirota; class Nitrospiria; order Nitrospirales; family Nitrospiraceae; genus Nitrospira_D. Next base: position 13,462 of record JBBIKN010000051.1, on the reverse strand, counting down.
GGCGGCTGGGTTGGACTAATTTCGTCACCGAAAACTGTCGTCGGCCTACCGAGAGAGTAGAAAACTGCTGTTGCCATTCGTCCTTTCCAAAGCCGGCTTGGAGTTCACCGTCCGAAGTCACGATCGCGACATAAGCCACGGGGCTGACGGCGAGAATCTCCTCGATGAGTTGATCCAACCGATGGGTGTCGCCGGCGACGATGCTGAATCGCCCCATGCCTGCCAGATGTTGGGCGAGCAACGTTCCGCTTTGCACCAGGCTTTCTGCAGCCGATCGTACTTGCTGTTGAATAAACAACCAGCCTAACAAGAGACAAGCGACGATCAGAATGACAGCCGTACTGAGGACGAGCTTTGTTCTGAGCGTGATCGAGAGGGACAGGAATGACAGAGCCTGTTCAACCATTGGCGACAAGCCATGCTCTCTAGGGAATGACATCGGAATGGCTCGGTTTCTGGGCTAACACGCCCGGGCCTCCAAACAGGTGACCGGCCAAACGAATCAGCTCGGTGGGCAGCGCGAGACCTAAGTGTTCCGCGGAGTTCAAGTTCAACGCCAATTGAGGGCGATTGGGGGTCTGGAGGAGACCGGCTGAAGCGTGGTTTCCGTTGAGACGGGCACGTGCAATATGCGCGGCCTGCTGTCCCACAGTCCAAGGATCCAGGACCAGTGCGCCGAGCGCTCCTTGTTGAACCAGAGTCGCAGAGAAGGTGAACAGCGGCACTTTGGCGTCGAGAGTCGATTCCAAGAAGAATGGAATGGCTGATTCGGATACCACGGTCTGGTCTTGTATCAACCAAAGGACATCGATCTTAGGCAGTAATACTCGAACCGCGTTGGGAATCTGTTCTTGACGGTGGATTGTGACCGCCAGGAGCTCCAATCCCTGCTGTTTAGCTTCGCGATTCGCCAGGCGGATAAAGTCGCCGCTTTGCTCTTCATTATAGAGTACCCCGACGCGATTACGATTAGGTACGATGGAACGAAGTGCCGTGAGTTGCGTCTCCGCCGGCGGTCGGACGGCGATTCCAGTCATGTTGGAGGTAGGCAGCCCATGGGCTTCCGGGTTGAGTACCATACAAAACACCACCGGCTGGTCGAAAATCTCCAACTTTGCGGCCATGGCAGCTTTAAGCCCAACGGCAAAGATGAGATCGGGCGGGGAGGCTCGTAAGGATCGCGCAATTTCCCGTCCTTCTGTGAGCTGACCACTGAGTTCATATTCCTTGACGGAGGTGGTGGGAGGAATTCCAGCCTTAAAACCGCGTACCGCTTGTTCGTAGTACGAGAGGGCGGCCGACTTGATGATGGCGATTTCCGTGGCGCCGGCTATGCCGGATAGGCTTGTGAGCCAGAAAAGAGAGAGAACGAAGAATAATGGCAGCATGAACGGTCTCCCTTCCGGCAAGCACCTACATATAATAGACGATTTTTCCCACCATCGCTAACATTCTAGTGCTCTGGAACGTCTGCACCTTGGACCATATGTGTAGGCAAATAAATCAAAGCAACTCTTGGGCCACCTGATCTGTGGGTAAAGACTGGATCAAAGCTTCACCGTCAACCAGCCCATGACTCGAGTGCCGAGCAGGTCGCCTAACGGATGCTCGCGATGTGTATCATTCAGAGCGTTGAACACGGAAACCGCTACCTCGGTTTCCCGCATGTAATCACCTCCTTGCTGGCGCCAGAGGAGGTATCCAAGTCGTAAATTCAGCAAGTTGTAACTTGGTACCAGTTCCTGTGGCAAGAAAGTCCCCGTCGGGAAAAATGGGGCAAGGCTGGTAAAGATGTCCGGCAGTGGATACGATGAGTTCCCGACGTGGTGATAGAGGATCTCACCGTTGAACCGGCTCCATGCCAGGCGGAGCCCGCTATTCACCTTGTGGTGCGGAAAGCCTCGACGGCTAAAACCGCTGAAGGACTGTCCGGTTTCCTGATAGGCGTAGTTGACAAACCCTGAGAGCCAGGACGTGATCAGTAATTCGACTCCCATCTCCCCTCCATAGATATCGGCCAAGCCACCGTTGATTGGGCGGGACGGGCTTAAGGGATCGCTCGGCGTGTTGCGAAAAGCAATGAGATCCGAGATATGATTGAAGAATCCGCTCACTCTGGTTCGCACGCGATGGTCCCACCACCAGCCTTGATAGCCGAATTCATAGGAAATAATTTGTTCCGGCTTTACCTCGGTCGATCCCAACGCGACGGTAGTCCCTGGCGGGGATCCTGGGAGCGTGAGTGAGGTCAGGAGGTTCAGGCCGACATCGGCGGTTGTCGGTGGGCGATAGGCGACAGAGCTGGAAATCCGAAAAGCATGGTTCGTATTCACGTGGTAGACTACCGCGCCGCGCGGGGACAAGGTTGGCGTTCCAAAGGTGTCGAGGTCGTAGCGCAGCCCGGCGCTCAACTCCAGGGACGGGAGAACTAGAAAGTCTCCTTGAGTGTAGAGCCCGAGACGATTCTGAGCCGTACGACTGCTGAGAATATTCGACGACAAAACAATGTGACGGAAGTTGACGCCGACGTGGATTTTCAGTGCTTCAAACGGTTTCAGCTGGTAACGGGATTCAAAGTCATACGTATTGAATGAGAAGTCCTGATCTCTCCTTCCAAATCGGTCGGACAAGCCAAATAGAGGAGTCAGAGGAGGAAATACCGTTGGGGTGGTCTCGCTGGAAAGACCGTTCCACCAGGCGCGAAGGAGAAGGCCGCTCTGTTCATAGCTGAGTAGGGCGTGGGCCTGGGACAAATGAGAATCTGAGGTGGCAACTTCGGTCACAAAGCCGTTATAGGGGTTCGCTCTTGCAAGGCCTGCCTCGGCCCGTATCCTTCCATGATGTGAAAGTCGATATTCCGCCATGCCACCGAGCCGCTGACTATTGAGAGCGGGTGCATTCCGGTCCGACCATCGCTGACTCTGCTCGTGCCCGCCTGATACCCGGTAGCCCCAGTTGCCGGCGGTTCCCGCCTGGACGACGCTGGTGAGCAAAGTTCCCAATTCACCTCCTGACGCTTGCAAGGTGGTCCCGCTGATCTCTTCGGGATGTTTCGTGATGATATTCACCACGCCGTCAAAGGCATTGAAGCCGTACACGGCCGATGCCGGACCTTTCAGGACTTCGATCCGCTTGATTTCAGTTAAGGCGACAGGAAGAAATTTCCATAAGACTTGTCCGGATTGATCGATGTAGATTGACCGACCGTCGACCAGCACCAGAAGTTTATCGGCCGAAAGCTGATTATTGCCGCGCACGCTGACGTTGAAATCGACCGCGTTCATTTGCATGACTTCCATGCCAGGAATTTGTCGCAGCAGCGTTGGAATGTCGGTGGCTCCTGATTTACGTATGTCTTCGTCCGTCATCACATAGACATCGGACGGGGCCCTCGAGATCGGCTGTTCGTAGCGGCTGGCGATAGTGACGGTTTCTTCCTTCAAATAAAGCGCTTCTTCTTGGAGCTGTTGCTCCGTTGCTGAGGATGTGTGGGGTAGAAGGATCGGGGAGTCAGCCCAACCGAAGAGTGGGTGGCTCAACCAACTGAAAACAAAGACGAAGGCCAAGCCTCGCCTCATGACCGTGCAGCTCGAATACGTTGGCTGGTGCGGCGTGGTCTTTGTGGGTAGGCAGGGTTGGGACATCCGAGAAATCAAGACCCGTGACACTCATACCCTGCGAATGTACGCGAAGCCTGATCTAGTATCAATACTTAGGAATCAGCATTGTTACGCGTAGCTTTATGATGTATCCAATTCGATACAGGATCGATTTGGATACATCTTGTCGACAATCATTCAGTTCGCCCCCCCCTCCCAAGAGCCACTGGCTCGATACTGTCCTGAGAGGGATCTTCTACTCTGTCGCCAATTTATCGAGGCAGTGAGTGCGAATCGCCGGACGCTAATCCTTCTCTGTCAGTCATCTCCGATTGAGGAACGAGATTCGCATTATCCCATAACCTGAATCTCCGACCTGAGAAGCTTTTGGCCTTCAGAGGGAAGTGCAAGGTGCAATCGACAGACATTCGACAACAAGTGCGTGTGTTGCTGGTCGATCAGTCGGATCTTGTGCTCCAACAGCTGAAGACCGCTCTCTCCAAGAGCCACCGCATGGTTGTCGTCGGTACCGCACGGACTCAAGGTGAAGCAGGTGTCCTGCTGAGAACCGGTCGGGCCGATGTCATCGTCTTGGACACCCACGTAGGAGATGTATGCGGCATTGCTCTTTGTCGGACCATTCGCAAGTCCTACCCGCAGGTCGCGGTTCTCTTCTTCACCGCCAACGATGACAAGCGCATTCTCAGGGCTGCCGTGCTTGCCGGGGCGCAGGGTTACTTGCTGAAGAGAGCGTCGAGTGAGGCCGTTGCGAAAGCGATCGAAATCGTTGCCGCTGGACAGGCCATTGTCGACCAGCAACTGACACCGGAGATCCTCAAATGGATTCAAGATCATAACCGCGCTGCGCAACGCCGGCGGTCGGGCAATCGCTCCGCATCAGACACGTGAGTGCTGTCGCTTATTGCGGCGGGACAGAGCAACAAAGAGATCGCGCGCCAGCTGAACGTTACGCCAGGCGTCCTGCTGTCGAGACTTCGGGGAATCTACAAGCGGTTGAATATCTCACGGCGATCTGAGGCGGCGAGTTACTTTGTGGGATGGGAACAACGAGCGTTGGGAGATGTGATTGACTCAGCGAGGGTAGGGTTGCATAAGCTCTGCTGAATCGAATTGGATACTGAATCTGTTTAGATACTTTTCATACCTGAATGTCGATTCGATTGACCGCACTTCTTCCCTGAGAGCCGGACCACTACATCTTTTAGATCCGAACACCGCGTTGAGCTTGGGCAATCTCATTCTTGGCCGACTCGTGAACCGCTGCTTTGAGTAGGAATACTTATGATGTCTTGTCGGTCCAGTTTGCAGGAATAGAATTTGCTGTCACCTTGGACGACTGTGAATCTGGATATTGGCGTGCGGAAGAAGATGGGGTGTGTTCTGAATTAAGTGTGGATGCTGCCGAGTGAATCGGTGACCCAGATGAGACCACCTATGTGAAGGAGCATGTTCAAAAGCAGTACTCGACGGAGTGTTTCGTTTCAGGTTTCTGAACAGATCGCTGGCCATAACTTAGGGAGATGAACTATGGATCAAGTCTTGCCGGGTCATTCTGCAAAAGTCGTGAATAGCACCGGTTGGAACGCGTGCCTCGTCGGTCTCATGGTGCTCATGCTGTGTGTGTGCGGCAACGAGTCGGCGCAGGCCACGACGGGCGTCGGGCCGTATGAGGTTCCACAGGTTCTTGACAAGGATAATGATCCCAGCAACGGCATCGAGACCTGGATTGTGGCCGATGAGGCGACCGTCGATATCGGCAGTGGAGTGATGGCGAACGGGATGGCGTTCAAGAGTTGTTCGGATGCCGGGTTAACCACGTGTACGACGGCTGCAATCCCGGGGCCGGAGTTTCGGCTCAAGGTGGGAGATCGGGTCATCGTGCATTTTGTGAATAACCTTGATCCGTCAGGTTTGAATCCAGAGGCGAATGTGTCGGGTATTCACTGGCATGGTATCGAGTTGAACAACGAAAGTGACGGCACGGAAGTGACGCAGCACGCAGTGGCTCCAGGAGGAAAGTTTACCTACGATTTCATCGTCAGCCGGCCGGGAATCTTCTGGTACCATCCGCATCATCACTCCTCGACCAACCAAGTGGCCAAAGGACTCTACGGGTCGATCATTATTGAAGATAAATTTGGGTATGAGGCAGCCCTTATCGCCCAGAATGTGATCCCTTCGGCGGAGCAAACCAAGACGCTGGTGATCAGCGACATCACGGTATGCGGTAAGCCGGGCTCCAACCCGGCCACATTTGCTGGCGATCTTCCGCACGTTAGTGGCGTTCAAGCGTGGGAGATCAACTACCAAAATCATGTGTTGACTCAGTCCCCGCGCCTCCTCTGCGAGATGCATCCGATTGATGCCAATGGAGCCTACACCCCGACTCCCTACCAAGCCGGAGACATTCCGAACATTCAGTCTGACGATTTGATTGGGCCTATGAGTGAAGGGTTTACGGTCCTGACCAACGGCGTCAATGTCGGAGGGAGGTTAGGCTCTCCGAGTGAGCCAGGAGCGATTGAAGCCACTGCGTCGACATTTGACGTCCAGGCTGGTCAGGGACTGCGATTGCAGATCGTGAATCCCTCGCCGGTCCGCTACCTTCGCCTCCGGTTGACGACCAACAATGGGAAGCAAGTCGACCTGGTTCGAATCGGTGGAGAGGGGGGGGTTGCTCAACCACGCGATTGTTGAGGGAGGCATGACTGGTGGTTATTTTGATATGAAATATGAGCGCGGCGAAATTCTGCTCCCACCCGCAGGCCGGGCGGATGTGGTCGCCTCGATTCCGAATGGTGCGAAGGGTGTGCTCACCCTCTGGACGCAAGATTTCCAGCGAGTCGCAGCCACTTACTCCTGGACTCCGACGGTGCCAGTGATGCATTTGAAGATTACTGGGAGTGCCGCCACGAGGTTTGGCTGTCCGGATGGTCGGGCGTTGCTTGCAAGTTTGGGGTCGAAAGCGATGATCAAGGCTCTTCGTGGAGCAACGGATGATCTTCTCAGTCCTGTTGGCGAAGACGGCGTAAATGGGGCCCCAGCGGGGTCAACGAATAAGGACATCGAGCTGACATTCTTCAATAACACTGGTGCGTTTCAGCCGTCGGTTGATGGTGTCCCGATGCCTCGAGACTTCAACGGTATGAGCAGCGGCAATCCTTTTTTCCTGGAATCAGCCCGCCATGCCAAGCTCGAAAATACAATGGAGCTAACCGTGACCAATATGACTGGGGCGAACCATCCGTTTCATTTACACGGGTTTTCGGTGCAACCGGTCAAGCTGACCCCACGAGCAGGAATATACGGAGCGTCATACACGTTTCCTCTGGAGTTTCGGGATATCGTGGATGTGCCTGCGAATTACACCCTCACCTTCCGGGTTTCTTTGGACGATCGTTTGAAGAAGGACAACCAGACGGCCGGGGGAGGGGTGGGTCGGTGGTTGTTCCATTGTCACATCCTTCCGCATGCCACGTTTGGGATGATGTCGGAGCTTCACGTCCACTGAACCGAAAATGCAGGTGTCAACACAGAGGAAACGCTTGAAACCGTAAAGGAAGGCTCTATGAAAACACGATATTGCTTATTGGCTGCACTCGGTCTGTTGGTAGGGTGGGGGACAGCGGGTATGGTCCAGGCTGCTCCTCATAGCCACTCCCGTTCTGCTCCCTCGCCTGTTGTTTCATTCGAGGCAGGAGATAGGCCTGGGAACTTTTTTACCTGCTCGAACACGGCTAACTCGAAATCACTGGGGTGTGTGCCTGCGGAGATTGGGGGGGCTCAGCAGAGATCCCTCGCTGTCATTGCTCCAGGAGAAACGGTGGGGTTTCCCACATATAGTGGGGAAGCGAGCACAGTCCATACGGCGCTGAGCTTGATTTATCCCGAGGGGGCCAGAAACATGCCGTTCAAGACAGCCATCGATGTTCGCGACCCGGCAAAGCGAGGGGTGGCTACGGTAACCCTGAGGGATCCAGGACTCTACGTCTTCATCTATGACATCCACGTCTACATGGTTCGCGGGCGTCATTGTGGATGATCCTAAAACGAAGGTAGCTGGGTCGCCCTTAGGATTGGATCTTGGCAAGAAGATTTCATTGGTGAATGGCGTTACGATCCCGACAGCCAGCGATTTAGCGTTCCGGCTCGTGCGCACGTTCTTTACGATCACGGACCCAGGGAACTGGAAAGATTACACGAAGCCTTCGTGGCAACCAGTCTATCCGGCTGTTCCGGTGATTGCGTACGATATGAACGGGGCTAAGGTTGAGGTTCCGAATCTCAACGAGTTGCTGAAGGCCGATCCGGTCGATCTAAAAAATGCATTGGGAAAACCAGAAAAACCAGGGGTTGGAGAAATCTGGGTCGACACCCAGTTCGAATTGACGGGAGGGAAATCGAAGCCGGGGACGGCGACGGCCATTGAGGCGACAGGCTGGACGCTCACGAAGAAAATTGCACTCCCACGCATCAATATGAACCATCCTCACAACATGTGGACCGATCGAGATCAGGAGGTGATCTATCAGACCCAATGGTTCGATGAGAGATTGGCGGTGTTTGACAGAAAAACCGGCGCGCTCATGCATGAACTGAACGCGGGGCCTGCACCCTCACATGTGATGACGAAAGCCGACGACGATAAAGTGCATGTGGCACAGAATGGTGGTAATAACGTACGGGAGTTTAATAATCTGGCAGGAACGGGTGGTATGGGCCCAAACCAATTTATTCGTGATATCCCGATGGGGCTTGGTGGAGAAGATGTGTTTACCGCCACCCATCCCCATGGTCATTGGATGAGTTCCACCGGGAAGGAGATGGTGACGCCCAACGAAAACCTTAATACATCGACGATATATAATTTCCCGGGTGGTGTAATCAAGGCAACAATTGATACGGGACATGTGCCCATTGCCACGGGGATGATGCCGGATTCAACCAAGTATTACGTGGCCAATTTTCTTGATAGCACGATCACGGTCATCGATATGAAGACGAATACGGTGATGAAAACCATCAATTTGATAGACGATACCGCCTTCCCAGAGAACGGGAGCAACAAGTACGATCCGATCACAGGGGAAATACAGAATTTTGTCGGCGCACTACCCATTCAGACGCCGGTGAGTCCGGACGGAACCAATATGGTCACGGCTAATACCTTGACCGCTACCATTACGATTGTTGATACCAAGAAAGACAAGGTCGTGGCGATGTTGCCCTGTGACCCAGGCTGCCATGGCGTGCAATACGGCGCCAAGAAGGACGGTGGCTACTACGCCTATATCGCCAACAAGTTCAGCAACGCGATGCTTATCGTGGATCCGGATCCTGATGGAGACGGTGATCCGAGCAATGCCGCCATCGTCGGGCGCGTGTTGCTAGGAACGATGGGGGCGGCTACTACCGACGTTCCCAATCCCGATACGGTGATCGGCAATCCTGGCATGGGGGGGCAGGGTGTTCTGGCTGTTCCCAACGTCTACAACGGATGGGTGCAGCAGTGGGTCAAGCACTGCGGAACTCCTGAGTGTACTGCCTGGGTAGGTCAGCTGACTGGTAAGCAAAAAGATCCAGGCGAGGTGAAGTAGATCGGCAAGTACGTCCCGCCTGGGCTTCACCCAGGCGGGACGCTCATCGCTTGTCTTGACCGGGCTGGCTTGCCTTGATTCTGGCTTACGATTCTTCCGGCTCCTTCTGGGCAGCATATCCGAGCAAACCAAGAATACTTGGACGATGTACGCTTCCGAGTTCGCCGCGCAACGGTGCAGTATCGGTGTTCGTGTGGACTTTTGACTGGGAGAGTAATGGAGAGATCAGCAGTGCGGGGCCTAGACTGCCGACGTCAGTACATCGTCCTCAAGATCCACCATCGCGCTCCCTAAGGCATTGACGACCTGTCGATAGCGCTCTTCTGCCCAGATGTTAAAGGATTCGGCGTTGGGGAACACGAGGTCCCATGCCTTGGCGGCATCCAGCAATAGGAGTTGTTGTGGTCTGTGGTGTCCCGGGAACAAGACGACGAGGACGGCGGAGTTACCGGTGAGACTGATGTCGGTGAAGATGTGTACCAGGAATGTGGATGGAAGCATGGCGTCCCGCGAAGCGGCTTCGACGAGCGGCAGATAGAGACGATGGAGGAATTGCGCAGTGACCTCGTGTGGATTAGTGGGGGTCAGGAGACGAGGATTAGGCTTTTCTCCGAATAAGTTCTCTGTCAGATAGGTGGCGGCCTCCCATGTCGGCATGGTGCCTGAGGCGACCAGGGATTCGCAGAGGTAACCGATCCAGTTCCGGTTCCGGGGACGTTTGCGAACCGCGGTCAACTTTTTCGCCATACTCGGCCATTCCTTCTCTATGACACCGGTGATGGAGAGTGAATCAGATTGTCCCGGTAGGCAAAAAAAGTATATCGGCGGCACCACAGTCGGTCAACGAATTGCCGACAATCGAGCAAGGCGTGGGTTCAGCTGAGACAGGCTTATGGTTCGCGGAATGGATTGTTCACGCGGTCTGCGTATTGATCGTGGATACGTGCCACTTCATCCGACGATGCGACGAAGACATCCAGCAGCTCCGGGTCGAAATGTTCGCTACGGTGCTTGAGCATGAGTTCAATCGCGTGACCGAGCTCGAAGGCCGGCTTGTAGACCCGTTGAGTGGTGAGGGCATCAAACGCGTCGGCAATTGCGGCAATGCGGCCTTCGATGGGAATGGCCTCGCCTTGTAACCCGCGGGGATAGCCGGTGCCGTCGAAGCGCTCATGGTGTGTGTAGGCAATCACGGCTGCGACTTTCAGCAGCTCAGCATCCGATCCGCTCAGGATCTTGTACCCGATTTCCGCGTGTTGCGCGATGACCCCGAATTCCTCCTGCGTGAATTTGCCGGGTTTCAGCAAGACATGATCCGGGGTGCCGATTTTTCCGATGTCGTGCATAGGGCTGGCCGTGCGGATCAAGTCGCAGCGTTCCGGGGACAGGCCCGCCTTGCGCGCGAGCAACTCACAGTAGTGGCTCATCCGTTGAATGTGCTGGGCGGTCGCGTTATCGCGGAACTCCGCGGCAATGGCGAGCCGCTGAATGGTTTCCTCCCGTGACAGGCGTAGCTCTTTTTCAGTGCGTTCAAGCCAGTCCAACGCCTGTTGGAGCGCAAGTGTTCTGGTTCGGACGATGTCCTCCAAATTTTCCCGATGGAGGCGATTTTCCATCTCAAGCCGTCGGCGGCGAAGGGCATTGGCGACGTCGATAAGGACTTCATTGGATTCGAACGGCTTGACGATGTATCCGAAGGCACCGACCTCCAGAGCAGCATTGGCGAGGACCGAGCTGTCGAGGCCCGTGACCATGATCGCCGCCGTGTGTTTGTGCTCCGCGAGAATGTGTCGCACGAGGTCCATGCCGGATTCTCCCGGCATATTGACGTCGCACAGCATCAGTGCAAAAGGCTGATCACTCAGCTTTTGCCGGGCCTCCCGGGCATCGGCGGCGCATTCCACCGGATACCCATGGGAGTGAAGTAAATAGGCGAGGAGACGTCTGATCGGCTCTTCATCGTCGACCACCAGAATGTTGCGATTATCGAGCAGGGCTTGATGGGTGGACTGGGCCAGCAGTGTCGCCATGAGAGTCGGATCTTATTCGGATCGTCGGGGCCGAGGTTTGTCTTGTTTCTTCCTTATCGGTTCATCGGGGTTTGACCTGAATGCTGTAGGACTCCGCAGGGGTGTGCACTTTTTGTGCCATTGAATTTGTGCTCATTCCATCAGGTCTTATGACAGTTTTTGTGTCGTGGTTTAGAGAGGCCAATGCTGGTCATCCTCGCCTCTGGAGAGGTGTTACGAGTCGGCTCCTGTCATCATTGATTCCGCGGATGGGCTGCCTTGCTGATGGGCCACCCGTCTTGAGTTGTACAGAATTCGCCAAGGAGGAGGGGCTGTATTTGTACAAAAGGAGAGAAATGTTCAGACCCTTTTTATAATCCAAGGGCGATGATCAGCCAATCGATCAGTTTGCGCTTTCTCAAGGGCTTCACTATAATTCGGATCCCACTCTTGAGGAAGGGCATAAGGATGAGCGGAATGTCAGGATTAGTCCGTTTCGATGGGCGTCGCAGAGATCAGGTTCGTCCCGTGAAAGTGACACGCAACTTTATCAAACATGCCGAAGGGGCTGTACTGATAGAAATGGGAGAGACGAAGGTCATTTGTACTGCATCTGTCGAGGAAAAGGTTCCGCCGTTTCTTAAGGGCAAGGGGACGGGATGGGTCACGGCAGAATACGCGATGTTGCCTCGTGCAACTCATGAGCGATCGCCACGAGAAGCGGTCAAGGGAAAGCAAGGCGGCCGAACCTTGGAAATTCAACGTCTCGTCGGGCGTGCGCTGCGGTCTGTGACCGACATGTCTCAACTGGGAGAACGGACCATTTGGATCGACTGTGACGTCATTCAAGCGGATGGAGGTACCAGAACCGCATCCATCACCGGTGCCTTTATCGCGTTGGCTGATGCCTGTGCCGTGCTTAAAAAAAGGGACCTATTGAAAAGGATTCCCTTGACCGACCATCTGGCCGCCATCAGCGTCGGAAAGGTCGGCGGAGAGGTGATGGTGGATCTCGCCTATACCGAAGATTCGATGGCGGAAGTGGATATGAATTTGGTGATGACCGGCCGCGGGCGGTATGTCGAGGTACAAGGTACGGCGGAACGTACGCCGTTCGCGAAGCAAGATATGGACGAGTTCCTGAACCTCGGCTGGCAGGCCATTCAACGGTTGACTGCCATTCAGAAAGAGTTGATCGGTGCACTCGATTGAGGGGACGATTGAAGAGATCCTCCTCGCGACCAGAAATCCGGATAAAGTCAGGGAACTCACTGCTCTCCTCGGAGACCTTGGAATCCGCATCCGTACACTAGCCGAATTCCCCACCGCGCCGGAAGTCGAAGAAGACGGTGTGACCTGCGAGGCTAACGCCATAAAAAAGGCGACGGAGATCGCTCGTGCAACCGGCCTTCCGGCTGTTGCGGATGATACGGGACTTGAAGTCGATGCGTTGGGTGGGAGGCCGGGTGTGTTTGCGGCCCGATATGCGGGAGAAAGTGCAACTTACGGAGATAACTGTAGGAAGCTGCTCAAGGAGCTGGAAGGTGTCCCGCCGGCCAGGCGCACCGCTCGATTCGTGACGGTCGCCGCCTTGGCGATGCCGGACGGACAGTCCCGAGTGGCCACGGGAACTCTTCTTGGAGTCATTGCTGAGAAGTGTACCGGTTCACAAGGATTTGGTTACGACCCCCTGTTCTTTGTCCCGGAGCTCGGACATACGCTGGCTGAGTTGACGGCTGAAGAAAAGAACCGTATCAGTCATCGAGCCAAGGCATTCCGAGCCATGGCCGATATTCTTCGACCGTTGACCGTCGGGAAACGCTGAACCGCTGAGGTTCACGCATGATCCATGATTCGCATTACCTGGACACGAATCGGAACATTCTTGTATAAATGAATCTGTTAATCGTGGTGTCGTCTCGCTGAGAATGTGAAGGTGACCGGCCGTCGGGGCGTAGCGCAGCCCGGTAGCGCGCCTGCTTTGGGAGCAGGATGTCGGAGGTTCAAATCCTCTCGCCCCGACCAAACCTCGCTTGCGCGTGCCGGCGACTCACCCGGCGAAGCTGCTCTCCTTTGGCGCCGCCGGATAACCCTCCAGTAATCTTTGTCTTTCTACTAAACCGCACTTCGTGTGGGCCACGCGCTCTTCTTTGTTGTATCGCTATTGTCGCGCCCGGATAAGGCCCTCCCGTAGTCTTGGACTTTCTCTACCAAACCGCACCGCACTTGGTTAGAA
>JBBIKN010000050.1:0-22236 GCA_037445435.1 Nitrospira sp. | reverse complement strand
TCCTTGGCTATGATTCTGGCTTGCTCAGATCAATGTCGGACAGGCTCCTAGATTCAAGAAAGACTTGTGAGCTTCAATAGTTTGGACAACCGAGCTGGGAAGTTCAAGAAGCGCTAGATCAGGACCCCATTCTGATATCTTTCCATCCCAGGCCAGTTTCACTCGCACGGCTTTAGGAATCTTGAACTGAGAAGGATGATCTGTGAGAATCAGACCGATCTCGTCCATGCTTTGCGTTTCCGTCCAAACATGCGCAGCAGTAAGTACATAATGTGAGTTGTCAATCCTGACCAAAGTACCGGAGCCTGTAAATCTGAAAGGATGATCATTGCTTTGTGGCGAAAGGCCGCAAATCGGAACAAGGTAATTCTTGAGCTGAAGCGCAACCTCGTCCAATACGTCATCAGGAATGTCTTTAAGCTTCATCTTCATCGTGAAAGGATTTGAGTTGTGCCTAAACAAAAAGCGGGGCTCGCATTTCTTAATCCCTAATCTCCCACCTGCCCTTCCTGAAATAACTGGTTCATAATCTGATTTCGCTTTTCGGGATCGCGATAGTACTTCAAGGCCTTGGTGTAGTTTTCCATTGCGCTCTGGCGTTTACCTCGGATCGCATAGATCTCCGCGATGCCGTGATAGGCCCGCGCATCTTCCTCATCGCACTTGAGCGCCCGGCTGAAGATATCCGCCGCCTCTTGAAGGCGATGCTTGCCTAATGCCAGCCAACCGAGCGCGGAATGGGCGGCGCCAAAATCCGGATTGGCGTTGACGGCGTCTTGATAACTCTTTTGCGCGAGGTCCAATCGGCCACGCATTTCATAGAGTCCACCCAGTGCGAAGTGTACTTCGGCGTCTTGGGGGTTCAGTTTCAACGCGGTCTTGTAGGATTGCACCGCCGGTTCTAGCTTCCCCTGTTCTGCGAGAGCACAGGCGAGATTAGAGTGTGCCGCGGAATCGTCGGGGGTGAGCTTGACCACCTCCCGGTATTCCTTGATCGCCATTTCCAGCCGCCCTTGGTCTTGGTATGCGACGCCAAGATTCATTCGTGCCGGTGCAAAGTCCGGCGCAAGTTTGACGGCCTCCCGATATTCCTTAATCGCCATTTCCGGATGACCGGCCCGTTCGTGAATCTGTGCCAGAAAGTAATGCGGATGGGGAGATTGTGGAAGCAAGCGAGCGGCTTCCGCATAGGGTTGCATGGATTGTTCCGATTGACCCGATTGAGCAAGGAACAACCCCTGGATCAGATGAACGTAACCGCTGTCCGTGTGCCGATCAAGCAGATCATTCACCCAAGCCCCCACGGCCGCGATGTCCTGCTCAGCTTCGAGACAGAGCGCATGGGTTTTCCACGCATCGGCGAATCGACCTTGCAAGAGATACACGACGTTTCGTGCGAAGAGAGGACGTGGATCCTTTGCTCCGTCCGAGTCCCGGCTCCAGGCCAACGACTCGGCGAATAAGGTGTCCCACGCTCCGGCCACGATTGCGGCTTCGCACTGTTGCTGATGGGTGCTCATCTGTGCGGCAACGTCTTATCGAGTCAGCGCGTCTTGGATATCGGGTGGTGTCGCGTGGATCTGTTCACCGAGGTAGGGGTAGCGTTGAGCGAGTTGTTGCTTCATCTTCCAGGCGACCGTTCGGTACGACCAATGCCCTTTCACACCGGACCGGAGCTTGGCGATATATTCTGCCTCGGCGTAGTCCATCTTGAATAAACAGCGTACCTTGAAACCAAACGGAATGGCATAGAGCGATGCTTCTTGATCTTTTTTCTTGAGCAGCTCAATGTCGTTGCGCACGGCATCCATCGCCTGCCGATATTCGTCATCCAAGCCGGCTTCGAGAAGCGGTGGCGGAACATCATAGCCGTGAAGGGTTGTGAAGTTCTGTTGCACCTGCTGACAGCGCCGGTGACGATGCATATCTCTCCAGGCGCCGATGTCCATGAGGATATCGAAGTTGAATGCATAGCCGCTGCGGAACTCTTTGATGAGTTCATCGTATGGCCCACGCTGTCTCGTGGCCACTTCGATGATCGCGTGCTTCTCTTTCTCGGACCACTCTTTCACGACCTCGAGTATCTTCCGGTACGGAGCCTGCGCCACACGATAGACAAGTGTCGCGACAATCTCGTCGAGCGGATGATGTGGGTCAATCAGCTCGACCGACTCCACGGCACCCCACTGACTCGGTTGATCCAGCCCTGTGCCGCGCAGGGCCTCTTTCGCATAGCGCGCTAAATCAGAGTAGACTGATTCTTGGTAAGCATTCGCCTTGGCATGCCGCGCCAGTGTCGGCGCCAGAGGATCGTTCACGCCCGAAGCTTGGCCGCAAAGTTCGCTCCACACATTGACCGGCGGCCGTTGGCACGCGTCTTTCAAGTCTTCGCCGATCGCCCGCAGTTCCGGCAATTGCGATGACAACAGGCGCGTAATCTGTTTTTCCAACGTCCGGATGCTGACGACCTGGCCTACGTTGGTCTTTGCCGCAAGAGGAAGAAGGTAGCGGGTGACATCAAAGGCACGTGCCGCGATCGTTCGCTGATAATCGGCCGGCTTCATGGACTCCGGCCTTGGTTCCCGTTCGGAGAGATACGCGATCAAGGGATCATGCAGCAACCGATAGATCTCAGAAAGGCTGCGGAGAATGCCTTCATAGACTGCCTCGGTTTCGCTCCCTCGAATCTGGCCCGGGACAAACCAGCGGCTCGACGCAAAATTCTGATAGCGGCTCGATTTTGCCTGACCGTCCCAGAGCGGCTCGTCCTCCAGACGAATCGCGGCGAGTTCCGAGATCTCTTCAAAACAGACGATGACGTGGCCGAGGTCGGCGATCGACGCGTGACCATAATCGAAATAAAACTGCTCCCAAAACTTTTCCGACGAGTGGCTATGAACCCACTGGATGCTTTGTTCGATGGAGTCCGGAGATCGGCTGTAGCGCGCCAACGCGTAAGCAGATTTTTCCGGCGGCATGGGAGCGATGGCCACGACCCGGCGACCTGATTGATCCTGGTTCATAGAAAGAGAAGGTCCTTTAGGTCATACTGCACTGTAGGTCGCGCACTATACCGCTCGATGCAGTATGGCGCAAGCTCAAGTCCGTTGACTTGCCGCGGAAGCCGCCGCTATAGTCCGCGCGAGCCTTACTGTGTCAAACGCACCTTCGCAAGAAGCAAGGAGATGACGGGGTGACCGTGATCAAGGGCATCAAAGGTGTCAAAGATCTGTTGCCGGAAGAGACGCCTCGTTGGCGCCTCATTGAAGAGGCCGCCAGACAGTGGGGGAGCCGCTACGGATTTCATGAAATTCGCATTCCGATCTTTGAAGTGACGACCTTGTTCGCGCGGAGCATCGGTGCATCGACCGACATCGTTGAGAAAGAGATGTACACCTTCCAGGACCGGGATGGCACGTCGGTGACCCTTCGACCCGAAGGGACGGCTGGGACAGTTCGAGCCTATATCGAGCATAATCGTGCCGCGATCCCCGTACCTCAGAAGTATTTCTATTTCGGGCCGATGTTTCGTCATGAGCGGCCGCAGGCAGGCCGCCTGAGGCAATTTCATCAGTTCGGTGTGGAGTCGCTTGGGATGGCTGATCCCAGAGCGGATGTCGAGATCTTGGCCCTCCTTTGGAGAATTCTCTCCGATCTGGGCCTCCATGGTCTTACATTGGAGATCAATAATCTCGGTTATACCAGTGATCGAGATGTCTACCGGCCTCGGCTGGTGACTTACCTCAAGCAACAAGAATCCAGTCTTTGCTCCAACTGTCGACGCCGGATTGAAGTCAATCCTTTACGTGTCTTGGATTGTAAGGTTCCGGAGTGCCGCGCCACGACTGAAACAGCTCCTCGTCTCGACGACTCGCTTTCCGATGGGGCCCGTTCCTACTTCGCGCAAGTCTTAGCCGGGCTCGACGTCGTTAAGATTCCGTACTCGTTGAATCATCGACTGGTCCGTGGCCTTGATTACTATAACCTCACCACCTTCGAGGTCACGGCTACGAACTTGGGTGCCCAGAATGCCGTAGGGGCAGGTGGACGCTACGATGGATTAGTTGAAACTCTAGGAGGGCCGCCCACTCCGGCTGTGGGTTTTGCCATCGGCCTCGAGAGAATATCGATGTTACTACCGGAGTCCAGAGTCGCACAGTTACCACATGAGGTGACGGTCTATGTCGCTGGCTTCGGTGGTCAGGGTACTGTGGTTGGTCTTACGGCCCTTGAAGAGCTTCGTCTTGCCGGGATCCCGGCAGTCTCCGATTTCCGATCCACAACCTTAAAGACTCACCTACGACAAGCTGATCGCCTTGGGTGTCGGTTTACTCTGATCATCGGCGATGACGAAGTAGCGAAGGGAACAGGTGTTCTTCGCGATATGGAGACTAAAGTGCAACGTGATGTCACTCTTTCCATGCTGCGTTTACAGATCTCTTCTCTCCTTAGCGGCCACTGAAGCACGTTTTTTCAGGTTGACTTTCTCCCAATAACCACTTAATCTTCAATGAGAATTGAACATATAACTATATATAATTCATCATAAATTCCTGTGGATACAAAGAAGATAGGGTTTCTCTTGGCTCTTCCTCCATCAGACGCCAGTGCTGAGACTGTTCATGGTCTTGCCAGAGCGGCCCTGGATGCCGGCCATGAGGTCTATTTGTATCTTATCGATGAAGGTGTAAAAAATATTCACACCGACCACTGCCGAGGTCTTGCACAGGCCGGGGCCCGTGTTTTTGCCTGCGCCTACGGGTGCCAACAACATCATGTTCCTACGGAAACCATTGACCCAAAGATGTCACTCTGTGGGCTCGTGGTGCTTTCTGGAATTATCGATGCCTGTGATCCGTTTTTGCCTTTTACCTGACACGATACTACTCCATGGCAAAAAAAATTGCGGTGGTTATCCAAGAAGATCCTCGAAAGACTCACAGGCCTGTTGAGGCACTCCGTATTGCCCTTGGTCTGGCGTCGGGATCGCATAGGACAACAGTTGTTCTCCTTGGTGAGGCTATCCGTCTTCTTGGGGATGAGACCGATGACATTGTTGATGTAGAGATTCTTGAAAAGTATCTTCCTGCGATTGAACAACTAGAGATCTCCTTTATTCTTCAGGGCAAAGCCGATCATATATCAGTTCGAGACGAGTTCTCTATCAGACGTGAAAGTGACGAGACCATCAGCTCCTTTGTACGCTCTATGGATTGCGCACTTGTTTTTTAAGTCAGGGACAACCGTAATGTCGTCAGTCGTTTACGTTGTTCGTTCTCCACTTCATACCGTATCCCCTGCGCTTCTGCCTGGGGATGATTGCACGGTGGTTTCTGTTGGGGATCCCCTCTTTCCAGGAAAAGTCTTGCGTGCAACGGATGACCCTCCGTTAGCAGAAGGAGAGCGGTTGTCCTATAAACAGCTGCTGGAAGTTATCCTTCAGAGTCGGAAGGTTATGACTCTATGATTCCGGAAGCTTTCTATAAAGAAGATTCGTAGTCGTAGGAGTATGAGTAAGGAAGTGAATAATGAGTATTGGATAGAAAGTATTGATTTTATAGTTGGAATATTGGTGTTAAGGGTAAGGATAACACTGGGGGCTAGTTCTCTATTGGGAACGTGAGAACCTGTGAAGAGGTTGTGAAAGGGGAGGATGGGCCGATAAGGGCGTTTTAGTACGGCTCGACATGATGGGGGGTAGCATGGTATGCAGCGTCGCTTTCTATCGAAGTATGCGACGTGTAAGAAGTTGGTTATCCACAGGTGTGAATAATCCTGTGTATAAAGCTCTGGTATGGTATGAGTATTGATACTGTTTGGCAAGAAGCATTGCAGTACATCCAAGGGAAGGTGCCGAAGCAGGTGTATGACACCTGGTTCACACCGGTTCATCTGGACCGGATTGAAAATTCGACTGCGCATATCGGGGTTCCGAATAAATTCTTTGGAGACTGGTTGGATACTCACTACGGATCTCTTTTAGCGGAAGCCATGGCCACAGCTCGGGGTGAAGAGCTGAAGGCAATTGCATTTACTGTTCGTGAGAAGAGAACTGAGCAGCAGAGCGAGCCCCAACCAATCGTGAGTGTTGCTCGAGGTGTCAACCAGACGAAGTCTCGACGAGGAATCCAACTAAATCCCAAATACACGTTCAGGAACTTTGTCGTGGGTTCCGGCAATCAATTCGCCCATGCGGCTTGCATGGCAGTGGCGGAGCAGCCAGGGCAGACATATAACCCGCTCTTCATATACGGCGGAGTAGGGCTGGGGAAAACTCATCTCCTCAATGCCATAGGAAATCATGTGGCAGAAAAGACCGATCTCCGCATCGCATACCTGACCACGGAACAATTCACCAACGAGGTGATTAACTCGATTCGCTACGACAAGATGATGGATCTGAGGAAGCGGTACCGTCATATCGATATGCTGATGATCGATGATATCCAATTCCTCGTTGGCAAGGAGCGGACGCAGGAAGAGTTCTTCCATACATTCAATGCATTGTACGAAGGCCATAAACAGATTGTTCTTTCAAGCGACCGTTTTCCCAAGGACATGCCGGATATCGAAGAGCGTCTCCGTTCTCGGTTCGAATGGGGGCTGATTGCAGACTTGCAGCCGCCGGATGTCGAGACCCGCATCGCCATCCTGAGAAAGAAGTCTGAAGATGAGGGAGTCAAACTTCCGGAAGATGTCATCCAGTTCCTGTCGACGACGATGAAGAGCAATATCCGCGAACTGGAAGGGAGTCTCGTTCGATTGGGTGCGTACGCTTCGTTGACAGGGCAAGTGATAACCCTCGATCTCGCGAAGAACGTCCTCCGCGATCTCATCGGAGACAAGAAAAAGATCGTGGCGATGGATGATATTCAAGAAGCGGTCTGTGCCCAGTTCCACGTGAAAATGACGGAGCTCAAATCTCGCCGTCGGAGCAAGACACTCGTGCACCCGCGACAAATTGCTATGTATCTTTGTCGTGAGCTGACCGACGCCTCATACCCTGAAATCGGGCGCCAATTCGGCGGTAAGGACCATACAACCATCATCCACGCCTGTCGTCAGGTGGCGAAGGCCAAGGAGACCGACACGGTGTTGCAGGCGACGCTAGAAACATTGAAAGAGCAAATCCTTCGCAACTAGAGCTTGGCAGGGAGAATCCTCCATGAAAGTACGCATCGGGCGAGAAGAATTGTTGACGGGACTCCAGCGAGTCCAAGGTGTCGTGGAGAAACGGAACACGATGCCGATTCTGTCGAACATTCTGTTGGAAGCCAAGCAGGATGGGGTAGAGATCGTGGCGACTGACCTCGAGATCGGTATGCGAGGCCTGTACAAAGCGACTGTGCTGTCGACGGGCGGTGTCACTATTTCAGCCCGGAAGCTGTTCGAAATCGTCAAAGAGTTACCCCAGGGCGACGTCGAACTGGTGGCAAGTGAAAACAACTGGACCACCATCCATGCCGGGAAGAGCCAATTCAAGGTCGTGGGCCTCCCTAGCAGCGAGTACCCTGCTCTACCGACGATCGAGCGTGAGGGACTGATACCGCTCTCGGGAGACGGACTCCTCGAATTGATCCGGAAGACACTCTTTGCCGCCGGCGATAACGATGCTCGGTATATCTTGAACGGCCTCCTGGTCACCCTCGTGGGGACCGACAAGAAAACCTCCCTTCGATTAGTCGGGACAGACGGCCATCGTCTGGCGGTGGCAGAACAGGAGGTCGGCAAGGCCGGCAACAAGGGTGTGCCTCAGGAGATGAAAGCGATCATCCCGAAAAAGGCAGCGCACGAAATTCGCCATCTATTGGAGGAAGGTGGAGACGCCGAACCGCTTATCGGGTTCTCGAAAAACCTCATGATTTTCCGTAAGAGCGGTTTGCTGTTGACGTCACGCTTGATGGAAGGCAACTACCCCAACTACCAACAGGTCATTCCCAAGGAAAGCGGTAAGAAGATCAGCGTGAATCGAGGGGAATTGGAGAGCGCGCTGCGCCGCGTGTCGGTACTCGCGAAGGACAAAGCCAGCGCGGTAAAGATCACGTTCGCATCCGGTAAGATGACGTTATTTTCCAGCAGTCCGGACTATGGGGAAGCCACGGAAGAATTGCCCGCCCAATATGAGGGGGGAGAGACCCTCAGTACGGGATTCAATGCCCGTTATCTTCTGGATGTCTTCGGTGTGATGGATGGGGAAACCATATCACTTCAGATGGAAACCCCGCTGAGTCCGTGTCTCATTCAAGAGCCGGAGAGCCCGGGGTTCAAGTGTGTGGTCATGCCCATCAAGATTTAGCGGGATGCTGAAGAGATCCGGCTGGCGTCCTCTTCGCATCGCCCGGAGGCTCAATGTACTCTCGTGTGCGTCTTTTTCGAGGACGCTGCCGAGCATCCCGGGGGCAAACCATGCGAGGCTGACCTCTCAATAGACTCTTAGGAAACTGATGACCGCAGACGACTCTTCCCAAGCCAAATCGGACAGCTACAGTGCCGATCAGATCAAGGTCCTCGAAGGTCTCGATGCCGTGCGAAAACGCCCGGCGATGTACATCGGGAGCACAGGCGTCGATGGACTCCACCATCTGGTCTATGAAGTCGTGGACAACAGTGTCGACGAACATATGGCCGGGTTCGGTGAAGCGATCGAGGTCACGATCCACATCGACGGAAGCGTGACGGTCATCGACAACGGACGTGGCATCCCCACCGGCATGCACCCCACGCAAAAGAAGTCCGCAGCCGAGGTGGCCTTAACGGTCCTTCATGCAGGCGGCAAGTTCGAGCAAGGAGCCTACACCGTTTCCGGCGGGTTACACGGGGTCGGGATCTCCGTCGTGAATGCCTTATCGGAGTGGCTCGAGCTCGAGATCTGGCAGGACGGTCAGGTATTCGAACAACGATATGAACGCGGCAAGCCGAGCGCGCCGCTCAATGCCACAGGCAAGACCAAACGACGAGGTACCAAGGTTCGGTTCAAACCGGACGCCCAAATCTTTGAGACGCTGGAATTCAGCTTTGATGTGTTGGCTCAGCGCTTACGCGAGCTCGCCTTTTTGAACAAAGGCCTGGCGATCACGCTCAGAGATGAGCGGAAAGAACCGGCAAAAGAACAGGTTTTCCTCTACAAGGGCGGTATCGTGTCATTTGTGGAGCATTTGAACGAGGCAAAGACGCCGCTGCACAAACCCATCTATGTCAAGGTTGAGAAGCCGGAGATGATTCTGGAGGTGGCGCTCCAGTACAACGACAGTTATGCGGAGAACCTGTTTTCGTTCGCGAACAATATCAACACGAAGGAGGGCGGGACGCACTTGGTAGGGTTCAAGGCCGCTCTCACGAGGACGATCAACAATTACGCCAATGCGAACGAGCTCCTCAAGAAAGAAACCGAATCGCTGACCGGAGATGATGTACGAGAAGGGCTGACGGCGGTGGTCAGCGTCAAGGTGCGCAATCCGCAGTTCGAAGGTCAGACGAAAGCCAAACTCGGGAACAGTGAAGTGAAAGGTGTCGTCGAGGCTGCGGTCAATGAGGCCTTGGGCAATTATTTCGAGGAGAATCCCCCGGTTGCTCGAAAGATCATCGGTAAGGCGATCGATGCAGCCCGTGCTCGCGAAGCGGCCCGAAAGGCCAAGGATCTGATCAGACGCAAGAGCGCACTCGATGGCGGCTCACTTCCCGGCAAGTTGGCTGATTGTTCAGAAAAGGACCCGGCCTTCAGCGAACTCTACATCGTCGAGGGGGATTCGGCGGGCGGCTCTGCCAAGCAAGGGCGGGACAGAAAGTTCCAGGCCATCCTGCCGCTCAAGGGTAAAATTTTAAACGTCGAGAAGGCACGTTTCGACAAGATGCTCTCCAGCGATGAGATCAGAACGCTCATCATGGCGCTGGGGACCGGCATCGGTCGCAAGCGGGAAGAGGGCGACAAGTCGGAGAAGGACGCCTTCGATATTGCGAAGGCGCGTTATCACAAGATCATTTTGATGACCGATGCAGACGTCGATGGCAGCCACATTCGAACCCTGCTCCTCACCTTCTTCTTCCGGCAAATGCCCGAGTTGATCGAACGAGGCTACGTCTATATCGCTCAGCCCCCCCTGTTCAAAGTCAAAAAAGGCAAGACAGAACGGTACCTCAAGGACGAGGGGTCGTTGAACGAGTACTTGGCCGACTTGGCGGTCGAGGATGTCGAACTGTACATGGAAGGAACGCAAGGGTATGTAACGGGGCGACGGCTGTTGCCGATCCTCAAGAAAATGATTGCCTTCGAGACGTTGCTCGGGCGGTTGAATAAGAAGCCGCACGAAGCCGCGATGCTCCGTACCTTTGTCGATGAACCGGGGTTGGATCGCGAGCTTCTCAAGGATCGAGCGGCACTCCAACGATCGGTGGAGAACGTCCAGCGGTCGCTGGCTGTGGTATTTCCGAAAGTCACGCCGGCCTTCGACGTGCTGGATGACGAAGAACATCAGTCGAACAAGGTCGTCTGCCGCCTCCACACAAATGGAGTCGCCTATGAATTGGATGTGACACATGACCTCGTCGGTTCTGCGGACTTCCGTGAACTGCAGAAACTGGCTCCTTCAGCCATTGGGTTAGGGCGCCCCCCGTACAAGCTCAAAGCCAAGGGCCATGAAAGCCCGTATCAATCGACCGATGAGCTGGTGAAGGCCATCTTGGAGATGGGCAAGCAGGGTCTCAGCATTCAGCGGTACAAAGGTCTCGGGGAGATGAATCCTGGGCAGCTTTGGGAAACCACGATGAACCCTGAAATGCGGACGCTCTTGAGAGTCACGCTTGAAGATCTCACCGGCGTCGACGAGATCTTTACGATCTTGATGGGCGATGAAGTTGAACCGCGTCGCAATTTCATTCAAACCCATGCGCTTGAAGTACGGAACTTGGACGTATGAGTGTCGGTAAACTCCCATTAGTCTTGTCGGATGCTCAACATGGTCATCCGGCAAGGCCGCAGCGAAGATGTGAGGCGTACGTTTGCTAGTACGTTGAGCCTCTGAGGTTCACGCCGCGCCGAATAAGGCGCGGCATGCTTGTGAACGCCGCCGAGATGGTGAGGCGGCTGTGTCTCGCAAGAACAAAGCCGGTGATCATTTTCAGCATCCGAGGGAAGAATGCCCCCTGATGAGCGTTTAGGCCACATCGCGATAGAAGACGAGATGAAGTCATCGTACCTCGATTACGCCATGAGCGTGATCGTGGGCCGCGCGTTGCCCGACGTCCGTGATGGGCTCAAACCGGTCCATCGCCGCATCTTGTTCGGCATGAACGAGATGGGTCTCGCCTCTAATCGGGCTTACCGCAAATCGGCCAAGATCGTGGGCGAGATCATGGGGAATTATCACCCCCACGGCGATACGGCCATTTACGATACCCTCGTTCGGATGGCGCAGGATTTCAACATGCGCTATCCCCTCGTCGACGGCCAGGGAAACTACGGGTCGATGGACGGTGATTCGCCGGCGGCCATGCGCTACACCGAAGCCCGCATGACCAAACTGGCCGAAGAGATGCTCGCCGACATCGACAAGGAAACCGTCGACTTCGGTCCCAATTATGACGATTCACGACAGGAGCCGTTGGTCCTGCCGACCAAGGTCCCCAATCTGCTCATCAATGGTGCCGGCGGCATCGCCGTCGGGTATGCGACGAATATCCCGACGCACAACATTGCCGAAGTCATCGACGGCTTGCTTCTCCTGTTGGAAAATCCGGACGTCACGATCGCCCAGCTGATGAAGAAGATTCCCGGGCCTGATTTTCCAACGGCCGGGTTCATCTATGGCATGAGCGGTATCAAAGAGGCCTATGAGACGGGGCGAGGCCTGTTGACTTTGCGAGCCAAGGTCGTCGTAGAGACGGATGAACGTACGGAGCGCGAACGGCTCATCGTCACGGAGATACCGTATCAAGTCAACAAGGCGAAGTTGATCGAGAAGATCGCCGAGTTGGTTCAGGAAGATCGGATCAAAGGCATCTCCGACTTGCGGGATGAGTCATCGGACCGTGAAGGAGTACGGGTGGTCATCGAGCTGAAGCGGAACGAAATCCCGTTGGTGGTGTTGAACAATCTGTATAAGCACACCCAACTTGAAACCACCTTCGGCGTCATCATGCTGGCGCTCGTCAACAATCGTCCCGAGATTCTGAATCTCAAGCAGATTCTCCACCATTTCCTCGAGCATCGGCGCGAAGTCGTCGTGCGGCGGACCGCCTTTGAGCTCCGCAAAGCGGAGGAACGCGCACATATTCTCGAAGGGCTCAAGATCGCGCTCGACAATCTCGACGCGGTGATCGCGCTCATCCGGCGATCGCGATCGCCGGATGAAGCGCGGGCCGGTCTGATGGGGCAGTTCAACCTCACCGAAATTCAGGCCAACGCGGTCTTGGACATGCGGCTCCAGCGCTTGACGCAGCTGGAACGCACCAAGCTCGTCGAAGAATACCAAGAAGTGCTGAAGCAGATCGAATATCTCAAATCCGTGCTCGCGAGCCAGGCATTGGTTCGGAATATTATTCAGGAAGAGCTGATCGAAATACGGGAGGCTTATCAGGACGAGCGGCGGACACAGATCGTCAAAGAAGAGGCTGAGATCAACCTCGAGGACCTGATAGCGGAAGAAGAAGTGATCGTAACCATCTCTCACTCCGGCTACATCAAACGGAACGCCGTATCACTCTATCGCGCGCAGCGGCGAGGGGGGAAGGGCAAGATCGGAATGGGTATCAAGGAGGAAGATTTCGTCGAGAATCTCTTTACCGCTTCCACGCATGATTCGCTGCTCTTTTTCACGGACGCCGGTAAGGTGTATTGGTTGAAGGTTCATGAAATCCCTGAGGCCAGCCGGGCTGCGAAGGGCAAAGCGCTTGTCAATCTGCTCACTCTCTCCGGCGGTGAAAAAGTCACCGCCATCCTGCCGGTCAAAGAGTTCCGAGACGACCGGTATGTCATGATGGCCACAAAAAACGGGATCATCAAGAAGACGGAACTGTCTGCCTTCGGCAACCCGAGGCAAGGCGGGATCATTGCGCTCGGCTTGGAACCGGGCGATAAACTCATCGAAGTTCAACTGACCGACGGTCAGCGGGAAATTCTCCTTGGCACCAAACAGGGGATTACCATTCGATTCAAGGAAGAAGAAGTGAGGCCGATGGGTCGGACGGCGTACGGTGTGAAAGGGATCACGCTTGAAGAGGGGAACGAAGTCATCGGCATGGAAACCATTACCCCCGATTCCACCACCTCGATCCTAACCGTCACGGAAGGAGGCTATGGCAAACGGACTCCCGTGGGCGAGTATCGTGTTCAGGGTCGCGGTGGCAAGGGGATTATCAGCGTCAAGACGACGGAGCGAAACGGGCCGGCCGTCGGATTTCTTCAAGTTCGAGATGGCGACGATATCATGTTGATCACAGCACAGGGAAAAGTGCTTCGGTGTAAGGTGGACGACATCCGCGAAATCGGCCGCAATACCCAAGGAGTTCGTATTCTCGACCTCGATGGAGAAAGCGACCGTGTCGTAGGCGTCGCGAGACTTGCGGAAGTGGTTGAGCGAGAGGATCTGACGCCGGAAGATATCCCGGAAACCTAATCCGACCCCAATCGCGCAGTTGTTCCATGCACGAGCAGCTATCGTCTCCCATTTCTCCCACTGGTCCCAAGACCAAGAAACCGCTCGACATCGTCGTCAAAGTCGCGCTGGGTGTCTTTGTCGGGTCCTTTGCACTGATTTGGGGAGGCATGTATCTCAGCCGTCCCGATCGATCGATTCCTCCCTACACGGTCGGTGCGCAATCAGGTCACATCGTCACAACGGATGTTCCTCGCGGAACAACCGATGAGGAGATTGAATCGCTGGTGAAGCGTTTTCGAAAGGTCGCCCACCAAACGCACGATTTCGCTCGCATGAAGATCTATCCCACCACTCCTGGCGATCCCGGTGGTCCGTACAAACAGATGACGATTTACGTGTTCGACGACCACGGATGGACCGATCCAGAAGTACTGGCGAAGTACATGGCCGGAGATGCGGCCGTCGTTAATGACTATGCACAAGCCATGCGTGGATATTATCGATTGCAGGACCAGGATGAAGAAGGAGGAATAGGTGCTATCCTTCAAAATGGGCAGGTCCCCAATGACACGCGGATCCTCTTCAAGGGGCGTGTGACGGACCCTTTGCCGGTCGAGGCGGAAGCTGAGCGGGGTATCTCGATATCACCTCTCTGAGCCTCTCACGGATGGAAGGGTCTTGGATCATGGCGGTGTGCGATGCCAGTTCTTCCGAGGAATTCTCTGACTGAGGCGACCCGAGGTCGGAAGGAAGACTTGCTTGAGACGCTTCCGGTTCATCGGGAATCTCGCCGACGCGAAACGCGATGTCTGTTACAGACCCCGTTCCTGACTCTGCTTGTAACTTCGCTAAGAGCGCCGGTTTGAGGAACGTCAACTGTTGCAGCCAAACGGAATTTCTGGCGACCAAGTAGAGCTTCTTGAAGCGAATCTGGGCCGGCCAGGTGTGGGAGGCCATGGGCTCGCCCACGATATCGCGCCAGCGACGCTTCAGACGAACCTCCACCAGCCTCGATTCCAGGCCAAGCCGCTTGGATAGACCGGAAAGGATGCTGCTGAAAGAATCAAGGGCACTAGGGCCGGTCATATGGCATCATAGGCGGTAACGGAGAAATAGATCAAGGCGTCGGTGTCAGCTCATGGCTAAAGAGACGGAAATTCGGGAGAAGGTAGTGGCCACCAATCGGAAGGCCTACCACGATTATTTTATCGAAGAAAAATTCGAGGCCGGGATTGTCCTGAAAGGGACCGAGGTGAAGTCCCTTCGCGATCGGCGAGTGAATCTACAGGATAGCTATGCTGACGTCAAAGAGGGGGAGGTCTTTCTCCATCACTGCCACATCAGTCCCTATAGTCACGGCAATATTATGAACCATGATCCGATCAGGACTCGCAAATTGCTGCTCCATCGTAAAGAGATCAACAAACTTCTCGGGAAAACCCAGCAGAAAGGTCTCACGTTGATCCCGCTCCGAATCTATTTTTCAGAGCGCGGTCAGGCCAAGGTCGAACTTGGATTAGCCAAGGGAAAGAAGCAGCACGATCGCCGAGAATCGATCAAAGCTCGGGAAGCCGGCAGAGAAGTTGAGCGGGCGATTAAAGAGCGGAAGTAGATTAGTACGAAGGGCGTTGACGATCAAGGAGCCTCCCCGGCATCCACTTCTGGGAACTAAGCTGTTACAAGGAAATCGTGCCGTGTTGCCGTGCATGGGGTGAGCGGCCGCTACACACGGCACGCAGCGGTTGTCCGTACGAGCAGCCGCCCTTTATTACCCCGGAAAGGATAAAACAGACTTCTCTTTTCGTGGCGCGAGATGAGACGATATCCATCCTTTTATTCACGGTCAAGGAATGCCACCTTATACATCGCTCCACAAACAGCGGTCAGTGCGAGCAACGCAAAAAATAATGTCATCATTGGTCTTCACCCCCTTCCAATAGCTGCAAGCAGAACCCGTCAAAATGAACGGTCAATGATGAAATCGTGAAGAAACCTTCATAATCCAGAGACTTTGGCCATCCATCGTATCTCTCTGCTATACGCAGCTGGTCTCTCTACGGTCATCGAACGAATTGGATTCCCTTATTTACTGGCGAGCTGCAACATTGCGTACAACACCCAGAATATGGCGGCTAATAAGAACACTTCGATGAAGGAAATCATCGTAATTGCCACCCCCCTTCCCTTTCGTACCTTTTTACGCCTCTAAAATGAAGCCTCCATGATGGGATCGTGAAGAGTTCTTCATAATGTGGTGCTTCCATTTTCTAGTACGGCACAAAGCTCACGATGGGTAAACACTCCCAGTTGTTTTGGAGGGTGGGCTTCGACATCGTTTCAGTAGCGACGCCGGTAAGCTGTGTCCGACTGAATGAAAACGACGACAATCCCATGACCGCTCAACGGATTATCGCGCCGTCCGATGGACCTATTTGTGAACAACCTACAGCGGCAGCGATTCCGAAAATCGTGATGCGAAGAACGTACACTGTATGGCCCAACAATTTGGGAGAAACATGGAGAGCTGTGTGATGAGAATCACGCAGATTTCTGGGAGTCTTCTTGCGCCGGTGGCAGTTCTGTAGCGGATTCGATGGATTGCTGGATTTCTTTTTGGGCCGCATCCATTTCGGCTTGGACCGTTCGTAGTTGAGGAGCTATGCTGTTTTGCATGTCGGTTGCCGCTTGCCGGAACGTTCCCACAACCTCTCCGAGGCCTTCACCCAGCTTCTGCAAGTCATCAGGCGACACGCCTGCCGGTGACTGCGCCACCTTCGCTTTGAGTGCGGCTTGTTGCGCCTGCACGCGGGCCACCGCATCTCGATTCACGATCGCGGAAGGGCGTTTTGCGGCCGGTTTTGCTTGGGATCCGGTCGGTAATGGTGGATAAGAAGCACGAGCAATCGGAGGAGGAGCTGCAGTCCGTTCCTCCATCGATGGCACCCGATCTGAAGTTGATGCCGGTGGTTGATGTGGGGAAGCCGACGATGTTTGCGGAGTGTGAGGGGTTACGTTGTACAGCATTGAGGCAGTGGTGCCTGGCGTCAGCTCAGGACCAGGGACATAGGGCGTGTTTGGATGCGTCGTGGTTGGCGACGATCCTGTGGCCGGTGACGGTACCGGCGCTGAAATGTGTGTCGGCGTTTGAATCGCTTGCGGCTGCCCGGTTTCTTGCTGACCCTGGCCCGAAGCAGGCGGCACTTCATTGACTTCCTTTCGAAATCCCTTCAACGCCTTACCGACACCCTCGCCGATCTGCGGGAGACGCCCTGCTCCGAATATAATCAACACGATGACTAGAATAAGAATGAGCTCGGAGATCCCCATCGTGCCGAACATCTATGGCCTCGCATGCGATCTGGGAAGGTACCTTACCGGATGAGTGAATCTAGCCGCCCCTCGGATATGGTGTCAAGAAAGGGGCGTATAGACCGTTCAGACGGAGAGGTCAGAGAAGCGGGATGATTTCGGTTTGAAGTGGTGAGCCATACACGACGGCTTCTCGATCCGAAATATAGACGTCAAGCTCGCTCCTAATCCCGAACTCTTCCGGCAGGTAGATCCCCGGTTCGATAGAAAAGCAAGTTCTCGGCAGGAGGCGACGACCGTCCTGAGTTTCCAGATTGTCGATATTGGCTCCATTACCATGGACTTCCTCCCCGATCGAGTGGCCGGTTCGATGAATGAAATAGTCCCCATAGCCCGCCGCCCGGATCGTATTACGGCAAACATCATCGACTTCCCACCCGCAAGGAAACCGGCCTGTCGCCACCTGATCTTGGACAAACGACAGTGCCGCATCGCGTGCGTGCCGAACATGTTTAAAGATCATGCGAGGCTTTTCCGGGACTTGCTTCCCGGTGTA
Organism: Nitrospira sp.; assembly: GCA_037445435.1. Lineage (GTDB taxonomy): Bacteria > Nitrospirota > Nitrospiria > Nitrospirales > Nitrospiraceae > Nitrospira_D. The sequence continues at coordinate 4,779 of JBBIKN010000050.1, read as the reverse complement.
GCCTGTCCAAGTAATGTCCCCATAGACGGAGCCCGGTGCCGTTTGTTTCGCCCATAAATCGATCAGTACCAAATTGTCTCGAGTGATCAGTGAAGAGTCCGACTCAGTAGGCCAGTAATGAGGATCGGCACTATGGGCATCAACAGCCGCAATCGGAGCGCTGGACGTCGTCATGCCCGCATCGCGAATACGTGAAAGAATAAATTGTTGGAGGTCATATTCAGATAACGGACGTTCGTTGGTCAGACAAGACGCCACATGGGCGAAGGCCTCGTCGACGATGTTCCTGAGCGCCGTCACGGCGTACCGATGGGATTCCAGTTGCTCATCCGTCCAGACCGCCTCGAATCGTTGAACGAGATCGGCTGATGTGACCACATTGAGCCCAAAACTTCGAATCAACTCGACGGAACCGGCATCGACTCTGGACAGATACGGAACAGCGTTGAACGGTGAGTACTGCATAGCGATTTGCCGCCGACCTCGCAACAGGGAAGCCAATAGCATACGTTGCTGTTCCCATGAAACGTACTGCTGAACTTGACCGGGCAACTGATCCAGTACGTGTGGTTCGATCTTATGCAGAAGTTTGACCGGCTCCCCCGACGTCGGGAGCCAATAGTACCAGCGCCGTGTGACATGCAGGGTTGGATCAAGGAGTAAAACCCTATAGGCAAGCGGGTCGCTGCCGCGGAAGTCGTAGAAAAGCCACCCATCAATCGTGCCCATCTCTTTAAGTGCTTGTTGGATCGCAATGATCCGTGTTTGATGGGCCACGCCGCTCATGGGTTTCTATCTTATCCTCGGGGTACAGGAGCGTCAATCAAGCCAGGTGAATCATGGTACAATGGCGACCCATGGTTCCAGGATCAACTCGAGACGCCCCAGCGTATCGCGTCACGTTCTTCTTCGGGCCTGAGTCGGTCGATGGACAACCGGATCTCCTGGCCTGTGTATTCAACGTGAAACGACGGAGTTGGAAAGCAGGCATCCAGATCTCTGTCGAGATAAGGAACGACCAGTTGTCGGGTCTTCGACAGAAGATGCACCTTGCAGAGCGACTCGCGAAGAGTGTGAAGGCACTCGATCCTCACGAAGGTCCTCATTATCAAGCGCGCATTACGGAACTCTTTGTACAGGCCGTGTGTTGGTGCAAGTTGGATCTCAGACTGCAGAGGGGTGTGACCCAAGAAAATCAGCGAATCAAAGCCGATGAGTTGACGATCGAATTGGATCAAGAGGCTTGCAATCGCGCAGATCATGTTCTCGCCTACATCTTGAGGGAGTTAGATCTGGCTCCCGACCCTTCAGTGCCATCATCCGGTTAATGGTAATGTCGAGGTCCGTAGGGGGTTGCATTCAGCAGCGAATTTGTTATAACGCATGCCACGACTAGTGTATGATCGTCCACGCATCTCCATAGTTGTGGATCTGAAAAGGAAGGAGGCGCTTCACGTGAGACTCCCAATCGTGGTTCTCATCGTTGTCATGACCTACTGTTCGATGCTTGCCGCTCCGGCTTGGAGTCAGTCGTCGTCCGTCGACGCGCAGCAGGGGACCTATTCTGGAGCCGGGATGGGAGCTGCTTCAGCCGTGGCCACGATTCTGTATTTCCCCTTTAAGGCGGCATTTGCGATCGGGGGTGGAATAGTCGGTGGTCTCGCCTATGTGTTTTCGGGATTCAGTGAGCCCACGGCGAAAAGCATCTGGGTCCCCAGCATTCTTGGAGACTATGCCATCACTCCTGAGCATCTCAGCGGTGATCGTCCGATCCGTTTCCTCGGTGTTGCGGAAAGCGAAGGGGTACCTGCCACGCCGGCGCCGAGCTATCCTGCGAATTGAAATCGAATATGAAGCCCGTCATCGGCGTGACTTCAGACTTCAATGCCGGTGACAGGCAAGATATGGGTGGGCGCGAGCCCACCTATTTTTTGCGGGCTCGCTATATTCGAGCTGTCGAAGAACTCGGCGGCATTCCTCTCATCCTCCCGCTGGTCGCCGGTCCGGCTGCTCGACGAAGGCTTCTTGATGGGGTCGACGGACTCCTCATCACCGGGAGTGGACCGGATCTTCCCCCACGTCTCTATGGAGAGCGCCAGCGCTACAAGTTTCCGCTCGTCAGTGAGCGCCGGGCCGATTTTGAATTGGAGTTAGTCCGTCAAGCAAGGAAGCGGGATCTTCCGCTCCTTGGAATCTGCGGAGGCATGCAGACAGTGAATGTCGCGTGCGGAGGGAACCTCTTTCAAGACATTCCCGCGCAAATCCCGAGCGCAATGGACCATCGTCAAAAGACCAAGGCGGTCCATGTCTCTCACGCGGTGGTTGTGGCACCCCAAAGCCTCCTGAAAAAGATTGTCGCAAAAGGGAAGCTCATGGTGAACAGTTCTCATCACCAATCGGTGAAGACCGTTGCCCCCACGCTCATCGCCAGTGCCATTGCACCCGATGGAATCATAGAAGCAATTGAGTCCCCCAGCCATCGATTTCTACTCGCTATCCAGTGGCACCCTGAATTCTTATTTGAGCGGCATGCATCCCATCGTCGGCTGTTTGAAGCCTTGCTACGCGCGGCCCGCCGGACTCGCGCATGACCTCTCGTGATCGTTCACATAATCGCTATCCACTTGTGTCAGGGGTCGCCTGGTATACCGGTGCCCCCAGAGGAGCCTGAGAACAGCGATCCAGTCACAATGAGTTCCAACACTTTAGGCTCGGGAGAGGCCGTGAGCAGCCCACTTCTCCGGACGAAATCGATCGATCAAATCCTGGCCGACGCCGATCAACCGGGACATCGCCTCAAAAAAACACTCACGGCGTGGGACCTGACTGCTCTGGGGATCGGCGCGATTATCGGGACCGGTATCTTTGTCCTCGTCGGCACCGCCATCGTGGGAGATGCCCATCGACCGGGAGCCGGACCAGGGATCATCCTTTCCTTCGTTCTCTCCGGCATCACCTGCGCGTTAGCCGCGCTCTGCTATGCAGAATTCGCCGCGATGATCCCGGTTGCCGGCTCGGCCTACACGTTTTCCTACGCCACACTGGGTGAATTTCTCGCCTGGCTCACAGGGTGGAATCTGATCCTCGAGTACGGTGTCGCTTGCGTGGCGGTTGCCATCGGGTGGTCCGGGTACTTCAATAAATTGCTGAAGCTTGCCGGTGTGGAACTTCCTTATTGGGCCATTAATCCGCCGCATTGGGCCGGTGGACCGGAGGGGAGCGTCGCCAATTTTCCGGCTGCGCTCATCGTGTTGTTGGTCACGGCGATTCTCGTGATAGGGATTAAGGAAAGTGCGCGCGCCGCCGGCATGATCGTTCTCCTGAAACTTGCAGTAATTCTCTTCTTCATAGGCATGGGAGCTCCCGCTGTCAGCGTCGATAACTGGACCCCCTTTATGCCGAATGGGTTCGAGGGGGTCCGGGCCGCCGCCGCCATCATCTTTTTTGCCTATATCGGGTTCGATGCCGTTTCAACTGCCGCAGAGGAAGCCAGAAATCCTCAACAAGATGTCCCGTTGGGGATCCTGGGGTCACTGGCTGTCTGTACGGTGCTCTACATCTCTGTCGCAGCCGTACTCACCGGCATGGTTCCCGTGGGCCAAATCGACATTCACGCCCCAGTGGCCGAAGCACTCAGTCTGGTCGGGTTCAAATGGGGAGCCGCGATCGTGGCGATCGGAGCTGTGGCGGGTATTACAAGTGTGCTGGTCGTCATGATGCTGGGCCAAATCCGTGTCTTCTTTGCTATGTCGCGTGATCAGCTCGTGAGTCCCGGACTATCCAAGGTTCATCCGACGTTTGGGACCCCGCATCGCGCGACCATTCTGACAGGAGTAGCGGTCGCGCTTCTGGCGGCGTTCTTCCAGATCGGGGAAGCGGCGGATATGACCAACATCGGAACTTTCTTTGCTTTTGTGCTGGTCAGCTTTGGTGTCATGGTGTTGCGGTACACGAAGCCGAATCATCCTCGTCCCTTCCGTCTTCCCTTGATGCCTCTCGTACCGATCTTAAGCATCGCGGCCTGTCTGTACCTCATGGCCGGCTTACCGTGGGCGACATGGATCCGTTTCGTGGTATGGACTCTCATTGGCATTCTTGTGTACGGCGTTTATGGAATGAAACACAGCAAACTCAACGCCCAAGCCGTCAACAGCGGTTCACGGCTCGATGAACCAGGAAGTCCCTAGAAGGAGATTAGTCCGACTTTCCAGACGGCTGTGCCACGGAAGCAGGTGCTGAGGTGGGGGGCTCGGAGACCGGAGCTGTAGTTCCGACGGAAGCAGGAGGAGTGGCAGCTGTCGGGGTAGCGGCTGATTTGGGCGGAGTGGCAGGTTTCGGCGGGGCAGCGGGCTTCGGTGGCGCCGGACGTTCTGGTTTAATGCCTCCTTCCCAGGCCGGACCCGAATACATGTCAGCCGTTAAGCCCTTTGTCTTCCATTTTTCTTCGAAATCAGCAGCGGCCTTATTCGGTGTTTCACCGACGCCCGTCACATCGTTCCAGGGATAGACCTTCGGTCCGATCTGGCAGCCCGATTCAGTCCTTCGCAAATACAACGCGATGGGATTACCCCGGTAGGGCCCAAGAAAAATATGGACGGATCCAACGTACTCGAGCAATGAGGCCATAAGGCCCTCCAAGGGATGTTCATGATGCCACAAGAGATGAGAAGAGGGCAAGATATTCAGGGGGAAGGGAGGAGGTTTCGCATCATCACTTCAGTGATGATGAGATGTTCGATCATGGCATAGTTCAGGGAAGACCCTGAAGACCAGGTTCAG
>JBBIKN010000049.1:3456-22505 GCA_037445435.1 Nitrospira sp. | reverse complement strand
CCGTATTCCGTTCGGTTGACTTACCAAAGAATCACGGAATAGAATGCCTTTCTGCGTGTTTGCTCGTCATAATTCCGCGGAAGCACTATGGTGCGAGCCGCGTAAGCTTGTCAATGTTCGATAGAGAGTGAGAAGGAGGCTTGGGTCATGGCGTTATTGATCACGGATGAATGTATTTCGTGTGGAGCATGCCTGCCGGAATGTCCTAATGAAGCAATCTTTGAAACCAGAAGCGACGCGGAGAGCAAAGGCTACCACGTTGGCGATGGACAAGGAGTCGGCGATAATATTTATGTCATCGCGCATGACCGTTGTACGGAGTGCGTTGGTCATTTTGATGAACCTCAGTGTGCCGCTGTTTGTCCTGTTGATAATTGTTGCATCTCGGATCCTGCCTATCCTGAAACGACAGAAGTGCTTCTAGAAAAGGCGAAGAGCTTGAACCCGGATAAAGCCATAGATCCTGCTAAAGTTTGGAGCGGAGTGAGAAACTGACCCGTTGAAGTGATTTATTCTGAGGGCTCTGGTTCCGGATGGAACCAGAGCCCTTTGTTTTGGGCTGTTGTACTGGAACTAAAAAGCCTCGGTGAACTTCACCGAGGCTTTTTCACCGTCCACATCGAAAGGATGTTACTACTTCAGCATCAGCAGCTTGCCGCCGACATGGGCTGGATGCAAGTGGCACCGATACTCGAGAACACTCCCTGCCGCATAGAACAAATCGCTAGTCGGGACACCGATGTAACGTGTTTCTCCTGGCTTGAGCACTAACTTGGTATCCAAGACAAATGGTCCCGATTGATTAACCGCAGCACTCAGATGAAAGCCGTGTTCAGCGGTGGCATTATTCGTCACTTTCAACAGAACCGGAGCACCGGGACGCGATTTAAAATCGATGACGGTCATGGGAGGGTACCAAGTCTTCATGTTGCCGATTTCGATAGAGAAAAACGCAGCATCTACCGTCAGTTCCTTAAACGGCTGGCCGACGACAGAACCCGTTTCCAGATCGCCGGTCTCTACACCGCCCGCTTGAAGCGCATGTGAGTTCGAAGCCCCAGCCAACACCATTCCAAGGCCAAAGAAGACCGCCAACATCGTCTTGCCCATGACTACCCCCTTGCAAATAGTAAGATAAGAAGAGACAAATAGAGGCTGGCGAATATGTGCCGCCAAACTTAAGAGAACGCGCCAATGCTTCCGGTAATGGCACCCCTTATATCTCTATACCGTTGACCTACATTTCACGCATCACAGGCGCTTTTTATAACATACGGGTCAAAACGGAAGCAACCGATTTGGAAGTGCCGAGGTTGTAAGAGCCGTATATGCATAACAAAATCCACCTCAGACTGCTGCCACGAACCGCTCCAAATCCGCTCATCCGATCAAAGCATACGTCGGCTCCATCCAGTGCTAGAGGATCTAAGACCAGCTGAGGTGGACCTTTCCTTGTCTCGTTGACTATTCTCCGGACCAATAGGACGGCTTAAGTATTTCCCGATCATTCCGATACGGCAGTTGAGGAGCTGCCGTATGTCCGTCATTCTGGCAATCAACGGCATCGTGGAGACTTATCCGATCAAGCCCGTTGGTCCTCGAAATAGCCGCGCCGAAGCCGTTGGTGAGCGGGAACGTCATGGCGGGCACTCTTCTTCATTGGATCACTCAGCCTTGGCAGCACAAACGGCCTATCAACGGCAGAGTATCGAACGGCCAGACCTGAAACCTGCGATCCTGGCGCGTGATCTGATGAGTGCTCCGGTCCTCTCTCTTCCCTCCGACAGCACACTGCTTGATGCCTGGGCTATCATGTCGCAAAAGAGATTCCACCATATCCCTGTCACATCGATCCATGGCACACTCGTCGGGATGGTGTCCTATCGAGACTTACTCCGTCATGTCCCGGAACTTATCACGGAAGCCGATAACCGACAGGCTTCGAGGCGACGATTAGCAGAAATCATGACTCCACGAGTTATTTCTGCAACACCCGTAACAGACATCCGAGAGATCGCCCGTGTCATGCTGGATGAACGGATTCATGCCGTTCCAATCTTGGACGCTAACCGCCGCCTCGTAGGCATTCTTGCTACCCGAGACCTACTGCAAGGCATTGCGAACCACGGTCCCGTCGAGCTCTGGACCTGACTTTCCTTCTTTGGCATCGTTCCTTTCTGCATGATAAACATCGCTAATTCCCTCAATTCGCTTGCTCCTCCCCTCCAAAGGCTACTCCACCTTTGTAGGACTAGGTGGACCGGCAATTCCGTAATAGGGTGGTTATCCGGCAAGACAGGGTGGGCTAGTTTATTTATCTCCACCCCATAACGATGACGCTGATCGACGGATTTTTCAGCACCCCCATCGCGGCAGGAGTCTCCGGTCTGGTGCTCTTCGCCATTGGCCTTCTCCTTAAGGAAGAGCGAGGACGTCGCTGGGTCCTCGCTCTGAGTCTCTTTCTGTACGTCCGCTATATGGTCTGGCGGGCACTCTACACACTGCCTATCGAAGACATGAGCACCATGATCGTGGGAGGGATCGTCTATCTCGCAGAATTGTACGGACTTTGCCAATTTTGCTTCTTTACGTATCAGTCCTGGTCGCCGACCGACCGACAGCCCGCACCGATCACGAATGGCCCGACCGTCGACATCTTTGTCACGGTTGTCGACGAACCTCTGTCGCTCTTGCGGCAAACGTTGGTGGGATGCTTGTCTCAGGACTATCCGAAAGACCGATTCAACGTGTACGTGCTCGACGACGGCCACCGCCTTGAAGCAAAAAAACTCGCGAGCTTACTCGGCTGTGGCTACATCAGACGCCCGAATCGGCCACGTCATGCCAAGGCCGGAAATTTGAACCACGCGCTTCCCCTAACGGATGGAGACCTCATAGCCGTCTTCGATGTGGACCATATCCCCGCCCGTACTTTTCTAAAAGAAACCGTCGGGTTCTTCAATGATGCCAAAGTGGCCATCGTTCAGACTCCCCACCACTTCTACAACCCGGATATTTTCCAACGGAACCTACGCGTCGGAAATCTCATCAAAAATGAGCAAGCGTTGTTCTTTCGCTCGTTACAAGCCGGACGAGATGCCCACAACAGTGCATTCTTTGCCGGCAGTGGTGGTCTCTTCCGCCGCAGTGCGTTAGAAGAAATCGGCGGATTCCAGACCCAAACCATTACCGAAGACATCCACACCAGTATGAACTTGCATGCGAAGGGTTATAAGTCCTGCTATCTCAATCGCGTTCTGTCCGCAGGGCTGATGCCTGAAACCTTCGAGGGATACCTGAAGCAGCGGAAACGTTGGGCCATGGGCTGTATCCAGGTACTGCTACGGGATAATCCATTAACGAAACGCGGACTCTCGTTCGCACAGCGAATCGATTATTTCGGATCCATCTTCTACTTCTTTTTTGGCTTTCCACGCTTGATTTGTCTCATCGCTCCCCTTTCGAGTCTGCTGTTCCATGTCTCGCCGCTTCATGCAGACGTCGTCCTGCTCGCACTACATTTTCTTTCCTTCTACATCGTGTCAGCCTTGGTCATGCGCCCCGTCAGCCGCGGTTCACGGAATCCCTTCTGGTCAGACGTCTATGAGCTCGCCATGTGCTTCGCGCTCAGCGCTGTGGCGGTAAAGGCCCTTGTCGCTCCTAGGAGAGAGCGCCCTTTTGAGGTGACACCGAAAGGACAACGAGTCAAAAAGAACACGTCCGCGGAATTGAGGCTGGCCTGGCCGCATTTATTGACGTTCGGCCTATTGGTTAGCGGTTTGGTATTGGGAATCCAGGACCTGCTACATGGGACTGGAGACTCCGGTCTCCCGGTCAGTGTCTTTTGGGGGACCGTCAACTTATTGCTATTGACGACTGCCATGTTCGTCGCCAGCGAGCAAACGCAAGGCCGACAAGCATTTCGGCTCAGTCGAGATTTTGCAAGCGAGTTGTTTGTGGACCAGACCTCTGTCGCCGCGCACATTGTCAACATCAACGAGCATGGAGCCGCCTTATCGATGGAACGGCCGGTCTTTACGGCACAGCATACGGTGACTCTGCTTCTCACGTCTTCTCAAGGTACTATCGTGCGCTTGTCGGGACGAATCATGAGACAGGAGCGATTATCGTCCGGAGATGTGGGGGCCGGGCTTCAGTTCGTAGATCTTGATGATGCGACCAAACAGATTCTCGTCGACAAGATTTTCGGCGACCCGGCACCTTGGGAGGATAGCTATCGGTCTAAACCCGGGGTCATGACGAGTGTACGGTCACTGATTTACGCCTTCGCTTCTCCCTGGAGATCCTTTACATGGGAACGGCGCAGGATGCTGCGTGTCCCTTATGAGACTCCTTGTCGGTTAACTACCTCGACCGCCCTACTGTCCGGAACACTTGAAGATATCTCTTTCACGGGCCTGAGCGTGCTCTTTCCTTCAGCCCCAAAAGGATCATTGGTCGGCAGTCTTTTAGAATTGCCTCAGATCACCTTGAAAGTCAGCCCTGTCTCAATGATGCGCCGTCTGCATAAAACTTGGATTCACTTCAAAGTCGAGAGCATCGAACAAGGCGAACAGCGATGGAGAGAACTCCATGACCGGCGATGGAGACGAGCATGATTCATCGTGCACAGCAGAAGCGTCTTCTGTCGAAGACCGTGTACCCCCCTCCGTAGATCAACTTCGAGGAGCGCCTCTGTGAAGTGGTGGTAGACAGGTGATCTGTCGAAGAAAGAATGGTTGCCCCCACGGAGGTGACTTGAGCCAAACAAGCTCACAACCATGCCCTTCCTGACCGTACCCCTTTAAGCGGACGGCGCGTATGGTCAACACCGAGATTTGCCGTACACGGGATTTTCCGTCCGATTTTTTGATTTTTCTCCTGATTGTCTGTGGAGTGCACTATTCTATGTTCGTCAAACTCACGCGACGCACGTTGACCTCGCTCATCACGGCCGCTCCACCGTTTTCGATTTTGTGCTGACCCTATCCAAGAAGGGGAAAACCGATGGCGCGATATACGCTCTTCCTTCTCGCAACACTTGTCCTGACGATCGTCCCAAGCCGTGCACAGGCAGGTGATGTGTTCACCGGATTTCAGATCGACAATAAGCGCCAGTACTTTGGGTATTTTGGTGTGAGGACGCCTGTCTTACTCATGTCGGGGGAAACAAGCCTCTTTGTGCAGGCGATGACGGCTGGTCTTGGATATAGCTTTAAAAGCAATGGGCAACTATTGGATGCGAATGTGCAGTTTGTCGTCCCATCCCTCGGCATCTCACAGTCACTCGGTAGATGGACCTTCCTGGCATTGGCCGGACCACAACTGCGCCGAATCGAGGAAGAACGGTTCAATACAAGTTCGAGAGTCGATCATCAGATCGGAGCCTTCGGCCAAATTGAAGCGCTGTACTGGCATGAGAAAGGCAGCCTTCATGCGATTGGATCCTATGCTGATCTCGACAATTTTTTCTGGGGTCGTCTGCGTGGGAAGCTGCTGACCTACAAGTCCACTAAGGGTTGCTGTCCCGTCTACACGGGATGGGATGTTGCTGGAATGGGGAATGGAGAATTTCGCGCAGTGCAGACAGGACCGATTGCTGAAGTGGCGATCGGGAAGGTTTTCTTACTCGCCAAAGGTGGTTATCAAAACAGTAATTCCTTTCACAGCGGTGGTTATGGAGGAATCGAGGTCTATTTTCCCTTTTAGTTTACGGCACTCTCGACCAAGATGAGAATGTCGCTGCTTGGCCTATCGGCCTTTCAGGCGAGTCGATCACAGTCCAAATCAATGCCTGCTCGACAAGAAAACGCCGGCCCGTTGAAGAAACTCTAACTCCCCGATAGCCATCGTAGTAGCCCTTGACCCTGGCTTGCGCCAACATCCGCTCTCGTTCCGCCCGGTCATCCGCCTCAGCCGTGAGTCGCGACGGCGTCTTGATGAAGAGATCCCAGGATAGTTCCCACAGGTCCAAGGCCGCTTGGTTGCCGTAGTTCAAGATCGGGTCCGGCTCCACACCATGCGATACCACGACAAAAGATGCTTCGAACAATGTGCGTGCCTGCTGCAGTGAATCGCCTATCCTCGTAATCAGTTCTTGTCCCGTCCAACGACGGTAGCTGTCCAACAGATATTGACTCCATTGCACGATTTGAGGCTCGGCCCACTGCTGGGTGTTCATGGGCGCGGTCGTAACACGATTCGCGTGGTAGGGCAAGCTAGGAAAGCACTCTTGTCAAAAGCCTAGTCCTTCTCTGTATAATAACCCACTTCCAAAATGAAACAGGGACAATAGATGGCGGGCAAAACATTATTTGACAAGATTTGGGACTCGCATGTGGTACGTGCGGAACCGGACGGAACGACACTGCTGTACATCGATCGACAGTTAGTCCACGAGGTCACCTCTCCCCAGGCCTTCGAAGGGCTGCGGCTTGCAAGACGTCGCCCGCGGCGACCGGCCGCGACACTGGCCGTGCCGGACCATAACGTCCCCACGACAGACCGCCGGTTGGGGATTGCCGATCCAGTAAGCGCCCTTCAGATCCAAACACTTGAAGACAACTGCAAGGACTTCGGCATCATCTTTTTCAACATGAGCGACATCCGTCAGGGTATCGTTCATGTCATCGGCCCGGAACAGGGTTTCACTCTCCCGGGTACGACGATCGTGTGCGGCGACTCCCACACGTCCACCCACGGGGCGTTTGGTGCCTTGGCGTTCGGCATCGGGACAAGCGAAGTAGAACATGTTCTGGCCACTCAATGTTTAGTGCAGAAGCGACCCAAGACCATGGAGATCCGTGTCGACGGGACTCTTTCCGATCGCTGCTCGGCCAAGGACATTGTTCTAGCGATCATTGGGAAGATCGGTACCGCTGGAGGGACCGGCTATGTCATCGAATATACCGGTTCCGCCATTCGCGCCCTCAGCATGGAAGGCCGCATGACTCTCTGTAACATGTCGATTGAAGGCGGCGCACGGGCCGGCATGGTCGCTCCCGATGAGAAGACAATCGCCTATATCAACGGACGGCCGCTCGCCCCCAAGGGAGATCTCTTTGAACAAGCTGTTCATGCGTGGCGACAACTCAAGACTGATCCGGACGCTACGTACGATTCGACCGTAACGTTGCAAGCAGAACACATCGCGCCTCAAGTGAGTTGGGGCACCAGTCCCGGCATGGTCATCGGCGTGGATCAAAAGGTTCCCGACCCTCGAACGATGTCAGACGAGAAAACAAAGAGTGCCACGGAACGGGCATTAGCATACATGGGGCTTTCCCCCAATATGCCGATCACCGATATCAAAATCGATAAGGTGTTCATCGGCTCCTGTACGAACTCGCGGATCGAAGATCTTCGGCTCGCGGCCAGTTTCGCGAAGGGCAAGAAGGTCGCGAAGACGGTGCAGGCGATGGTGGTTCCAGGATCGGGGCTCGTCAAGCAACAGGCGGAAGCCGAAGGATTGGACCGGGTGTTCCGCGAGGCAGGGTTCGAGTGGCGAGAGGCAGGCTGCAGCATGTGTCTCGCGATGAACGCCGATGTGCTGAAGCCCGGTGAGCGCTGTGCCTCGACGAGCAACCGCAATTTTGAGGGCCGCCAGGGCGCGGGAGGTCGGACACATCTCGTCTCTCCTGCCATGGCCGTCGCGGCAGCAATCGAAGGACACTTCGTCGACATCCGACACTGGGGATAACAAAACCCGAGATACCTCCTTTGCAAATATCCCCCAATTCAGAAGAAGGAACTGAACACTAATCCTATGCAAGCCTTTACCACCCTGACCGGTCTCGTCGCTCCACTGGATCGAGTGAACGTCGATACCGACCAAATTATTCCCAAACAGTTTCTCAAGACCATCAAGCGCACAGGGCTGCGCGAGGGTTTGTTCTTTGATTGGCGGAAGTTACAAGACGGCTCGCCTGATCCATCGTTTTTTTTGAATCAGCCACGGTATCAGGGGGCGACCATTTTATTGACTCGTGACAATTTCGGCTGCGGTTCCTCCCGCGAGCATGCGCCTTGGGCTTTACTGGATCAGGGATTCCGGTGCATCATCGCCCCGAGCTTTGCCGACATTTTCTATAACAATTGTTTTCAGAACGGTATCCTGCCTGTAGTCTTGAACGCTGAGGAAGTGCTGGCCTTAATGAAAGAAGTGCTCGACTCAGAAGGGTACCAATTGACGGTAGACTTAGGCCACCAAACGGTAACGACTCCGAAAAGGAGCGTGTATCGGTTCGAGATCGATCCTTTCCGCAAGGATTGCCTCTATCGCGGGCTTGATTCGATCGGTCTTACCCTTCAGCATGAAGACGCAATCAAAGCCTATGAGAACCGACGCAAGGCTGAAGCCCCGTGGCTGTTCGGTGACGTCCGTCCGTAATTGAGGAGAAACCGGTGAAACTGTTTATGACGGTTCTCGTTTTTGTGGGTGCCGCCTACCTCATTGTCGTGTTCAACTGGACCTATTCCGAGGGAAACCGAGCTGGGTACATCCAAAAATTCTCTACGAAAGGCTGGCTGTGTAAGACGCACGAAGGAGAGTTGGCGATGACGACCGTCCCGGGAACGGCACCTGTTCTCTGGGAATTTACAATCTGGGACGATAAAGTCGCCGCGCAATTGACAGAGGTAATGGGAAAACGAGTGATCCTGCATTACAAAGAGTATCGTTATATACCGACCACCTGCTTCGGTGACACCACCTATTTTGTGGACAAAGTCGAAGTCCAGGAATAGGCCTTTCGACTCCGCTACAGCCATTTTTTTCGACGGAACCCGATCAGCATCACGGTCGCCACCACTCCCATGATGGACAACGCCATCGGGTACCCCCATTCCCACTTCAGTTCCGGCATGTGGTCGAAATTCATCCCGTAAATGCCCGCGATGAAGCTCAGCGGCATGAAAATCGTGGTAATCACCGTCAGCACCCGCATGACGGCGTTCAGCCGATAACTGACGCTAGAGAGATAAATGTCGAGACTCGCTGAGACCATTTCACGCAATGTCTCGATGGTGTCGACGATCTGTACCACGTGATCGTAGACGTCTCGAAAGAATACCTTGGTCGGTTCATGCAAAAAGGGACATTCAGAACGGGATAGGTTGTTGATCGCTTCCCGCAGGGGCCACACGGCGCGCCGCACGAACAACAGTTGCCGTTTGAGCGCGTGGATATCTTTGAGCGTATCCGGTTTCGGGTCGGCGATCACCCGCTCTTGCAGTGATTCAATTCGTTCCCCCAGCATTTCGAGAACGGCGAAATATTGGTCGACCACGGCATCAATGAGCGCATACAGCAGATAGTCCGACCCATTTTGCCGAAGACGCCCTTTGCCGCCTCTCAGACGATCCCGCACCGGGTGAAAGACGTCTGTCCCGTTTTCTTGGAACGATAGGACATAATTCCGTCCAAGGACGAAACTGACCTGTTCGGCCACAATGTCCCCTCGCTCAGAGGTCGTCAGCATCTTCATGACGAGAAAGAAGTATGTCTCATAGTCATCGAGTTTCGGGCGTTGGTCCGTATTGGCGATGTCTTCCAGAAGAAGAGGATGGAGACCAAAAAGTTTCCCGAAGGCTTCCAACACCTCAACCTTATGGACTCCACCGACATTCACCCACGTGACGGTTTCGTCCGCGGGGAGCCGAAGCTGCTTCACGTCTGTGACGACACACTCCTCGCATCGGGCGCCGGCATAATTGAATAGGGTAATGGACACAGTCTTGGTCCGCGGTTCGCCGATGTGAATGAGCGTCCCGGGCGAGAGTCCCGTCTTCTTCGACCGTTTCTGAACCAGTTTCATCGTAGCGTGCTTGTACGCAGATTCTGAAGCCAGGTCAAGCCGGCAGTCGTTTCTTTTCATCTGTCTCCAGGCCTGCTACTCTTCTATCATGGCATGGAACGACGAGCTTGCAATTCTCATCGATGTGATGCGTGCGGCAGGGGCCGAAGCCTTACGGTTTGTCGCGGATGGATTTGAGACAAGTCGGAAGCCGGACCAATCACCGGTGACCTCGGCAGACTTGGCAGTGAATCAGATGCTCCACTCTCGCCTGACATCGGCGTTTCCCCACGATGGATGGCTCTCAGAGGAGTCGCCTGATTGTCCGGATCGACTTCAGAAAAGACGAGTCTGGGTCGTTGACCCGATCGACGGAACAAAGGCGTTTATCAGTGGTGAGTCGGAGTTTTGCATTTCTGTCGCCCTCATTGAACAAGGTCGGCCCGTCGTAGCCGGTATCTTCAACCCTTCCACAGATGAATTATTCACCACCATGCGAGGGGGAGGTCTTCATCTCAACGGTGAGCCGGTGGTTCCACCAACAGCGAGAAGCGGTCGACATCCGATCGTCGCTCTGAATCGCTGGGAACAAAAGATCGGACGGTTCACGGCTCTCGACCCGTCAGCCAGCCACCACCCTATTCGTTCCATTGCGTGGGTCCTCGCACTCACTGCAGCCGGTCGCATCGATGCGGTGGTCACATTGGAACCTGAAAATGAGTGGGATGTCGCCGCGGGAACTCTTCTCATCACGGAAGCGGGTGGAGCCATTGCTGACGCACAGGGACGTGACTTAACCTTTAATCGACGTCCGCCTCGTTACAGCGGCATCATGGCCACCAGCCCACACTGCCCCGACACCGTCACACGACAGCTCAAGTTCTTGACGCGCTCGATCCTCACAGGTCACGAATAACCTTTAGCCGTTTCTAGAGAGATTTGGGTCAACCGTCGACAGGCTTCATCGAGATCAGAGTCCGTCTTGGCATAACTGAACCGGAGGAAGTCGGCCCCTGTCTTGCCTGAAAAGAAAGCCTCTCCTGGTACACCGGCCACACCGGTTTTTTCTAGCAAGTATAAGGCACGACTCTTCCCTGAGTCACCCGGAAGTCTGGACACATCCGCCAACACGTAATAGGCTCCATCGGGGATTAATGGGGTGAGCCCCGCCTGGGCTAAGGCGCGGCAAAATGTGTCGCGTTTCTGCCGATAGTCTCGAGCCAAGCTGGCATAGAAATCGTCGGGCAATTCTCTGATACCGCGAGCCACGCCCATTTGGAGCGGAGCCGGGGCACAGACGTAGAGGAGATCGTTCATCGCGCCGATGGCCTTCGTCCACGGCTGCGCCGCCACACTGTACCCGATCCGCCACCCCGTCACGCTGAACGTCTTGGAGTAGCCGCCGATGGTCACCGTCCGTTCGGCCATGTTCGGCAAGGACCCCATGCTCACATGTCGCCGGCCGTCATAGAGAAAGTATTCGTAAATTTCGTCCGTCATGACGAACAGATCGTGCCGGCACGCAAATTCCGCCAGTGTCTCTAATTCCGCTCGGCTGAACACCTTGCCCGACGGATTGCCGGGTGAATTGACGATGATGGCCTTCGTTTTCGAGGTCACGACCTTTTCGAGGTGAGTCAGCGTATACGTCCAAGACGGCGGTTCCAGCCGTACCAAGACGGGAACGGCCTCGACAGCCACGAGTGCACCAATGTGGTATTGATAGTACGGCTCGAACAAAATGACTTCGTCGCCAGGATTGAGCAGTGCGGCACAGGCACAGTGAAAGGCGCCGGTGGCACCGGCGCTGACGGTCACTTCCGTTTCAGGATCGGCCCGAATCCCGTTGTAATGGGCAAGTTTGTCGGCAATTGCCTGCCGTAACTCAGACAAGCCGTCGAAGCGGGTGTAGACATTGTGCCCATCCCTGATAGCCTTCTCTGCCCCTTCGAGCACAATCGACGGCACCGGCGTATCACAGACACCCTGCGCCATATTGAGACCCTTCACGCGCGCGCATGCTTGTGTCATGGACCGAATTTCCGATTGAGCAAGATCCGCCATTCGACGACTGACCGTTCGCATCACGCTACTCCTTCTTAAGCCTCCCAGCAGGCTTGAAAACCAGTTTTGATCCTCGACCTTGGGAAGATCGCCGACCTGAACCCGGCGGATGTTCAAAAAGGCCTTCCAGCAAGACCGCAGCAAGCGAAGCGGCAAGGCATACTCTGTCCTGTATGTTGAGCCTCTGAGCGACGCGAGAACGAAGCTGGAGGGCTTTTCAACATCCGGGTCCCCTTTGTGGCAGAGGGTAAGGCCCAGCGTCAAGGTGGGTCACAATCTTGACACTCGACAGGACCAGTTAATGCATACACTTAGGTAAAACATCGATTCTGCTTGCTCAAGCAGTTTCGCTGCGTACACTAGAGACTGCCGATCCGATCTTCCTCTAAAAAGGATCACCGTGGCATCAAAGACATTGCGAGGACCCGACCAGACGGATGCGAACCTGCATGATCGGCGCGGCAGAAGAATTAGCCTCTCTTGTCGCATGTTTTTCTTCGGCGACGACGATTTCGAGGGTGAGGCGACGGTACGTGAGGTGTCGACGAATGGATGCAGGGCCGACTCATCGGTCGAAGTGAAGATCGGAATGCTCTTCAAATTGTCCTTGTTTCTGGATGATTTTAAATGGCCGCTCCGCGTCGATCAGGCGATCGTGCGCTGGATCGACGGTAGGCAGTTCGGCCTGGAATTCATCAGCATTCGCCTGGCGCAGCGAGAACGACTGAGAAACCTGATCATGAAGGTCAGACGATAGGGTCAGTCCACTTCGTCAGCATCTCCCACGACTTCCCAAGAACGTGATCCCCGTTCAACGAACGTTGTTTGCTGTCGAGTCACGTTGTGGTGCGTATTTGAAGTAAATTGGTCTTTGTAAAAGATCCGCCGCATTTAATGCGCTTGCCGACCGCATCAAGCACTCGCGAATCCGCACGCTCCCCCGAATTCACTTCCCCCACAAGGTTTCCAACCGCTGAGCTCGGCCGCAGCCGTACTTGTAATATTTATACCGGAGCGGGTTTTTCTTGTAGTAATCCTGATGGTACTCTTCAGCCGGATAGAAGGCCGCAGCCGGGGCCAACTGGGTCACGATGGGCTGGGGAAAGCGCTTGGACGCTTCAATGGCACGCTTTGAATCTTCGGCGAGCCGCTTTTCTTCATCGGTCGAATAGAAGATCGCCGCGCGGTATTGAGTGCCGTGGTCGCAGAATTGTGCGTTCGGCGTGACCGGATCGATGTTACGCCAAAAAACGTCCAACAATTTCTGGTACGTGACTTTTGATGGATCGTATATGACTTCGACGGACTCGGCATGGCCGGTGCGTCCGTCTGAGACCTGTTCATAGGTGGGATTGGTGACCGTGCCTCCCATATACCCAGATACGACCGCGAGAACTCCATCTACTTTTTCAAAGGCTTCTTCCATGCACCAGAAGCAGCCTCCCGCGAAGTAAGTCTTGGCGCTTGTTGGTGCACCCTGAACTCCACCTGTGGGCCAGCCTGTGAGAGTCGTACAAGCCACCAGCGCGACCGCCATGGTCGTTAAGCGTTTGAGCATAGTCATATAGGTGTCCTCCCTCTCTCCATCGTCGTCGCGATGCGACGGTTCTTACATCTTACTATGGCGATCGGTGAGAGATGGATGTCGATCGAGCTCACCTTGCATGGAGGTCAGCCGGGATACGTGCCGACAGGCGTCGTCTTCAGACCGGAATGTAGCCGTACGTAGGCAGTCCAGAACGATGCACTCGTCGTTGGCGCCCATCCATAAGTTTCATGATCAGCTCAATGGCCTCTTCCGGCGATGCGGCCGCTTTGACTAGCCGCTGATCGAGTTTGCGGAAGAACGTCACGTCGGCGGGAGAGGCTTCCACCAGAATGACAGGTTTTCCCGCCTTCACCGCGAGGGCGACTTCCGACACCGTACCGGATCCGCTCAATCCACAGACGACCACGACATGGCTCGTCAGAACATTGATATTGTTACGACCGCTGCCCATTTCGGTGATGATCGGCACGTCCACGTGGCGGGACACTTTATCCTTGGCCGTCGGCAAAATCCCGATGGTCAAGCTTCCGCCCACCCGCTTGGCTCCTTCGCAGGCCGCGTCCATGACGCCCACGTCTCGACCGCCGGTCAACACGACCCAGCCACGTCGTGCAATGAATTCTCCAAGGACCCGAGCATTGTCGAGGTCTCTCTTCGGGGCTTTGGCCGGTCCCATCACGCCTACCACAAATTTCATCACTCCCTCCCAGCAAGACGTTGAAAAAATCTTCCAGCTTCTTTCTCACGTCGCCCGAAGACGCCGGGCGGTCGCGGGATACGGCCCGCTCACCATCTCGCGGGCGTCCACAGCCGTGCCGTACCTTAGTCGGCATAGCGTGAACTTCGCGCACCTCAAAACCGGGAAGCCGTGAGGGTCACATCCGCATGCTCCCATGCCTGTCTCCATTGCGCTTCTATAGCGTCCGCTTCACGGTCTTTCCGCTGAGCGCGGAGGCTCTGCATGAGCCCAAACTGAGCCCAGCCGTTCCGCGGATTCTTCGCCAGATCCGCTCGGTAGACGTCTTCCGCCTTAGCGGGCCGGCCGGCCTTCAGCAAGACGGCTCCGAGATAGTGACGAATCGGAATCGGCCAGAATGGGGGTTCGGCGTACGGCAACCCCTCCTCCAGCTTCACGGCTTCTGCGAACGATTTAATGGCCTCGTCGTACTGATGACGATACGTCGCCAACTCAGCGGCCAGCATCCGCTCCGCGATCTTGAGCAGAGCCCGTTCGGTCTTCTCTTTTGTCATCCGATCACGACCGAGGCGTCTAGCCAGGGCGGCCAGCACCATGTGCTCACCCTCGGCGCCGGGCAAGCGACCCGACGCCAATAGTGCCATTCCCCTTCCCAGTCGCCACATTCCCTCTTGCAGACGCAGCGGCTTTGGAGGAGGCGGTTCGCGCAGCAGTTCGTCCCATTGTCCAAACCTGATCATGGACCACACAGGAGTCGGAAGGTACAATTCCTTCCCTTTGTCCTTCCGTGCTTCACCTTCGGTAATCGGTTTCGTCAGTTGGCGCGCCACCTTCAGCGCCTCGGTCCTTCGGCCCGCCATCGTCAAAGAAGCCCAGAGAAAGTGCAGATTGTGGGTGTAGTACCCGTCGGCATAGTCGCCCCTTAGCTTCCTCCCGGCCAGATAGTGGCGATCGACTTCCGCAGCATGCGCATTTCGTTCAGCCGCTTCATGATATCGACCGAGCCGCATGTAGATGTGGGCCGGCATGTGAGCTAAGTGACCGGCACCCGGCATAAGTCCAGGCAACCGTTCCGCACAGGACACGGCTCGCTCCGGCGTCGGCGAAGTTTCCACGCTATGGATATAGTAGTGGCAAGCTCCTGGATGATCCGGGAAGCGTGTCAGAACCGATTCCAACGTCGACACGAGCTCCTCAGTGCCTGGCTTTGGCTTCCCAGCCGCCGTCCACAAATCCCACAGGTGCAGGTCCATCAAGGCTTCAGCGAACAATACGCCGGCATCCGGATCGTGTGGGAACTGCCGCCAGACTACACGCATCGCATCGGCATATGCTTTATCGAGGGTCGGTCGTGCATGGGCATTGCGCGCGTATCGCTTGCCGATCGCGTCGATATAGGCCTGTTCGGCGGGGCTCACATGCGCACGATGGGCGCGCGCTTTTTCTACGGCCTCCCATGCCCGTCGTTCGGCTGCCTTATCCATCGACTCGTTGATGTTCGGACCCAATGCGAGCGCCACGCCCCAATAGGCCATCGCCGCAGAAGGATCGAGACGCGCCGACTCTTCGAAGGCCAGGGTCGCCTCTTCATGGTTGAAGGCGTACACGAACCGCAAGCCTTGATCGAAGTATCGTTGAGCCTCATTGGAACTCGTCGTGATGGGGTGATGAAGGCTGCCAAGGTTGTCATAGAGGGGTACCAGGGAGGGACGGCGTTCGGTTGCCGAACCCACATCAATCGCCAGCAGACCCAGCCAGAGCACCGTCCATAACAGGACGCGGAAGATACTCATTGACGGATTTTTAGCAGACGGGGCCTATCTCTGACTAGAAAATTAGGTATGCGTGAGGATCGGCTCTACCTACGAAGTACTTGAGGTGTGTTGAGATCCCCCCGGCCAACTACCGAACGGACCCGGCAGGTTTAGAGATTAAGCGACGGGCCTTCACTTTCCGGATGGGGAAACGACCGCTCACTTTCGTGGGAATCAGGCGTCTCGCTCGGCTTCTTCCGCCCGATACGGCTCCGCTTGACTGAGGCAGCGGCCGTACTAGTCGATGCCGTTGAAAATGCACCGGTTTCCAACTCTTTACCAAGATGAACGAGGACCTGTTGCTGAGAACTCACCAAGGCGGTGAGCTCTTGAATATGTGAAGTAAGCCGGGCAATTTCATCCTGCTGCCCGATGAGGCAGGCCCGGAGTTCGGCGACTTCTTCGGACTGAACACGCATCTGCCCTGTGGACGGCTCTTGTAGGATTGTGACCGTCGCAGCCGGGAAGTTCTCTGCGGCGTGGGCTGCGTGAACGTGATCCCCTGCTCCGTTCGACCGGACACGATCGTGCTCCACCGCCTGACGCTCCATCGTGCGGTCGGGTAACGCAAGCGGTTTACGAATCCGAGGAGAGGTCTCGTCCTCATACCGCGTCACGTATGCAAAGAGATCAACCATCTTGCGCCAGCAAGCAGTTCCGGCATCGAGCAGCATTTGGCCGTAGGGTGGCCTCACCGGACGTGCTTCATCGATCTGTTTTTGAGACGGAATTCGATGAATCAGGTTGATCGGTTCTTTGTTGAATCGTGGAGCCATCTGCCGGATCCCGTTCATTCGGACCTATTTGGACGTCTAGGATGTACCTACTCCTTGCGGGTTGAAGAGTCAACCTTTTTATTTGGGGTATGCCGGAATATATTCTGTATCCTAACCAGTAGAACTAGAACCGTGTCACGCTGGAGAAATAAAAATGCGGGAGTGCCACGGCGGGAACCAGCATTTTCCTCGTTTCCGAATTGACCGCCTCCATCGGTGCGGTCCACGCGCTGAGATGCTGAAACGCCCGCAACGGACTCTCATGAAAGCGGAAATTTTTCACCGGCGAGACGATCTCCCCCTTCTCGACCAGAAACGTCCCATCCCGCGTCATCCCGGTCAGCATGAGATCACGAGGATTCACGGGACGGATGTACCAAAAGTTCGAGACAAGGATCGCGCGCTCAGTATTCTTGATCAGATCTTGAACCGAATGGAGCGAGAGGCCATCCAGCGACAAGACGGGAGCCTCCAGCGTCGGAATGGTGTGTATGCCCTCGGCCTTCGCCGTAAATCGGTCGTAGGCCAACTGCTTTAAGACGCCGTGATCAATCCACACCGACGGCGTGCTGGGCAAACCCTCATGGGTCATGCCTTCGCCGAGCAGATCGGTATGATCTGGATGATTCCTGAGCGTCAGCCGTTCGTCAACGACGAGCTGCCCCAATTTTCCGACGAACGGACTCGTGCCTTTTACATAAGACTTGGCGTCGAGTGACCAGATGAGCCACGTCCAGAGACCGGCCACGGCAGCCGGTTCAAGAATCACGGGATAGTGTCCCGCAGGAAGCTCGCACGCATCCCGACCTCGCTTGGCCTTGGCAATGGCGGCCAATGTCCGCTCTTGAACTTTCAAGTGATCGATAGACCGATGGGCGGCCGCGCTCCAGCCGGTTGCGTCACCGGCTTGGACCGTCAGGCTGAACCCGGCATCCGCTCGATATTCATATCCGAAGAGTCCGTTGTCGGCGGCGATCCCCACTGCCGTTCCAGACGACGACACCACACCCGCCGCCATGAGGTTTTCCATCCGGCAGTGCCCGATCGCTTCATTCGCGTACTCCAGACGTTTGACCGGCCCCGCCGCCACAGTCTCCGACTTCGCAGTTTCTCGGATGGGGAACAGGCACGGGTCGGGAGGCGGAAGGTATTCGGGATCAGCCGGTGAGACTCGCGCAATTCGCTCGGCACGCGTCAACATGTCCTGGATGGAGCCGGCGGTAAAGTCGGTCGTACTGGCGCTTCCATGTCGCCTGTCGAAGGCGACCGTCACCGTCAAGATTCCGCGTCTGGCATCAACATTCTGGATGATTTGATTGTTGGCGAATCTGGTCGTTCCGGCATGGTGATCGCGGAGACTGACCATGGTATGATCGCCGGATGAACGGGTGAAGATCAGATCGCTGAGAAAACGAAACTCGTCGCGGCCGGTCATTTTGGGCCACTTTTCGCTCGGAACGGTCATGAGCCCTCGCCTCTAATCACGTGGACTCGGCGGAATCTTGCAGGAGAAGCGGCATGGGTCATCCAACCCGATTGACCCGGCTGCCCCTTTCCACAAGTAATGAATCCGTACCGACGGCGAAAAGATCGGTCGCCCACACCGTCGCAGCTGTTCCAGAATTCCGGCGTGATTCCGTGGTAGATCACGTCCCGCAGCATATGGGTGCGCCGGCCGTTTTCAATCAGCCAGAACGCATCGCCGCCGAACTGAAAATTGTAGCGGCGCTGATCGATACTATAGGACCCATGACCCTCGATATAGATGCCCCACTTCACGTCGGCGATGAGTTGCTCGACTGTCGCCGACCCCGGCTCAAGCCCGATATTGGCGATGCGCACGATCGGAATATTCTCCCATCCATCGGCTCGATTCGAGCCACGTGAACGAGATTCACCGATCTTCGGCGCCACTTCCCGGTTCGTACAGTAGCCGACGAAGATCCCGTCACGGACGATGTCCCATCTCTGGCACTGCACCCCGTCGTCATCGAAACCGGTCGCGGCCAAGGTTTCCGGTTCGGTGTTATCGGCAACCAAATTCACATACCGCGAGCCATAGCGAAAGTTGCCGCGCTTCTCCGTTGTCAAGAAACTTGTACCGGCATAATTGGCCTCGTAGCCAAGCGCCCGGTCCAGTTCGCTGGGGTGGCCACAGGATTCATGGATGGTCAAGGAGAGATGCTCCGGATCGAGTACCAGATCATACTGGCCGGCCTCCACCGCCGGCGCCTTCACCTTTTCCATCGCCTGGTCGGCGATTCGTACCGCCTCCCGCAGGAAATCTGCCTCTTCAATCAGCTCATAGCCTTTCCTGAGATGTGGCGTATTGAAGCTTCGCGAAGCAAACCGGCT
>JBBIKN010000049.1:0-3356 GCA_037445435.1 Nitrospira sp. | reverse complement strand
GCTCATAGCCTTTCCTGAGATGTGGCGTATTGAAGCTTCGCGAAGCAAACCGGCTATCATACAGCGCAGTCGCGGTACAGTCACCTTGCCCGGCCAACAGATCGAATTCGAGGTGCGACCCTTCTGTCGACACGAATAGCTTCTTGTCTCGACGTACCCACAGGCTTGCGCTGCTTCGCGCGACACCACTTTGTCGATGGAGCGTTTCCATCGTGTTCAATAGCAAGTCCGTTTTTTTCTCCAGAGGCACACAGAAGGGATCGATGCGATACGGTGTGACGATGCGGTCACGATGAACCGGTTCCGGCGCCAATCGTACCTTCTCAAGGGCCACTGAGGCGGAACCTCTCGCGATCTCAACGGCCAGATCAGTGATCCGTGGTACTTCTTCAAGCGACAGAATCGAACTCGCAGCAAACCCCCACGCTCCGTGATACAGCACTCGTACGCCGAAACCGATGTCTCGGACGTCCCGAATTGACGCGATCCGGCGATCTTCGCCCTCTATATGTTCCGTATGGCTGTCCTGAATACGGATGTCGCCGTACTCGGCGCCCGATGCCGCGATGCGTTTCAGCGCAAGCTCGGCGAATTCGTCCCAGGTCGGAGAACTCATGGCGATCACTCTCGAATTGAATGAAGGAATGGCTCAGTATAACAGGTGGTGAGCAAAACGGTGAGGGTCTCAAAGTCGGATGGACGAGATTGACTTACTGCCGATTTTTCTGATCCGGTCTCAGATACGAAGTGAACGCGCCTGACCTTGCAGCTTCCTAAGAAAGCTGGCGACTATCAGCTGCACCGCCCGAACGGTTCGAGTGAGAGTCTCATCATTCCACGTCCCCCCCGACCTTAATGGCTAAGCTTGTTGTGAATCAATAATCCGCTGGATGCTACGTTTCAGTTCCGGAAGTTTCTTGGACACCACATCCCATACAAGCTGATAATCCACTCCAAAGTAACCGTGGATCAGGCGGTCTCGCATCTGAGCAATCGGGCGCCACGCAACCTCGGGATGCGATGCTCGGAACTCATCGGGCAGGTTCTTCACCGCTTCGCCGATGATTTCCAAGCTACGCACGAACGCACGCCGCAGCGTCTCATCCGCTGCGAACCGCTCATAGGTCAGAGATCGACTCTGATTGAGGAGATACTCGACTTCCGCGAGAATATGCCGCAGATAGTCACGCGGCTCGAAGGACATCCGTTGCCTCGGCCAAGATGTGCGGACCAATGAAAGGTGAGAGTGACTCAGTCGTGATCACTTCAACCCGGTGGTCCAACGTGTCTTCGAGCAGATCCGCCAGCGCCATGAAGCGATCGAATGTCTTCTCGGGCGGGGCAAACTCGACAAGCACATCCACATCACTGTTTGGGCGAGCCTCGTTACGAAGCACAGAGCCGAAGAGCGCCAGCCGACGAACACCCAGGCTCCGAATCTCGGACTCAACGGCGTGAAGCCGCCGGATCGCCTCGTCTCGGGTGAGGGAAATTGTGCTCATGTGGAGAATATATACGAAATATCAGACTGATGCGAGATGGAAATCCTAGCAACCGCGTTGACCCGGGCCGTGGAAAAGCGAAGCTGGCGAGGACAGTTCTATAAGAGTGTACCCACTCCCCGTTAGATGTTCCCATCACAAAGGAAGTGAATCTCGCCTTTCAGGACGTAGAACGCTTCGTCCCAATCGTGACTATGCGGTGGAGGACCTGTTCCTTCTTCGCCTTGCTGTAAGGTAATCCCGTAGCTTTGCGTGGCCGCGTTCGACGCCAAGAGCGTCACTTGTGTTCCGACCACATTCAATGCGGGCTCATGCTGATCGGGCCTCAAGACAAAGGGTTGAATGCTCATGATTTCACTGCCTCCTACAAACATGGAAATTGTGTGCCATACTGCCTAACGTGCCGAGGCGGCTCATCATCACGCTGACCATAGTCAGCGGCTAGCGTATGTTAGACGCATGTGCCGATTGAATCGCAGTCCAAACTTGATGTGAACATCATCGATCTTGTTGCTTTGAGCGAATTGAGCAAGTTGACGCCGGTAGTCTTGATAGTAATCCAGTGCAATATCGTCCAAGAGCACTAAGAGATAAACGAGACCGCTCGTTCCCTGCTCCTTAATCTGACTCCTGGCCTTTGCGATTGCGTCAGTGAGCTTCTTGAAAAATCCCTCGCTCAGCCTTAGGTACGTGTTCGTAAATACCCCTTGAGATGACCGCCTGGAGATTTCCTCTTCGGAGATGCCAATCGTCTTGACTTCACAATGCCGCAGGAGTCCGCCATCGAAGTATTGAAGATCAGGAACGCGACGGCCCTGCTCTGTAATTAGCTTGACCCTGCGATAGCCTTGTCGAACGAGGTAACGGTACGCAAAGGCCTCATTCAACTGATTGAAAAATCCCTGCTTGAGTTGTCCAGTGCGGTGATCTCGAAAGTGCGCCAGTGCCTTCGTCTTGAGAACTTGCCAGGATTCGCGGTCGAGCACTCGAAGAGCGTCGTCGTATGTACGGTACGCCTTCTTCTTGCTCGGGTTCTCACGACACGATTCCTCGAAGCGATCAAAGAACGGATCCCTCGGGTACATCTGCTTGGCTGTCACTACTAGTTCCCAGATTCTTCGCATGGAACCCCTGAACCTAGCAATGTTTGGAGCTGATTCCCCTAAGTCCAGATCTGCCTCTTTCTGTGGATGAAACGCGCTACAACTTTGCAAACGATACGCCAGACCATATGGGGTTTCAATGCAGATCCGCATATCGCGCAGCCGATGATCTGGCCTTTGTGTATCGGGGATGAATCAGGACTCGAAAGCGTTGCGAGGGATGCCGCTCTGTCGGATGATGGCTTGCAGCGTGCCGATTTTGATTTCGGCATGATCCGGAACCGGGACCGTTATAGTTCCAACATCGGTACGCCGTTGCATGACCATGTGACTGCCTCGTTGCCGAACGATCTGGAAGCCATGTTGTTCAAGAATGTGGCACACGTCCCGGCCGGAAAGGATACGGAGCTTACCCATGCGCCGCTTCAAAGCGGGTGATAAAGACTTGTGTGTGAAGCCGGCGTTCTATTTCGGCAGGATCGGCACATTCCAGAAATAACTCGACCGCCTCTTTCAAATTCGCGGTCGCGGATTCCACGGTGTCCCCTTGGCTGGCTACGTCGAGTTCCGGGCAGAGCGCGACATATCCTGTCCCTTCCTTCTCTACAATCGCCGTGTAGCTTCTGGATGCCATGACTTCAACCTACTTCCTTAGCCGCATACTACCAGGCTGCATTATAGTCGATCCCAGCACCGATGCCTAGGAGCCTGTCCGACATTGATCTGAGCAAGCCAGAATCATAGCCAAGGA